>CAZDNS010000018.1:0-28345 GCA_964506845.1 uncultured Planctomycetia bacterium | reverse complement strand
CTTGTTCGGCGGACAGGCTCCGAGCACCGCCAGCGAAGAAGTAAATTGGGCTTAAACTTATTATCTTTCTTATCGCCACAACACCATTTATTGCATTTGTATTAGTAAAGTTAATCTCATATCCAAAATGATAAGTATAATACTACCCGTCTTAAATGAAGATCTCTCCATAGGCAAAACCATAGATTTAATAAATGAAACTATGTCAAAAACCAGCTATGATTATGAAATAATCGTTGTCGATGACGGCTCAAGCGATAAAACATACGATATAGCAAAAGAAAAAAAGGCGATCCTGCTGCAACATCCTTCAAACCTTGGAACAGGCGCTGCAAGAAAAACCGGTATCATAAACTCAAATGGAGACATAATAGTAACCTTGGATGCAGACGGTTCTTATCCTGTTCATCAAATACCGGAATTGTTAAAGTACCTCCCGCAATACGACCAAGTAATAGGAGCGCGGCTTAATGAAGCGGGAAAGACAAAGTTCTTACGAGTCCCCACAAAATGGTTTATCAAAAAACTTGCTTCATATCTTACCCAGACAGACATACCCGACCCGAACTCAGGATTTCGCGCCTTTAAAAAAGAGATTATGTTAAAATACCTTTATCTAATACCTGATAGGTTTTCCTGTGTTACTACAATGACAATCGCCTTCTTGTGTAACAACCATGGGGTCAAATTCATCCCTATCGAATATTACAAACGGATAGGAAAATCAAAGTTCCATCCGATAAAAGACACAGCAAATTATATAATAGCAATTATACGAATAATTCTATATTTTTATCCTTTGAGAATATTCCTGCCTCTTGGTCTTCTCCTATTCTTGACAGGGGTTCTTAAGTCTATCTATGATGTCTCCTTCGGCGTGGGCCATATGCAGCAATTAGATATAGTAATCCTTATTTCTTCTCTAATAATCTTTATCACAGGCCTGTTAGCAGACCTCATAGTGGCTCTCTTAAGAAAATAGACCCTGGCTATAATTTGATAACCTGTTCTGAATGGAGTTTTTTATATATCTTTTCATTTGCCTTAAGCAGAGTATCTATAAAAATTGGCGGAGAGACAATCTCCTCAGAGGGCTTGATAATAGTTCTATAATAGTCCTCATCAAAGGCATGCTTGCATAATTTAGACTCCCTCTTGATATGTCTGTATTTAGCAAATCTTTCGTATATAACCCTTAAGGATTCCTTCTCCACATTTCCATAGCTAACCTGAACCAGAGGGCAGGTAAAAACATCTCCAAACGCAGTGATATGTATGCGTTCCTTTCCTGCCGGGCATTCCATTTTTAAGGAAAAATTTATTGAGGAATCGTGTCTTATGAGCGGGTTTCTTAACAATGCCTCAAATGCCTTTTCGTATTCCTTGTTTAGCCTAAATCCTTGCTTATCCTTTAGTCTGCCCACAGTGGATACTGTATCCAGGACAATAAAGGCATTCTTCCGCCTGCCTAAATCTGCTAGTTTATTTATTTCTGCGATATTGTTTCTGTCAACTATAACATTTATACAAATGTTTAATTTTAATGCATTGGCATAGTCAATCGCCCTCATAACCATATTGAAACTTCCCTCTATGCCCACCATAGTATCATGCACTTTAGGGTCTATGCTTTCTAAGCTCACCTGCAGGGTATCAAGACCCTCTTTCTTAAGTAATTTCAACTTATCAAATGTCAATAACAGGGTGTTTGTAACCATTGATACCAGGTTTACCTTTGGATTAAAACCTCTTATAATCTCGCATATCTCGTCAAAATCCCTTGAAAGGGGCTCTCCTCCTGTTAGGTTAAGGTGTATTGCGCCAAGCCGCAAGGCTTCTTTTAAGGCCTTCTTAATACTGCTAAGCGAAAGATAGGGTTTTTTATCCTTATAAAGTAAATAGGCAGAACAAAAATTGCACCTGTAGTGGCAATCTCCGCTAACTGCAAGGTCAACCGTTCTCAGCACATCCCTCTTAAGGAAGGATTTCTTAAAAACTCCTTTAAACGCCCTGAATACCACGCAGGGTTTTTTTCTCATAAATCTTAAATGGGCAATTAACGAATTTATACTAAACATATCTATTCGGGTGTGCCTACTGCAAAAACTGAAAGACCAAAAGGCGGATGAACTATGCCCTCGATAACAGATGATGGATTTACTGCATACCTGTCAAAAAATATTGCTTGTTTAGAAACAATGCTATTTGCCGAAGCCGGGCTAAGGTTTAAAATTTTGGCAGAAAAAAACCATGCAAAAAATCCCATAAAATTCATATAATAAACTTTTTTTATTCTAAACCCCGCTAAACTCAATAATCTCACAAGCCTTTCCTTATTATATCTTTTATAATGACCTATAACACTATCCCATCGGCTGTATAAAAAATTAAAGGCGGGCACAAGAATTACTATATGACCCTCTTTTTTGATTATTCTCTTTATCTGGCAAAGCGCTTTTAAATCATCTTCTAGGTGCTCAAGAACGTTTATGCACAATACGGTATCTATATCGAACTTAGAAACAAGCTCTACAAATTCTTTATCCAGCACATCGCATTTAAAAATCTTAATATTATTTCTTGAGCCGTATCTCTTTTTTAAAACCGCTAAAAACTCATCAAGAATTTCCGTTAGCACTAATTGCGAGCCTGTATTTTCTGAAATATAGGTTGTAATATTACCTATGCCTGAGCCTATCTCAAGTATACTTTCTCCCAGAAAATTCTTAAGATTATCAAAAATCCATTTATTATAATTGGGTGTTTTCGAATTGGCTTCTAATGCCTTTATAATCTCGCTATTTTCCATAGAGGACATTTAAAAAAACCCTGCTTCCTTCTCTTAAATAATTCCTGATTTTCCCGAATGACCTTGTTTTTAGGAGTGTTCTTGCGATATAACCATGTCTTAGGTAGAACCTCCTTAATGCAAGTTTACGCATTTTATATAATTCTGCTTCGCTTAATTTGTAGGTCTTTAAGATTGGCATAGCGTATGCCTTAATATTGGCGAGGTTATTTCTTAATAAGCCTTCGCTTCTGGTCATTTCCTCAAGCACGGTTCCAGGAAATGGATAGACAATAAAAAAATCCACGAAGTCCGGATTCGTCTCTATCGCAAATCTTATTGAATCAGACACCGTCTCATTTGTGTCCCAGGGAAAACCTATCATAAAATAGACGTAGCTTAGGATATGGGCATTTTTACAAAGCTCGATTGCCCCTTTTGCCTCTTTTACAGTTGTACCCTTTTTTATTCTCTCCAGAATCATCTGGTTTGCACTCTCTACGCCAAAGCCGATTGCAAAACAGCCTGCTTCCTTCATAAGAGAGGCTATTTCCGCATCTATGGTATCAACCCTGCTATTACAAATCCATTCTATGGCTAAACCCCTTCTTATTATTTCTACGCATAAGGTCTTAACCCATTCCTTATCGCAGGTAAAGGTATCTGACTTGAAATGAAAACTATGGATATTAAAATCCCTGATGCATCCTTCAATCTCATCCATAATCACCTGCGGCGTTCTTTTTCTAAGTTTTTTACCCGAAACCTGCGACGCAAGGCAGAATATGCACTCATACGGACAGCCCCTTGCGGTTTCTATAACGGCCATTGCCTGACCGGTATCCGGCCTTGTATATAAATTGTTATCAATTAGTTCTCTTGCCGGGATTGGAAGATTATCCAAATTGTCTAAAAAATCTCTATCGGGATTTCTTATTATTTTGCCGTTATGCCTAAAGGTGATTCCTTTTATATCCTCTGGTTTCTTATTTAGGGCAACCTCTTTTACAGCTAAAAAACTCTCATTCCTTACAACAATATCCAGTTCATTATGACTCTTGAGAATCACGGAATCATCCAAATTAAAATGAGCGCCTTTTGCTATCGTTACAATCTTCGGATTAATCTCTTTTGCTATTTTGCACGCCTTCAGGTCTTCTTCTAAAGAAGGGGTAGTTATGCTTAAGATTAAGATATCGGGAGATAAATCGTAAAGGTCATTTTTAAAATCTAACCATGTCTTTTTTTCAACCGGATAATCTTTTATAAAGCATTTAACCCCTATATCCCTTATGCCGGATGCAATCAGCATAAGGTCATGCGGAGGTCTTAAAAAAGAAACGGCAAAATCTCCCACGGCGCTTTGACACCTGTCTTCTCTTATAAAAAGTCCTGTAGGCGGGTTTATTAAAAGGGCTTTCATATTACAATGTCTACAAAACAAGGATTGTATCGATTACAGCGATTTTAAAAAGATTACAGCGATTTAGCAATGATGTTTTAATCTGTGCAATCGGTCTTTTCCCGAATGTAGCAACTTCTTTAGAGATGCATCGGGATGCCTAAGAAATATTTAAAAAAGAAACTACATTCGGCATAATCTGTGCAATCCTAAGGGATAGTCCTTCCTAATCCTATTAAGGAAGGGACTAATCATACCCTTATTTATTTGACAGGGCATTATAGCAAAATTTATCTATACATTTTTCAAAACAAATCTGAATGCCCAGCGCATATAATTAAAAAAGACTTTTAGGGATTTTAATTTTTTTATTGTCATTAAAGCGTATTCTGCCCTTAAATAAAAGCTCCTTAAAATTCTTTTTCTAAAACTTATCAAATCCCTGCTTGATAGTTCAAATGTCCTTATAGGGGGATTGCTGTAATCATAGCCTGTAAGTTCTTTCTTGCTCAATAGGTTGTATTCTTTCGTTAAGTTATATAGGGGGGTGCCGATAAATGGGTAGGCAATATTTACCTCGATAAAGGAGGGCTCTATCCTTCTGATAAAATCCATTGTCTCTTTTAGGGTTTTTTTGGTATCCCAGGGAAAACCTATAACAAAGATTAAAAAACTTTCAATGCCAAAGCGCCTGCATAGTAAGACCGCCGCTTCTGTTTGTTTTAGGCTTATATTTTTATCCAGTCTATTCAGTATTTCCTGAGAACCGCTTTCGGCTCCAAACCCAATTACCGAACAACCTGCTCCTTTCATCCAAAACAACCTCTCTTCATCAATTGTGTCTACCCGGCTGTTTGTTGCCCATCTAATATTAAGTTCTCTATCTATGATTTGCTTACAGAGGGATATCGCCCATCCTTTATCCAGCGTGAAGGTTTCTGATTTAAAGAAAAAATTTCTTATATTAAAATCTCTGATACATTGCTCTATCTCGCTGATTATGGAACTTATGTTTCTATTCCTTGGTTTGTAACCGTATATTACTCCTGAATTACAGAAAATACATCTATAAGGACATCCCGCACCGGTTATAACAAACGCTATTGGCTCGTCTGTGTCAGGTGTGCGATATAGCCTGTTACTCAGGAGGTGTCTGGCAGGAGATGGCAATTTATCTGTATCTAACGGAACTCTTTTTTTATTTTTTACTATCTTGCCGTTGCATCTAAATGTCATTCCATCGATTTTAGAAGGTTCTTCTTCCAGCAGTTCTTTAAAGATAAACGGTGATTCGTTCCATACTATAAAATCTAAATTATTATTTTTACCTAAAATTTCTTCGTCGAAATAAAAAAGATGGGGGCCTTTGGCAATAGTAATTATTCTTCTGTCAATTTCTTTTGCGACAGTGAGGCTTTCTAAGTCATCGTCCAGCGTGGGAAGCGTTGTGGTTATCGCTATCATATCAGGGCTCAACGCCAAAATATCTCTTCGGAAATCGGCCTTAGTCTTTTTCTGGGCAGGATAGTCTTTTATTGCGCACTCGATACCGCAATTTTCTAAAACCGCTGCAATATAAGCCAAATCCATCGGCGGTCTTGGAGGCTCTGCCACCCGCGTATCCACAGGTGCCTGGCACCTTGGGTCCCTCATATATCTTCCAGTGGGAGGATTTATTAACAATGCCTTTTTTATTTTTGGAGATTGAAACATATCAATCAGATATTTGAGCCCTCGTAGAGTTTTTTATATTTATCGAGGGCTCATGAGGGGTCGTGGAAAATTCCCCGACCCCTCAGATATTTACATCTGTAATTTTCTTATTCACCCTGAATATCTTTGCAGTAGCGCCATCAGGCAGGACAAATTCTTTTAACATAGTAAAATTGTCAAAATAATCTTTTCTTTTGTCGATGATATATTCATTAATCCAGTCATACCTTTTTTCTTCCAAAAATTCAAAATAAATGGAATGTACCAGTTCCTTCCAGATTAGGGCATGCTCTTTGGCATCGTATCTGAGCACTATATATTCAATGTCGAGAGCGGGCGGTGCTCTGAAAAATGTATTTCCTGACGGAACCACATAACTTTTAAAATTAAGCAGATTAACATATTGAAAACAGGACCGGTTAAATTCAATACTCTTGGACAAAATTAGAATTATCGGGTCCTTGTTAACGCGGAAGGTGTCATTTTTTATAAACTCCGATATCTCCTTTATAAGCCAATTTTTTTTATCCGGATGCGAAAACCCTTTTGACGGCCAGTATCTGGTTTCATTTTTATGCTCGATTAAAAAAGTATTAAAATAAAATCTGGGCCTTTCAAAGTTTATATTAAGTTTTATATGATTTATATAACCTAAAAGGGGGATATTGTAAAATGGGTGGGCGTGTAGTAGAAAGCCATAAATAACTGTCGCTAGGAGAATAAACCTTTGAAAAGTTTTTTTAAGTTTAAAGAGGTATGCGGAAATTATCAGAGAGGCGGGTGGTAAAACCGCTAACATATGCGATTCCCCTTTTATCTGGGCAATGGTAAAAGAAAGATATGGGATTATTAACCATGATGCCATAACAAAAATGGGAGACCTATCGTATACCTTGCTATTTCTATTAGATATAAAAATTAATGAAAGATAAACCAACGAAATTACCAATACCGCGAAATACAATAAAAAGATATGACTATTAATCAGAGAAATTATGTAATATAAAAAGTTGTTGAAGGAAAAAATCTTTTTATGGGGAAATAGATAGGCAAAGTGAAATATATTCTCATTTGGATTTATAAACAACCTCCAGTATACATTCCTAAAATTAGGCACATACCAGAAACCGGAAAGTAGGAATCCGATAAATAAGGAAAGAAAGAAATTGGAAAGTTTGGTTCTGTAGGGTATATGGGTATCTATGATTCTTGCACGGTATAGAATAACAGCAAATGGCCCTATGAGCATTGGGGGAAATTCCCATTTGGCAAGGGCTACTAAGGCTAAAGAGATTCCCAGGGCTATGGAATATTTCCTGTTTGTAAAATAGTCTGTTCTAAGCAAAAGGTATATGGATAGGACAGTCAAACACATAAGATGGAACTCTGCATAGACAAGCCTTGAGACTGCTATTACGCTCGGGAAGGAACTCAGTATGAAGGCGGAGAGTAAGCCTATCTTTTCGTTAAACATCCTCCTTCCTATCCCGTATATCGATAAAAGCATTACCGAAAGATAGAACGAGTTTACCATTAACTCCATCTCTGTGCCTGTTCCGAAGATAAGGTAGAAGAGAGTATATGAAAATGGGACTAAGGGGGGGTAGATGGAGAAAAATGGCGCTTTAAAAAAACCGCTTAAACCGTTATCTTTTAAATAGTGGTAAAATTCTATCCCCGGCAATAAATCCTGAAGGTCGTTTCCCTCTGGTGGTTGCCTGTCACACAAAAGCCAGAGGAAGTTGGATAATACGCAAAAGATAATCAACACCCATAAAAATAATTTTTTGTTAAACATCCTTTGCCGAGTCTGTTAGTTTAAAAATAGCTGCCCTTGAACCGTCCGGTAGCGTATAATATTTTAAAAGAAAATAATCATTAAGACTTAGGAGACCTTTTTCTAACATTTCCTCTCTTATCCCCCATAAATCCGAATTAAAATCTATTATCCTTCTAATTTCGGAGGCAGTTATAAACCTTTTTTTACTCTTTACCACCATATAATTTATCGGCAAATTAGCCTTCGGCGCTTTCTCCGAATATGCCATAGGCAGTATATAAGAACTGTGTCCAGAAAGGGCAAAATATAAAAATTTTGAATGATTAAAATCTATGCTATCGGCGATTATTAAGGTTATAGAATCCTTCTCTAAATAGTTGCTGTCCTTTTCAATAAATTCCAGAATTTGCTTTATGTGCCAGTCAGACGCATCAGGTTTTTTAAACCCTTTGTGAGGCCAGGAATTATCTAAGTCGTGGGAATAAAGACAAAGATTAAATTTAGGCCTGTTTGAATCATAGAAGATTTTTATATGGCTTATGGCATCAATTACATTAAATCTAAAAAAGGAATGCAGATACAAATTCAACCCAAGGGCTATAAGTAAAAGGAGTGTTAAATTTTTAAATATCCCCTTTGCTTTATCCAGCGTTATTGCCAGAGTCAATGCTATAGGCGGCAGAATAGAAAACATATGGGAATAACCCTTAATCTTTACAAATGTGAAGGCTATATAAGGAAAAACTATCCATGCCGATATCAAAAATAAGAAATCTCTCTTTCTCTCTGTTTTTTTAAATATATTCAGGATAAGTAACGGTAATGATATCACAAAAATTACAAAATATATAAAACCGATATGGCTATTATTTAAACTTAAAATATAGTAAAGGAGGTTCCCAGGCTCAAAAAGCGCCGTAAACGGAAATGTCCTGTTATTATTAAAAACATTCTCCATCTCCCAGAAAAATAAGCGAAAGATAACATTCCTAAAATTAGGCACATACCAGAAACCGGAAAGTAGGAATCCGATAAATAAGGAAAGAAAGAAATTGGAAAGTTTGGTTCTGTAGGGTATATGGGTATCTATGATTCTTGCACGGTATAGAATAACAGCAAATGGCCCTATGAGCATTGGGGGAAATTCCCATTTGGCAAGGGCTACTAAGGCTAAAGAGATTCCCAGGGCTATGGAATATTTCCTGTTTGTAAAATAGTCTGTTCTAAGCAAAAGGTATATGGATAGGACAGTCAAACACATAAGATGGAACTCTGCATAGACAAGCCTTGAGACTGCTATTACGCTCGGGAAGGAACTCAGTATGAAGGCGGAGAGTAAGCCTATCTTTTCGTTAAACATCCTCCTTCCTATCCCGTATATCGATAAAAGCATTACCGAAAGATAGAACGAGTTTACCATTAACTCCATCTCTGTGCCTGTTCCGAAGATAAGGTAGAAGAGAGTATATGAAAATGGGACTAAGGGGGGGTAGATCCAGAAAATATTTAGAAAATGCTTATAATTTAAATTTCCTGCCTTTAGCGCATTGTATAAGTCAAGCCCCGGCAATAAATCCTGAAGGCCGTTTCCCTCTGGTGGCTGTTTATCAAATAAAAGCCACAGAAAATTACTTATTATGCTTAATGAAATAATAAGTATAATAAGCGCTTTGCGTTTCAGAATTCACCTATGTACCCCGCCCATCCAGAAAGCCCCTGGCTTTAGTCGTGGGATAAAGGGTATATTTTTAAGCCCATAAAAAACCTGTACTTCAGCGCGAGGATGGGCTGGGTTTGCTGCTTGTGCTTGTTTGCGTTTCTCCGAACATAGAATTTACTACATCCGTACCCTTTGACTCTACGCTTTTTAACGTCTTATCTGTCTCCTCAAGCCCTTCATTTAGAGTTGAGCAGCCATAAAACGAAAAGGCAAGAAATATAGCAAATAAGGTTTTATAGATTTTATTATTCATACGCCCCCCATTATTAAAAGACAAGTAGCGAGCAACGAGTAGTCCCGAATGCGGTGTCTACTTAAGTAATTCTTCTGGATCCCGAAGAGACGCATCGTAAACAACTTCATTAGGGACAAGAAAAATCTCTCTACTCGCCATTCTCTTTTGTTACATAATATTAAACTACTGGAGTTTCTCCTTAACAATCTGGCTTATAAGCGCTGCATCCGCCCTGCCTTTAGCGCGGCCTAAAACCGCCTGCATTACCTTGCCAAAACCTGACCTATCCTTTATGCCGAGCGCCTCAATCTCCTCATCCACTATCTTATTAAGTTCTTCTGTTGAAAGCGGCTCAGGCAGATACTGTTTAAGTATTTCTAATTCTTTAGTCTCCTTCTCGATGAGGTCAACTCTATTCCCCTTTTTAAACCCTTCTATAGCATCGTGCCTCATCTTAATCTGCTTATTTATAACGTCGAAAATCTCATTCTCCTCTAACTTTTCTTTGCGCTTTTGTATGCAGGCATAATTTATTGCAGATTTTAAAAATCTTAGGGTGGAAACCTTAAGCTCATCCCTCTGTTTCATGGCCTGCCTTAAATGCGAATCAATCTTTTCTACCAGCATAGTTCTCCTATGAGTCCCGAAACTTCGGGACGAATTAGACCCAGCACTAATTTTAGAATTGTAAAATTAGTGCTGGGTAAATTCAGCCAATGCCGAATGTAGCTATCTTTCAGAGATAACTTCGGCATCCCGTCCCGAATGTAGCAACTCAAAGAGGTTTTACTTCGGGATCCCGAAGTGCTACCCAGATGGTCATCACCATTCGGGAAAGATTACACTGATATAGAAACCTCTTTCGGGATAAACTTACATTCACTTTGTTCTGTAAGTTTAGGCTTCATTTACCTTTTTTCAATCTCACCTGTCATCGGCACAAAACTGACAGCACCCATGTTTCTTTTTACCATGCCTTCCTCGGTCTTTGTTATAAGCATCAACTCCTGATACATATCCCCCAACGGCAAAATCATCTTTCCTTTGATTTTAAGCTGTCCAAGAAGGTGTTCGGGAATTTTTCGGGGTGCGGCTGTTATTATAATTGCATCAAATGGCGCTTCTTCGGGCCATCCCAGGTATCCGTCTGCACATCTTACCTTTATATTCTTATACCCAAGGTTATTTAAAGTATCTGTCGCAGTGTCTGCCAGGGTTTTTATTATCTCAATAGTACATACCTCTTTCACTATTTCTGCTAAGATAGCCGCCTGATAACCCGAACCTGTTCCTATTTCAAGAACCTTATCAGTAGGTTTTAAGGCGAGAGCCTCGCTCATATAGGCAACTATATAGGGCTGGGAAATGGTCTGGCCCTCTCCTATTGCTAAGGGACTATCGATATAGGCGTAGTTTCTTTCATCTTCAGGAACAAACATATGTCTGGGCACTTTTAACATAGCGTTAATTATATTTTTATCCTTTATGCCGCGGCTGATTATTTGTTCTTTGACCATCTGCTGGCGTTTGAGCGCATAAATCTCATCGCTATTATCCAATACTCCCTGGGCCATATCAGGATAATGATAAAATGACGTCAATATAGAGAATAAAATCAGTATTTTTTTTAACCGCACCGCGCTGTTTAAACTTCTTAAAAAAATCCTTTAGCTCTTGGTTATTATTCCCCCACCTGTATATTTACGAAAAATGTCTGGTTTTCTCTTTTTACCAGAAGCAGGACACCCTCTTTAATATCACTTCTTGATATAGCCCTGTTATAATCCTCAAGATTTTTTATTCTTCTATGGTTTATCTCCTTTATAATATCGCCTTTTCTTAAGCCCACCTCCTCCACCGGGCTTCCGGACTCCACGCCTACAATTATAACACCCTCTTCATATTCCATCCCGTATCTTCTTGTAAACTCAGGCGTCAGCTCCTCCACCTCTAACCCAAGAAATGGTTTTTTTTCCTCTTCGCTATCTTCTGTCTCCTCTTTCAGTCCCGCTAATTTCGAGGGCAATTCTTTAGTAACCACATCTATCTCTGTAAATTTACCCTCTCTGACGACACCTAACTTTATCTTCTGGCCCACGCGTTTTTTCAGAATTTCCTTCACTACAGACTGGGCATCGCTGACCTTTTTACCGTCTATCTCCTGTATAATATCTCCTATCTTTAAACCTGCTTTTTCAGCAGGGCTATTTTCATAAATCTGGTTTATAATTACGCCTTCTTTTTCGCTTACCTTAAAATGCTTTTTAAGCTCGGGAGTCAGGTCCTGAATTCCTATACCGACCCAGGGCCTGGTAACCTTTCCATGTTTTATCAGGTCGTCAATTATATTCTTTGCCGTATTAATCGGTATGGCAAAACCGATTCCTGTGCCCATACCTATAATCATAGTGTTTATCCCTATTACCTCGCCATTTATATTCACAAGCGGACCGCCGCTGTTACCGGGGTTTATGGAGGCATCTGTCTGGATGAAATCCTCGTATGTTCCTGTGCCCAAGCCCGAGCGACCCTTTGCGCTCACGACTCCAACTGTGACAGTATGCTCAAGACCAAAGGGATTTCCTATTGCTATAACCCATTCTCCAACCTCGAGTCTATCTGAATCTCCTAATGTAGCGACAGGCAAATTCTTTGCCTCTACCTTTACAAGCGCAAGGTCTGTCTTAGGGTCTGTCCCTATAACTTTGGCTTTGAGTTCCCTGGCGTCGCTTAACTTTACCATAATTTTATCAGCACCGCTTATGACATGGTTATTTGTCAATACATATCCTCTCTCGTCTATAATAACGCCTGAGCCGCTTCCCCGCGCCTTTGGTTTATACTCTCTCTTTTGACGGGGCGCCTCGAATTCCTTGAAAAAGTCCTCAAACGGCGTTCCTTTAAAGAAATCCTCATCAAAACCCCTGAACATGGTAACGCCTTCAAGGGTTCTTTCTATTGTGATACTCACAACTGCCGGTTTTTCCCTTTTGGCTACTTCCACAAAGGCATTGCTAAGTTCCTTTGCGGATTCAATAGCCGGTATAGAAGAGAGTTTCTCTACAGTAAAGCCTGAATCGGAATTTACAAAGATAAATATAAAAAGAAATGCTAAATATATCTCCCTGTGCTTCATATCTAACCTCCTATGAACTTCGGGACGAGTCCTTCGACTACGCTCAGGATGGTGAGCAAAGTCGAACTATTAGACCCTTGACATCTTCGATGTCAAGGGTAAATTCAGACATACAACTTATGTCATCCCCTGCCTGCAGTTAGGCATTCCATAAGTTGTGTCTTCATTTAAATTATTATCTCAAACAAATCTGCTTTTTTCAACTTAATTTGTCTAAGATATTTCTGTTGATATGCTTCTTCATTTTAACGCAGCGCCATCACTGAGATTGTCCTTCCGCAATCCTTCCCTTCCTTTCTATAGGAAAAGAAAAGTTCGTTATTGCAGGAAGTGCAAAACTCGCTGTCAAATATATTTTCTTCTTTTATGCCAGATGCCGTTAGCTGCGCTATATTCTCTCCTATTAAATCAAAATAATACCTTGCGCCTTTTCTAATTGTTGAGCGGGGGAATAACTTATTAAATTCTCCCGAGACTTCATAACAACAACTTCTAAGGCATGGGCCGAAGCCTACGATTATATCCTCTGGTTTTGTGTGAAGTTCTCTCTTCAGTTTATAAACAACCTTCTGCGCAATTTTCTTATGGGTGCCCCGCCAGCCTGCGTGCGCAAGGGCTATCGCCGCATTCCTCTCGTCCATAAAAAATATGGGAAGGCAATCTGCCGTGAATATCGCAAGCGAAAGATTTTTCTTAAGGGTTATCAGACCATCAAAATCACCTACCGGAGATTCTTTATAGCGGGAAGGAACGCTTGCCACATAGATATTAGTGCTATGTTTCTGATTCGGGTAAACAAGTTTCTTATATTCTAAACCCGCTATACGGCAAAGCCATTTTCTATTTTCAATCGCCTCTTTATGAGAGAGCGTACTTATAGGTTTATAAGTCCTTGGTTTTATGCTAAAAAGTGCGAGAACATTTCTTTTATTAAAAATATCGAAAATGAAATAACCATTTTTCTTTTTTAATATATACTTATCCTTTTCCATTTTTATATTTTCTCGCGATTATTATTTGGTATAATTATACCACATTTAAAAAACCTTAACATATATGGAAAAACCTGACTATTTAAAACTTTATGCAAGCGGTGAACTTGACAAAAGGATAGCGCTTCTAAAGAAGAATCTGACAGAATGCACCCTTTGTCCGAGAAATTGCAAAGTAAACCGCGCAATGGGTAGGCTCGGTTTTTGCAGAGCCTCCTCAAAAATCAGAGTCGCATTTTACAAAAGGCACTTCGGGGAAGAACCGCCTATTAGCGGTGAAAACGGCTCCGGGGTTATATTCTTTTCCAATTGCACAGGAAGGTGCGCCTTTTGCCAGAATTTCTATTTCAGCCAGCGAAAGACCGGTTTTGAAATTAGAGAAGAAGACCTTGCTAAATTAATGCTCAGAATCAAGAGATGGGGCTGCCATAATATAAACCTTGTAACTCCAACTCAATACCTACCCCAGATTATCTCGGCATTGAAACTGGCTATTGAGTCCGGGTTTGACATACCCATAGTGTTTAACTCAAGCGGCTACGAAAGCCTGAATACCCTTAAACTCCTGGACAAGATAGTGGATATATACCTCCCTGATATGAAGTATTCTAACGATGTTATTGCTAAGGAATTATCTGGTTTTGAAAACTATGTAGAGATAAATAGAGACGCTGTTTTTGAAATGTTCAGGCAGGTGGGTACTCTACAGTTACATAATAAGGGTATAGCAAAGAGAGGACTCATTATAAGGCATTTGATACTTCCGGATGAAATGGCGGGGACAAGGGAAACGTTAAAGTTTATCTCAAAAAATCTCTCCAGGGAAGTTCATGTTAGTCTTATGGACCAGTATTTCCCGGAATATAAAGCACAGGAATTTACCAAAATTAACAGGGGTATAACCAATGACGAATATCAGAATGCGATAAATCTATTCTACGAATATGGGTTGAAAAATGGCTGGATGCAGGAGCATATAGCTTAACGGAGTGCAAAGCGTAAAACTAACAATTTTATCCGCCTACGCAGAAGACCATCCCGAGCCTTCGGGATGGATGAATGCGAAGCGGATAACCCGCCGTAGCTAAAGCTGAGGCGGGTATGCTTCGGCGGATTTCGCCGAAGAATTTGAAGATACCGCGGGTGTCCTTCGATATACTCAGGATGGTGAGCCCTTCGACTCCGCTCAGGGTTGTCCCGAGCAAGTGAAACGTGTCGAGGGACGAAGTCGAACCATAAACCCGCCGAGCTTCATATTAGAACTCGGACTTTTGCTTGGTTAACTTGGAGGGTGCTATTACAATTTCCACTCGCCTGTTCTTTTGCCTGCCCTCCTTGGTATCATTTGTTGTAACGGGCATGTATTCTCCATAGCCATTGGCAGAGAGCCTCTGGGGAGCTACATTACATTTATCTATGAAGTAATGAAGTACTGCCAGCGCCCTGTGAGCTGAAAGTTCCCAGTTTGAAAGCCAATTGGAATATTTTATCGGCTCGTTATCTGTATGCCCCTCTATCGCTACGGCGCTATCAGCCACCTTCTCGTTCAGTATCTTCGCCACCTTATCCAGAACCGAAAAACCCTCTTGTCTGATAACGTCCTTTCCTGAATCAAAGAATACCTCCGCTAAAAAGGTAATTATAAGGCCCCTCTCAGTCATCTCAAGTTTCGCCTTATACTCTGAAAGTTCTTTCTGTAATTCTTTTGCAAGGGCATCTTTTGCCTCTTTCAGCCGGGTCTCTTCTTTTCTTTTCTCAAGCTCTAATCTCTTAAGCTGGGAATCGTAACTTGCCTTAAGGCGATTCTGTTGAGCCATACTTTCTTCCTTAAGTTTTTTTATCTCTTCCTGTTTCCGGATATCGGCATCGCGCAATTTGCCCTGGAGAAGGGATATTTCATCCTCTAATTTTTTAACCTGTTGAGGCGTCGCGCAACCTGTAATAAAAAGAACGGATACCAGAAATATTATAGTGTATTTAAAAATCCTCATTATTCCTCTGTTAAGTATTTGCTTAATTTAGCCCAGGTTTTCTGGCCCACTATGCCATCCGCAGTCAAACCGTTTTCTCTCTGGAAATCCTTTATGGCATCCTTGGTTTTCCTGCCCATCTTCCCATCGATTGGACCAACCTCATAACCTGCATTCTTAAGGGCAGTCTGTATCTTTTTTATGGTACTGGGAGATTCGAAATCTTTTATGGCGCCTCCTGCTTTAACATATCCCAGCTTTCTCTCAATATTTTCCTTGGAGCGCCTTTCTTCTTCAAGCTGTGTCTCCAGTTGATTTTTCTGCTCTTCCCTTTTCTGAATCTCGCTTTCAAGCTGAACTATCCTTGCCTTTAACTGCTGATTTTCCTGTATTTTCTGGGTACCGCTTGTGGCGCAGCCTGCAAGCCCCATTGAAATAATTACTCATAAACAAATGATCAAGAATTTTGCCTTCATAGTTTAAAATCCTCCTTTGTAACCGCTGAAACGCAAAATTTATAACCGCTAAATCGCAAAATATTCCTTTGCGTTTTTGCGATAGCGCTTTTGCGGTTATGCCTTTTTATCTTTGAATCTCTTCTGGAAGAGGCTCTTCCAGTATTAAATCTTTCTGTTTGTCTGTTTTCTCCTCAGGTGCTACCTCGTCCTTTGGCGCGCTGGTCTCCTCCACCACGACAAATATCGATTTTAAAATATTCTCTCTTCCTACACCTTCGGTATTTTTCGTCTCGTAATGGACCACTACTGCCTCATTATTTTTTATCTCATCAATAGATATGGCGGAGTCTCCCTTAAAAACCTTTGAATCTGCCGCAAGCAAAAACTTTATCTCTTCTCCCATAGCATTCTTAACAAAAACTATTCTTTCCCCAGATTCATCTGTCTCTACCCTGGAATATTCCCCGCTAAATATAGTAGTCTGGGGCATACCCATGGTATCGGGTATAGTAGGCAGCCTCGGAAGGCTCGGCAGGGTTTGGGGTATTGTCGTCTGCGGTAAAGTCGGTAACTGCGGAACAGACGGAGGCCTTGGGATATTTGGCTGATTTGGCACGCTGGAAGTAGACGGGACGCTTGGCAAATTAGCCGGTTCTCTTTCATCCCTTTTTTGAGTAAATGCTACATCTTGAAATATAATTAGAACACCCAGACAAATAAAAATAAAGAGTATAACAATTTTATCTCTTTTCCTTATATCCATTTTCACTTTACCGCCTTTCTTTTTATATTATGCCATTTATTTCGTTTTTTTTCAATCATAAATTTGGTGGTTAAAAATACCTGTTTCGCTTAAGTTACTCTCTTTGCTTTCGGCGCAGGCTCTATATGAACCAAAACGTCGGATGCGCCTTCAATATTTTTCTTTATAGCGTCCTCTATTTTATAGGACAGATTATGGGCTTTATCCACGTGCATATCCGGGTCAACAAGCACATGCAAATCCACATATATATCATCCCTTCTTCCGCGGGTTCGTATCTTATGGCATTTTCTTACCCCTTCTATAGATTTCACCACATTCTCTATGAGGGATTTATCTATAGCCACCTCATCGCACAATATACTGGATGAATGTTTCAGGATTCTAAAACCCGCGTAACCAATAAAGGCTGCGACGAACAAACTGGCGATTGTATCCATAACGGGATAACCTGCCTTTACGGCAATAAGACCAATGATGACCGAGGCCGAGGTAAGGATGTCGCTTTTGGTATGTTGTGAATCTGCGATAAGGACATCACTCTTTAGAGCGCTTCCTTTTAAATATTCATATCTCGTGACGGCTAAATTCACAACGATGGTAAAAATCATTACGAGAAAACTGTCCGCATTTACCTGAGGCACTACAGGATAATACAGCCTGTGGATTGCTTCTTTGGTCAGATTGAAGACGACAAAAAATAACATCAACGCTATTGCAATTGCGGCAAAGGTCTCGTATTTCTTATGCCCATAGGGGTGTTTCTCATCTGTTGGTTTTGAGGCTATTCCTATGCCAATGAGGCCTATGATGTTTGAGGCGCCATCTGAGAAGGAATGAAAACCATCTGCAAGGATACCGTAGGATTTTGTAAACACCCCGTATAATATCTTAAGGGATGCAACAATCCAGTTTAAAAAAAGCACTGTTACAAGAACAGTCTTTGCGCTTTTTAAATTATTACCCT
The DNA here is from genome assembly GCA_964506845.1 of uncultured Planctomycetia bacterium. GTDB lineage: Bacteria > Omnitrophota > Gorgyraeia > VGKN01 > VGKN01 > CAZDNS01. The sequence continues at coordinate 10,421 of CAZDNS010000018.1, read as the reverse complement.
GATTTGTCATTTCTAAAACTGCGGGGGTGAAAAAAATACCTGCAGAATTATTTTTCCACAGGTATTCTTGAATTTAATATTTTAACTACTTACCACTAAGCCTGCAATTTGTCAAGTGAATTCAGCGTAAGTCGTCACTTAAAAATCAAGAGTAGACACTTTTGGGTGAATTTAAAAGTGCAAAAAATCATTTTGAGCGAATTGCAATTTTAGCAAAGCAGCTTGAGTAATTTTGGGCTCCCACGGTTTTTGTGGGATGGCTGAGGATGTCTGAGCCCATTCCTGGCACGGTAGTGCCGAAGGGCGAGTTCCGCAAGCCAACCAAAATTATGAAAGACCTTTGCGTTAAGAAATTGCACTTGAAGCGAAAAATGTATTTTTTGTGCTAAGTATCTGTAAAATCTTTGCAGTTAGGATATATATTTTGACCTTAAAAAATCAGACAAATCGGCAGTAAGCGCCAAAATATGTTCTGCTAACTCTATATCCAGTGTGCCTGTGCCGCAGCTGGGGCTTAGCATAGATTGGTTTATAAGGGCCTCTCTGGATATGCCCTTTAGGCTTAATTTTTCGAGCCATTCCTCAATTCTAATACTCAAAGAATCCCTTGTTTCCTTTAACGCATTTGTATCCGTTGGCACTACCCCCCAGGCAAGAACACCTCCTCTTTCTATGAATTTCTTTATATCATCAGGATATAGTAGAATAGTATCCGCATAATTATACGCATCAAAACTTATTATATCTACATTTGTGGACGAAACAATAGACCAGTCTGTATTCCCACAGCAATGTATCCCAGAAATAGCATCCTCTTTGTGTATTGTATCTATAACCTCGTTAAGATTTCCTATAAGTTTATTCTTTTCAATTGACACATATGCAGAGCCGACAGAGGTAAGATACGGCTCATCCAGAAAAATAATTATTTTCTTGCCCAGTTCCTTCAGAAAGCCTATCTGCCATCTCGCCTTAATAGAGAGGAGTTTTAAAACAGCATCCAGCACCTGTTCATTATAATAGACGGCCTGGCGTTTCTGGTCGCAGACTGTCAGGCCAAAACTGACAGGACCTACTATTTGGCCCTTTATATATTGTGCATTTTTATCAGCCGATGCTAAAAATCTTCTTTTAAATTCATATAACCCGCTTGCATAATTTTCACTTATGGAAAAATAATCTATGTCTTCCTCAAGATACTTTGAGTAAAAAATCTCCAGTTTCTCTTCAAAATTCTCTTCAATATTTATAAAAATCCTCTTTTCGTCTTTATCCACAACAACGCCGGGCATATTCTCGCTATACTGGACATACATATTCTCAAGATAGGTTTTTTTCGGAAGCTGCGGCCAGCAGGGGATTTCCTTAAAACGGGTTAATACAAAATCCACTGCCTCCTTTGGTTGGGGCTGCGGCATACTGCCGATAGCAGAGGCTAAAAGGCGGGGAGTAAAATTCATATACCTGTTTATTTAATATTTCTTGCCAAAAAGTAAGCAAGTCTCTCGAGTTCTATCGACAGGTCTATATTCAACAATTCCACATTTTTGGGGACATTCGGTCTTATGGGCGCAAAATTCAGGATTGCCTTAACCCCGCACTTAACAAGGGAATTTATAACGCTCTGTGCAAAAGTCCCGGGCACAGTAACGATAGCCATCTTTATAGATAATTTATTTATTGCCTCTCTTAATTCGGAGATGTCCTGAATATTGATATTCTCGAGCGTTTTACCTATCTTTCTCACATCTGCATCGAATGCGGCTATTATATTAAACCCCTGCTCCCTGAAACCCTTGTAAGAAAGGAGCGCTGAGCCTAAATTTCCGACACCCACCAAAGCAACGCGCCACTCCTTATCTATTCCGAGGATTTTAAGGATTTCCCTTTTCAACACCTCTATGCTATATCCCTTTCCGGGCACACCGAATTGGCCGAAATATGCCAGGTCTCTCCTTATCTGCGCTGCGCCAAATCCTGTAAGTTTCGACAATTCATTCGATGAGATTACGTCCTTCTTTCTGGATTCAAGCAAAGCCCTGTAGTATAAAGAGAGTCTTCTTACTGTTATGCTTGGGATATTAATTTTCATGTTCTCTTTAGCAACGCGTGATAAAAGATTTGATTACTCGTTACTGTTTTTATAATCACATACGCCTATTATCCTGCAACTTTTGCATCTCGGAAACCTGCTTATGCATATTTCCTGTCCAAACTTAACAAAGAGTTCATTTACAAGTTGCCAGTATCTCTTAGGGATAACCTTTGTAAGTTCTTCTTCTGTTTCAAGAGGGGTTTTGGTTTTAACCAGGCCTATCCTGTTTGATATCCTGTGGACATGGGTATCAACGGGGATACAGGATTTCCCAAAACCATAAAGCAAAACACAGTTTGCCGTCTTTTGCCCAACGCCCTTGAGGCTGAGAAGTCCTTTTAAACTCTCCGGAACCCTTCCCTTAAAATCTTCTAAAACCTGTTTTGATATTTCTTTTATATGTCTTGCCTTAACCCTGTAAAAACCAGAGGGTTTTATCAGCATCTCTATCTTTTTTAAGGGCGCCTTTGAAATCTTCTGCGGTGTATCATAATGGCGAAAAAGGTTAGTGCTTGCCTTTAGGGTATTAGCGTCTTTGGTGCGCTGGGAAAGAACGGTTGATATAAGAACTCTGAATGGGTTATTCTTCCTGCCTTTAAAAAAATCTAATTCTATATCCTGCTTTAAAGAGTCTATTATAAATTTTATATCCCTGCTTTTACTCAATTACTCAATGAACTCAATAAACTATTAAACCGATACTACCTTCTTTACTTCCGAAAGTTTTTCCTTGAGCCGTTTTTCTATACCCATCTGAAGGGTCATCTGGCTCATCGGGCATCCGCCACAGGCGCCCTTTAGGCGAACCTTCACAGTGCCGTCCTCATTTACATCTACAAGCTCAAGGTCTCCGCCATCCATCTGGAGCATCGGCCGTATCTCACTAACCACCTTTTCCACGTCTTCTCTTTTTAACATTATCTCCTCCTTAATGAGCAGACAATTTATGGAACGCGAGTGACATAAATTGTAGCCCAGCACTAATTTGAATTATTCACTAATCTCCACAAATTAGTGCTGGACGTCTGCAAATTAAGTCCCGCCCTTGCGGGACGAATTAAGCCTCACTTCTTGCTTTCGCAAGAAAGCAGCGGCGTCATATTCCTGCTTTCTCAAGTATCTCCGGTATCTTATCCGCCCAGCCAAGGGGCATAAGATGTATTCCCTGACAAAGCGGTTTTAATTCTTTTATTAACTCTACTGTAATCTCTATGCTTGTCTTTACCTTGTCTGCGCTTTTTTGCATCCTGTCAATTAAAACCTCAGGCACGTTAACCCCTGCCACGTTTGCGTTCATAAATTTTGCCATTCCGGCAGATTTTAAAAGGACTATGCCCGCCATAATCGGTACATTTAGATGTTTTACCTTATCCATAAAAACAGCAAATTTATCCGGCTCATACACAGCCTGGGTCTGGAAAAACTGTGCGCCTGCCTTTACCTTTTTCTCCATTTTGATAAGCTGCGGTTCAAGGGGAACCGCTCCGGGATTTACCACTGCTCCCAGGAAAAACCTCGGGCTTCCCTCAAGCGGCTTTCCCGCCAGATCAAATCCGCCTTCTAAGGTCTTTGCCGCCTGAAGCAGTTGGACAGAATCTAAATCAAACACCGGTTTTGCCTGCGGATGGTCGCCTAATGTGGTAAAATCTCCTGTCAGGCATAACACGTTCTCTATCCCAAATATTGCGGCGCTCAATAAATCAGACTGAAGGGCAAGACGGTTTCTATCGCGGCAGGTAAGCTGATAAACTGGCTCTATATTTTTATCCAATAAGAGTTTGCATAACACCAGCGAGCCTGCCTTCATAACAGAGCTCTGAAGGTCAGTCACATTTACAGCCACCACCTTATCCTTAATAACCTCTGCCTCATGTACACACTTACTTATGTCTGTACCCTTAGGAGGCGCTATCTCGCCCGTGACAACAAATTTTCCTTTTTCTAAGGATTCTTTTAGTTTACTCATACTTCTTTTGTTATTTAGCTAAATAGTGTGCATAATCAGGTTAGGTCTTTCGGTTACGGTAAGGAAGCCCGTATCGTCTAACGGATACGTTGTTCGGCTAATAAGACTTGAGACGTAACTTAAAGACGCCTAACGAAACGGGTATCGTTACCCTGACCCTTGGACGATAAATAAGATTGAAGTTAAGTCCCCCTTATTTATTCATAATCAATTTATGCGGTTTAACCTGTTTGGAATAATCCTTGGGCTTCTGTATCTCTGTGAGATAACTTAAATTTCCCTGATTTTTTAAGTCCTCGTATATAAGCGACCATACGCAGTCGCGCTCCCTGTCAACCTCGCATTTCCCATTCATCACGCCGCCGCAAGGACCGTTTAATAGTCCCTTCGGGCACCTTGTAACAGGGCATATGGCTTCTGTATCTGAAAGCACACACTCTCCGCAGGCAGAGCAGAGTTCATAAAAATTCCCTTTTTTATCAAGAGCACCCATAAATATGGTGTTACATCCAATCTTTACGGGTTTTTTGAATCGGGAGGTTTCTTTTACAGACTGGCCGCCAAGTCCGCACGCTAATACCAGAATTACATCTGACGCCTCTACATTTGCCTTATTCTTGGCAAGGGCTGTTAAAGTCTGCGCGGCAACACAGGGAGCATTCGGAATGCAGTAGCCGGTTACAGTCTTACCGCTTGCCTCTAATTCCCCTTTTATTGCAAGCAGTTCCGGCTCTCCACCTGTCTTACAGGTGGTTGAACACTCGCCACAGCCAATCAGGAAAACACTCTTTTTATTTCCTATGGCTTTTAAAATCTCGTCCAGTTTCTTTCTTTCGGTAATTATCATAAATATCTCCTAATAAGTTTTTGAATATTAACACAAAAAAATAGGGGTGTCAAACAATTTGGAATTACCAAAAAGCTTTATAGGTTAGGGATACGATGCCCGTTTCGTCTTTCGGTTACGTTAATCGGCATTAATCTTTTTTCCACTTAACCTTTTCACGTAACCGATACCTGTCCGCCGCACAAGGCTTTGGAAGGCGGGCGGGCTTCGTTACCTTAACCAAACTACGTAACCTAAGCAAGCATCTTAACCAAATTATAAAACTGTCTGATATTATACTTAAATTACGAGGAAGAAGTTGCGGTATTTTGTTTTCTTGGTTTGAAATACTTGCCCTGACATTTTGGAGAGTCTTTTGGATCCCTATCGCCGTCTATTTCAATGCCAAAACAGGCACCCTTGGTAGGACTTATCTCTATATAATGAAAACATTCCCTGCATTTCATAGCAATCTCCCTTTGCAACCGCTAAAACGCAAAATTAGTAAACGCTGAAACGCAGAGGTTTTTCTTTGCGTCTTTTGTGGGTATTCTGCGCTTTTGCGGTTTCTCCTTTTAATATAATACCTTATATCCCAGATTATCCCAGTCTTTTAATAACTCAGCGCATTCTTCAATAAGAAAATGCGGGAAAATTTTAATTCTGCTTTTTCCGAGCACCCTCATCTTTTCATTGGAAATATTCAGTTCGTTAAACCCTAAGTTCTTTGCATCTTTTATAGCCGTCCCATAAATAAGGGCATCTATCCTCGCCCAGTGTATTGCGCTAAAGCACATAGGGCAGGGCTCATTAGTAGAATAAATTTCGCATCCGGATAAATCATAATTTTTTAACTTCTCCGATGCAATTCTAATGGCATTTATCTCTGCATGGCAGGTGGCATCTCTTTTTAAAACCATATTCCTTGATATAGCCAAAACCTTTCCGTTCTTAACAATGCAGGCGCCAAATGGGCCGCCGCACATATCCTTAAGATTTTTCCTTGCCTCCTTAATCGCCAACCTCATAAATTTCTTATTCGGCCCCTCTATCATAACTATTTAGAATAGCCCCGGTATATTTAATCCCGTTATATCCTTCATCTTTTGCGTTGCGATATCGTGGGAATGCTTGACTGCCCTATTAACTGCATCCTTTATGGCATTTTCTAAGGCTCTATTGTCAGAAACATCCCTCTCAACCTTAACCTCTTTAATCTCCTGCGAGCCGTTCATACTAACCTTTACCAGACCATCAGAACTTGCTATTTCAAATACAGTATTCTCCAACTCCTTTTTCATCTCTTCCATCTTCCTCTTCGCATCCATCAGCATCTTCATCTTATCGAACATAGTAGTTCCTTCCTTTGTTTATATAGGTTAAGGCTGAGGTTGAGGTTTAGAATTTCCCTTAACCTTTTTTATCCTATCTTCTTACACGACTGCCTTTCCACGAGGCTTGTGGTAAGGAGTTTTTTGACGGGAGGAGTATTCGGTTCTTTTATAAGTTTAATCAAAATCTCGCAGGACTGCCTTGCCATCTCATACAAAGGCTGATGGACAGTGGTAATTTTAGCCTCTGAAAGCGTGCTAAATGGGCTGTCATCAAAACCCGCCACAGAGATATCCTGCGGGACATTGATGCCGTTTTCCTTTAGGGTAAGTATAACCTCGTATGCCATCTCGTCGCTTGAGGCGAATATGGCGGTAGGTCTTCTTTCAAGTTTGAGTAGCGATACCGTTGCCTGCCTTGCGAATGCCTTTGTCCAGTTACCTATCATAAAATAACGCTCATCTGTCTTAATATTATTTTCTTCAACCACCTCTTTAAAGCCATAATACCTCGCCCTTGCAGACTGGTTTTTCAGGTCGCCTGTGACAATCGCTATCTGGGTATGACCTAATTTTATAAGATACCTGATTAGATTTTTTGTGCCCTCCCTGTTTTCTATTCCCACACAGCTTACCTTCGGCTCCTCTATGTAATTATTCATAACCACAAAAGGAATGTCCTCTGTCTTTAACCTCTCAAGGATAGCTACATTTGAATCGGTGTCGGCAAACAGGACGCCTGCGCTCTGGGTGATATTAAGCATACTGTCATATGACCTTAAATCTATCTGCGAAAAATCAGTGGCGTGGAGCAAGAGGTCAAAGTTATATTTTTCCACTATAACGCTTATCCCCTTCAGTATCTCAATGGCATAAAAGGAATGAAACATATCCTCAAACTTCGGCATAATCAGACTTACAGTATTTATCTTAGAGCCGGCAAGCCGCTGGGCAGATACATTCGGCTTATACTTCAAGGTTGCTATTGCCTCAAGAACCCTTTGACGATTTCTTTCCTTTACGGTTTTAACATTGTTTATAACGCGAGAAACCGTTGTAGTAGAAACACCTGCAAGCTTTGCCACCTCTGAAATTGTTACATTTTTCATAGTTTTATCCCCTTAATGAGCCCACAACTTACGGAACAAACGTAGTGCGTGAGCGTAAGTTGTTTGGGCGAATCCTTCGGCTACGCTCAGGATGGTGAGCGAAGTCGAACCATTAACCCCGAGCTTACCCTGAAAATATCAAACCCTCTGGAATTTCTGAGAAATTCAGAGGACTTAAGTCCCGAGGAATTCTTTAGAATTTCTCGGGGGAGATTTTCAGGGTGTATAAGCGAGGGGTCTGTTATCGTATCATCCCCTTATTTAAAAATTAACCTTAAACTTTGAAATCCTTCCTTTAAATCACCTGTTATCTTCGCCTTGCCATTTTTATATTTAAAATTTAACCCCTTCTTTTCCAGAAATATATGCCTTGGCCTTGGACAGCTTAAGGCAATCTCAAAATTATTATCAACTTCTGAATATAGAGCCAACTCCATAGAGTTAGCCTTTTGTTTAAATCCATACACCTCGGCTGTGGAATATATTATTTTAAGTCTCCCATCCCCTAAGGGTATATTTAATGGAAGTAAACGCGCTTCCTTCTTTGCAAATTTAATTTTTTTATCGGGAAATCTGACCAATCTATCTTTAAAAGGAATGTTTATTTTTAACGAAACCTCTTTTTCTATATCATCTAAGTTAAAAACTCCCAAAAAGCCAAATTCTTCATTTCTTCTTAAAACCATATGCACTCCGTAATTGCCAGAATAAAAAGCAGGTTTTATATTAAATAAGCTTGTGAGGTATCTTGCCGTTTCTATATGATAATCGAATATATGCCTTATGCCAAAACCTACAACAAGCACCTTGCCCTTATCTACTTTTTTTATTGCCGCGCAGACTAAGCCTTCTTCGGTCTTTGCTATTATCTTCGCATTCTTTATTTTAAAGGTGATTAACTCTCTTTCGACATAAACATCCCTATTCTTGTTTTCAAGATATATAATATCCTTATCAGAGGTTCTGACGTCGGTTATCCCAAATTCTCTTTGCATAATCTCTGACTTCTTAAACAAAAGGTTAAATCTTGGTATCTCGGGTGAGATTATCAGGTTTCCGCCTGATTTTACATACTCAACCAATTTCCTCTGCACAGCCTCATCCATAAAGTCGAGAGAGAATACCCAGATAAGTTTTCGCTTTTTTAGCTCTTCAAGAACTTCACGCTCAAGATCAAACATATCGAATTTAAATCCTGCGAGTGTAACAAGCCTGAGTATGCCGTCAAAGAAGAATCTATCCCTTTTTGATATAAGTTCATTTACAAAATTGCCGTTTGTAAATTCTGTGGCGTAGTAAGGCTGATAGAAACCTATTGAGATATCATCGTATACATTCTCGGTCTTCTCTAATAGAGAACCGAATGAGTTTACAAAAAGACCTATGTCAGAAATTGTCTTAAGGTGGGGTTTTGAATTTCCCTTGGAATCTACAGGCGCCTGCCATTCGTTGTATGTGCCCCTAAAGGCGAGGCCTTTTAAATTTTTGCCACCTGCGAATACGTAGCCGTTTATTCCATTTAAACCATGCATAATTGAAAGCTTTATCGGCAACTCCACATCTTTTAGATAAATCCTGGGCCTATCCTGCCAGCCGCCAAACTGCATCTCAGCGCATATCCTTGGCGCCTCCTTATCGGATATGTTCTTTATCATCTCATTCATCGCAACAATATCGTGAAAATTCTCAAAATCGCATCTTCTAACCTGGTAGGCGCCGCCAAATATTATATTTTTTGTCCTTTTCTTAAAATCCCTGAACATAGTTGTGGTCGTTATTCCCTGATACGCCCTTCCGCATATGTCGTAATCTAAAAATTGCGGGATATTGGCGGCCACAGGCAGAGCTATATCATATCTGTTTAGATTATTCCTTAACGCATTATAATATCTCGAGAAATAATCCCTGTAAAAATATGCCCAGTCAAGGTGTATTGTAAGGTTTTTATATTCTAAATTTATATCAGGCTGGTTTATCTCAGAAAAATTACTGAAATTTTTATTATAAATCTTATTTAATATCCTGATGTCTGCGTATTTTTCTCTGAGATACTCCTGATAAAGCCGCGTTGTATTCTTGTTATAATCCGGCTGTTTTAATATCCAGTTAAGCATACCTATTTCGTTGCAGAGCTGCATTAATATTATGGGGCCACCGTTCTTTATCTGGTATTTCTCTATTATTGGAAGTAGATTCTCATACCAGTGCCTTATAAATCTCTGGTAATCAGGATGTAGATATGAGGAAATGGCTGGATTTGAAGAAACTGTGCCGTCTTTTATTCTTAAAACAGCCTGAGAATATTTTTCTATAAACCATTTAGGAAGACCCTCGTTTATAAGCTCGGCGTTTGAAACAGGGCCGAGCCTTGCAAAAAAATAAAGCCCTAATTTTTTTATTACCTCTAAAAACTCTATGAGGTTGGTCTCGGCTAAATTTTTTCCGGTAAAATCAAAAACCCCTTCCTCTCTCTCATGCCAGCGCCAAGGGATATAAGAGGCTACTGTATTTAGATTCGCCTTTTTTGCCTTAAGCAGGATATCTTTCCAGTTAGCCTTTTTAAGCCTGAAATATTGCACCTCGCCTGAATACATAAAAAAAGGCTTGCCGTTTAATAAGAACATACCGTCTTTTATTGTGAAGGATTGAGACATATTTTTATAAATCCAGTAACTCGTAACAAGTAACCAGTAACTAATACAAACGCATTAAGTAAATTTACAGTTAAGCCCAAGTTTACGAATGAGCATAAGGAGCGCAAGGAGTAGGTTTATGAGGCGAGGCTTCTCCGTAAGTAGCAAGAGCTCTATCCCCTTTAAGGGGCTGGGGGTGCTTGTAGGAGAAGTCAAGCCGAATGCTCCGAGCACCGCAAGCGAAGAAGTAAATTGGGCTTAAACTTATTATACATCTTATCATAGCAAAACATTTATTGCGTTTGTATTAGTAATTAAGTCTTTTTACCAATTCCCATTTACCATTTATCCCGAATGTAGTTACTACCTTAAGCTACGCTTCGGGATCCCGAAGTATCTCTAAAGAAGCCTCTACATTCGGGACCAATTACTATTTTCTCTATCCCATCACCACCTTTACT
>CAZDNS010000017.1:16729-28909 GCA_964506845.1 uncultured Planctomycetia bacterium | reverse complement strand
GCTAAATCGCTGTAATCCTTTTAAGAATCGCTGTAATCAATACAATCCTTGTTTTGTAGACATTACCTCATAATCCTGTATCTCTGGCTTTTGTTCCCGGAGAGATAATGCCGCCTGAGACTACAAGTTTTATTGCGTCCTCAACGCTCATATCTAAGAATATAACATCCTCTTTAGGAACGAGCACAAAATAGCCGGTAAGGGGGCTTGGTGTGCTTGTTATAAATATACTTAAGAGTTCTTTGCCGGCTTTCCGGTTTGTCTCTTCCATCCCCTCATTGGTTATAAAGCCGATTGAATATGCGCCCTTTCTCGGATATTCTATCATCACTACCTTTTTAAAGGCTATCTTCTCTTTGGAAAATAAAAAAACCACCATCTGTTTAGCAGAGGGATATATGACATTTACGAAAGGAAGTCTTAAGAACCACCTCTCAAGAAGCGGAAATAACCTTTTTCCAAAGAACCTTCTCGTGATAATACCTATGATGAGAATAAATAATAAGGCTATTATGAGGCCGAGCCCGGGGATAGAATATCCTAAAGTCTCTTTTAAAAATCTGTTTAAAAAACGGCCCAGGAGGCTATCGGCAAACCTGAAAAATACAAAAAGGATATAGCAGGTAATTACCACCGGTAGGGTGGCTATCAAGCCTGCTATAAAATATCTGTATAGTTTTGCCTTGAGTTTAGAGCCCACCTGTTTTACCTCTTGATTGTAACTACTGCAATTAAAATAAACAGAAAAATTGTAAGCCACAGGGTTATCTTTGTCTTATACTGGCCGGGTTTATGAATTACCGCATACCCCTCTTTTAGTTTCGTTATCTTGGCAGCGTGGATATCTAAATCTCCGCCGTGCTCAATGCATGCCCTGTGAAATACTCCCTTAACCTCTACTATATCTCCCCTATGGTCGTAGTCACCCGTAAATGTAATATTATATGGAATGGAATTTTCAAAAAATATACCTACGGCATTTTGCCCGTCATTTATATTTATCCAGCTAAAATTGCCGCGCTTCATCACATCGCCGATTACCTCGCCCTGAAACACTACTTCCTTCCCGTCGTATAGTTTTGCATTGTTTATCAGTTCTTCGGATGAAACTGGTCCGGCATAACAACCAGTAACTAGTAACCAGTAACTAGTAACTAGTAAAAAAATCTGTGTAATCTGTGTTTTTAATCTGTGTAATCTGTGTTTATTCATCTTCCCTTAAATATCGCTACCAAAAAACCTATGAGCGCAAATACAGACATAAACTCAAGCCTGCCCGCCCACATCTGGAATATATACGTTACCTTTAAGAACCATGGCATAGAAGGAAGTGTTATGCCGCAGGAAAGCCCTACATTTGCAGCAGCAGACGTGGACTCAAATAGGGCGCCTAATAAGGGATAGCCGCAAAACATACCCACAAGCGCCCCAAAACCATACAATAAAAGATAACTAATGGTAATTAAGAAAACAGACCTTACCTGTTTGTCGGTTAAAACAATCTCTTTTATATGATGGAACTTCTCAATAATCACAGTTGACTCAGGAACCAGGAGTTGCTTTATGTCCTGCCTTAAGGCCTTATATAAAAGACCTATCCTTAATGCCTTTATACCGCCTGTGGTTGAACAAACGCCTCCGCCAAATGCCATTGCTATTGTTAAACCCACCATAGCAAGGCCTCCCCATTCCTGGATAAACTGCCTCGCATATATGGTCATATAACCTGTCCCTGTGTGGGCGGATATCAGCTGGTAAAAACCCTTTCTGAACATCGATAGGGCTTCGGGATATGCCTTAGCTATCGTCAATCCGAAACAGGTAATAGCAAAGGTGAGTGTTATTGTTACAAATAGGGTTATCGTTTCTATATTTTTATAAACCTCGCGCTTGTTTCCGGTCCAGAGGGCATGGTGAAGTTTAAAGTTTATCGCGCCTAACAGCATAATAAATATGGTGACTATTTCAAAAGGCAGGCTGTGATAATAGAGGATATTCTGCGACTGGGGGGCAAAACCGCCTGTGTCAAAGGCTGCCATAAAAATCCACATACCGTGAAAGAGGGATTTTAATGGCGGCATTCCTTCGAAAACTGCTATCACTGTCAATGCCATTGTCCCCAGTATAAGATATACTATGCTCACAAACCATATAAACCTGGCAGTCTGAACTACATTAGGAAGTATCCTTTCGTCTCTTGCTTCGCCCACATACATCCTGAATGCGCCGCTTGCTCCGCTCATAAGAAAGGCGAGCGCAATAACCACGATGCCCTGACCTCCGATAAACATTATGAGATGTCTCCACATATTATGGGAAAAAGCCAAATGGTCTATATCATTTATGAGAACCAGGCCTGTGGTGGCAAAACCGCTCATAGCATCAAAACAGGCATCAAGGAAAGAGCTAAAATGGCCTGAAAGATACAGGGGTATTGCGCCTAACAGCATAGCCGCAAGCCATGATACCGAAGCCACCACCATGCCATGCAACCACATCAGGTCCTCTTTTGTGTGAAATAACCGTATAAGGAGAATACCCAGAATAAGGGCTGTAAGAATTCCGATTAAAAAATCATAAATTGGTTCTTGTTCCTTAAATAAGATTGCTGTTACAAGCGGTATGAGCATAGTAAGGCCGAGAGCGAATATAATCTTTCCGAGATTGAATAAAATAATCTTCGCGTCTCTTAGGGTAGGTCTGCTTATCATTTGAAGAATCTTATGAAGGCATAACCTATTATATAGGCAGATAAAAGAATCAGGGAGATATAAAACACTTCGACTAATATCCCCAGCACTATATTTTTTAAATCATACAAAAGTTTCATAATCTATTCCAGTTTTCCTATAAATGCATCCAAAAGGTGCTGTTCGTTCTCTATTGTGGTAAGGGCAACTATATCGTCCCTTGCCTGAAGAACGGTATTTCCCTTTGGTATTATCACATCTTCTCCTCTTATAACCGAAACCAAAACCGAATCTCCCGGTAACTTTATATCCATAACCTGCTTTCCGCAGACAGGTGATTCCTCTGTAAGGTCCACCCTGACTATCGCCAGTTTTCCCCTTTTAAATGTCATAAGGTTCACAAAATCTTTAAATGAAACCTCCTCCTCTATTATCTTTGCTATTATTGCGGTTGAGTCAATCGGGACATCCACCCCCAGTTCGTTAAAGGCGTGTTCGTTTCTTGAGTCGTTTACCTTGGCGACCGTGCGCTTTATACCGTAGGTCTCCTTGGCAAGCTGGCATATCACAAGATTATCCTCATCGTCTCCTGTGACCACCGCTACAACATCTGCCCTGTTTATACCTGCGTCTTCCAAAAGATTCGGATCGCATCCATCTCCATTAATTGCAAGGACATTTAACTCCTTTGCGATTTTCTCACAGAGTTCCTTATTCTTCTCTATTACGCTTACAACGTGTTTACCCTGGGCTAATCTCTTGGCAAGATAATAACCTACATTTCCTCCGCCAACGATTATAATGTGCATAAAACCTCCTTAATGAGTCCCGAAGTATCGGGACGAATTAATCCCGAAGCTTGAGCTAAAATTATCGCAGAGAATTTTAGCTTGTTTAAGCAAGGGGCAAATTTAGCCGGTATCCGCCAGAATTCTGTGGCGGATGGGTTTCATCTATAGTCCAAAAAACTCCCTTACCTTTTTAAGGCTTATCGTCTTTACCACACCCATAAGGATATCATTTTTATCCAGTATGGTATCTGGCCCCGGGATAATAACACCCTTCTTTTTCAGCACGGTAGCTATTAAAAAATCGCCGGGTATATTAAGCTCGGATACTTTTTTTCCGGTAAATTTTTCCGTTATCTTTATCTCAATAACGCCGAGCTCCCCGCTTTCTATCAGGTAACTTGTAAAATGGCTTTCTATAATCTTATCCCTTATCATCGCAGCCAGCAATAAGGTTCCGCTTATCACATCCAGGCCAAGCTTGTGGTATATATGCGCCCTTTGGGGGTCATATATCCTTGCGATTACCTTTGGCACCTTGAATATCTTCTTTGCCACCTGCGCTGCCATAATGTTTGTGTTATCGCCGTTTGTAACAGCGCAGAAGGCATCTGCCTTTTCAATCCCTGCCTCCTTTAAAAGCTCTACATCAAAACCGTTTCCAGCAAGCGTTATGCCGTTAAAGGTCTGGCCAAGTCTCTTAAAGGAATTTTGCTCCCTGTCTACCACAACCACATTATGGCCTTCCTGTGAAAGCAGTTTTGCAAGCTCTGAGCCTACCCTTCCGCAACCGACTATTACTACGTACATAACCTATCTCCTTAATGAGCCCACAACTTACGGAACAAACGTAGTGCGTGAACGTAAGTTGTTTGGGCGAATTAATCCCGAAGCATATGCAGAAAATATCGAAGAGATTTTCGGCATGCTTATGCGAGGGATCTGTTATCGCATCATCTCTTTAATGAACAGACAATTTACATAGCGCAAGCGATGTAAATTGTAGGCCAAAGGCCGTCTGTGAATTAAATCCCGATCTTACCCTTAAAATATCGAAGAGATTTTCATGGTGTATAAGCGAGGGATAAGTTATATCATCATCAGCCAAAGTTCTTTGGCGGATGATTTCACTTTATTTAAACAGACTATTCCTAATAATAAACGATGCAAACACAATAGACACCATCGACATAAGTTTGATAAGTATATTCAAAGAGGGGCCTGATGTATCCTTAAAGGGGTCGCCCACTGTATCGCCCACAACAGCCGCCTTGTGGGCTTGCGAGCCCTTTCCCCCAAAATTACCCTCTTCGATATATTTCTTTGCATTATCCCATGCGCCGCCGGAATTAGCCATCATTACCGCTAACACAAAACCGCTGACAGTAGCGCCTGTAAGAAGCCCTGCCTCTGCTTCAATTCCTATAAGAATCCCAACCAGAATCGGTGCAATTATAGCCATAAGCGAGGGGATAACCATTTCCTTTTGCGCTGCAACAGTCGCTATGGTAACGCAGCGCGCATAATCGGGTTTTGCCCTTCCCTCCATTAGCCCTGCTATTTCCTTAAACTGCCTGCGCACCTCAATAACTATTTCACCCGCTGCCCTTCCCACTGCGCGCATTGTCATTGAGCAGAATAAAAAAGGAAGCATTCCGCCTATGAATAATCCTACCAGCACATTCGGATTCATAAGGCTTAGATGCATTTCTTTGCCGAATAATGCCACCTGATCCCGATACGCAGCAATTAACGCAAGCGCAGTTAAAGCCGCAGAACCAATGGCAAAGCCCTTTCCGGTTGCGGCAGTGGTATTTCCAAGCGCATCTAAGGCATCTGTCCTTTTTCTTACCTCGGGTGGAAGATGCGACATTTCTGCGTTTCCACCTGCATTATCCGCAACCGGCCCATATGCATCAGTGGCTAAGGTTATGCCCAATGTAGAAAGCATCCCAACTGCAGAAATACCTATGCCATAAACTCCGGAATTAAAATTAGTTGCGCCGCCTGATAAAAAGAAACTAAGTAATATTGCAATACCTACAAAGATAACGGGCAGTGCGGTTGACATCATACCTACTGCAATGCCACCAATAATGACAGTGGCAGGGCCTGTTAAAGACTGCTCTGCGATAAACCGCGCAGGCTTAAAACTGCTTGAGGTGTAATACTCGGTTGACAGGCCTATCAATACGCCTGCGATTAAACCTGAGAGAACCGACCAGTAAACCCCCATATGGCTGCTTCCTAACGTAAACCTAACCAGAAAATAGGACGCTATAGCCACGATTATCGAACTGGCAAAAACACCCTTTCTTAAAGCCGCGAGTAAAACCTTTTGATTTGCCTCTTCTCTGCTCTTTACAAAAAATGTGCCGATGACTGAGGCTAAAACACCTACTGCCGCCATAACCATAGGAACGGTTACGCCTGATATACCAAGGCCGGCCGCAACTCCCAGAGCAGATGTAGCCACAATTGAGCCCACATATGACTCGTAAAGGTCAGCGCCCATACCTGCAACATCGCCCACATTATCGCCTACATTATCTGCAATAACCGCAGGGTTTCGCGGGTCATCCTCCGGAATGCCTGCCTCCACCTTTCCTACCAAATCTGCACCCACATCTGCTGCCTTTGTAAAGATACCTCCGCCTACGCGGGCAAAGAGCGCCTGAGAGCTTGCGCCCATCCCAAAACAAAGCATAGTTGAGGTGATTGCGGTTATCTTGTCAGTTCCTATGGGAATCGGATGCGTGGAATAATACCAGTTAAGAAAATAATACCATATGCTTAAATCCAAAAGCCCTAAACCCACCACTGTTAAACCCATTACTGCTCCGCTTGAGAATGCAATGCGAAGGCCTGAATTTAAACTTTTTATGGCAGCAGCTGTTGTGCGGTTTGAGGCCTGGGTTGCAATACTCATTCCTATAAAACCGGACAACCCTGAAAAGAAACCGCCGGTCAAAAATGCAAAGGGAACAAATATTACGAGATATTTTTTTAATACCAGATATAGCAGAATGAAAAATACCACTATAAAGAATAAGGAAACGCCCATATACTGGCGTTTTAAATATGCCCTTGCGCCGATTTTCACTGCCTGGGCAATCTCCTTCATTTTATCTGTGCCTTCATCTGCCTTTAAAATCGTAAAGGCTAAATAACCTGCAAATACTAAGGCAAATATCGAACCTAGCGGTGCAAGCAACAAGATAAGCGATTCCATTATGTAAAAACCTCCTTTAATGAGCACTTGACTTATGGAGTTCAAGAATTCGGAACGATATAAGTCAATCTTCTTTGTTTAACTTCTTGCTTGTGCGAATTAAACCCTTGACATTTTGTTATGGATGCAACTTTTTTAAGACAAAATGTCAAGGGTCAAATTCAGCCATAAGACTTACGTTCACTCCATTCCGTAAGTCTTGGCTTCATTTGATTTTCCTCTCCCACGCTATAAGAAGCGGGCTTGCAATAAACACTGTTGAATACACGCCGGAGATAAATCCGACTAAAAGCGCAAACGCAAAATTATTTAAGACCTCGCCTCCGAATATATAAAGCGAAACTACCGTCATAAGGACTGTTAAAGAGGTAAGAAGCGTTCTTGAAAGTGTCTGGTTTACGCTCAGGTTTATCAAATCCTTAAAAGACATTTTTCGGATTGTGCGCAGGTTCTCCCTTATCCTGTCATATATCACTATGGTGTCATTAATCGAATAACCTGCTATGGTGAGTAACGCTGTAACAATCAGGAGGTCTATTTGTCTGCCTGTTATGGCAAATGCGCCTACAGTTAGAAATACATCGTGAAACAATGCCACAACGCCGGCAACGCCGAAGCTGAACTTTCTGAACCTTATCCCTACATATATCGTTATTGCAGCGAGCGCCCATAAAAGCGCCCAGAGCGCCCTTTCTTTCAATTCCTTGCCTGCAACGGGGCCCACTGTTTCTACCCTCAATAACTCAAACGGATTGTCGGGAAATCTTTCCTTAAACTTATCCGCTATTTGCTTTGATTCATCCTTGGATGTCCGTATTATTATTTCCCTTGTCTCCTTGAACTGCTGTATAGACGCCTCTGCTAAACCTATCTCCTTCAGGGCACCTCTGACCCTATCAGTATCTATTGAATTTTTAAACTCGTATTGCTGGACAGTCCCGCCTGTAAAATCTATACCATATTTGGCCAGATTACTTTTAAAATAGAACAGGCTGAGACCGCTCAGAATAATGACAAGGGAAAACACATAAGCAATACGCCTTCGCTTTATAAAATCAATCTGGGTGGTTTTGATAAGTTTAAGCATCTTAAGCGTGGTAAAATTTTTGTTCTGGCAGAATATGTCAAATATTATGCGCGTTACCACTATTGCCGTGTACATACTTGCAAGAAGGCCGATTATAAGGGTAATCGCAAAACCCCTTATAGGTCCTGTTCCGAAATAAAAAAGGATTGTCGCTGCAATTATGGTGGTAACATTTGAATCAAGTATTGCCAGAAATGCCTTTTTGTAGCCACTATCAATAGCAAGCCTTATGGTCTTTCCTGAGGAGAGTTCCTCTCTTATCCTCTCGTAAATAAGCACATTTGCATCCACTGCCATACCTAAGGAGAGAACGATACCTGCAATACCCGGCAGGGTAAGCGTTGCCTTAAATGTGCCGAAGGTAAACATATTTAGCAGGCCCATTGTGCCCATCAGTATAATAAAGTTTAAAATAAGCGCCAGATTTGCAACCCAGCCTGCCAGAAGATAATATATGGCCATAAATATTACAACTACAATTGCGCCGATTGCGGTTGCCTTCAGGCCATCCCTTATTGAATCCTGGCCAAGAAGGGGCCCTATTGTGCGCTCCTCTTCAAGCCGGACAGGGCAAGGCAAGGCGCCTGCCCGAAGCACTATTGCCAGGTCCTTTGCCTGGTCATTGGTAAATCTTCCTGATATCATAGCCCTTCCGTTTGGAATCCTCTCGTTTATCACAGGAGCAGAATGAACCTTTCCATCCAGCACAATGGCAAGCCTTCTTCCTACATTCTCGCCTGTTACCTTGGCAAATCGCCTTCCGCCTTTATCGTTAAACTGCAGTTGAACAATTGGCTCGTTAAACCTTGAGGGGTCAAGCCCCACCTGCGCATCCACAAGCATGTCGCCTGTTACAGAGGTTTCCTTTTCAAGCAATAACGGCTCTTGTGCCACCTTGTTTAACTCATACCCTTCGGGAACATTTCCTGCAATGGCCTCCTCAAGCAATTTTGCATCATCTGAGACAAGTTTAAACTCTAAATGCGCTACCTTCCCTACTATGTCTTTAGCGCGCTCTCTGTCGGTTACGCCCGGAAGTTGAACTATAATCTTATCTATGCCCTGTTTCTGTATCTGCGGCTCTTTTACGCCAAACTGGTCAATTCGGTTTCTTATTATCTCAAGCGCCCTGTCTGCCGCATCCTTTTTTGCCTCATCAGGTAAGGCGGAGGTATCAATATGCAAAACCAGATGCATCCCGCCCTGAAGGTCAAGCCCGAGGCTTATCTTCTTCTGCGGCGGGTATGCGCCTATTAGGCATAATATAATTACAAATACCAGAAAACCTATTCGAACCTTAAGAGACTTCATATTTGTTCTCTCCTTTTTCAATGAGTAGACAACTTACGTAACTCGCCAGAGCGACGTAAGTTGTAGTCCCGAAGCTTCGGGACGTCTACGAATCCTTCGACTACGCTCAGGATGGTGAGCGAAGTCGAACCATTGAACCCCGTACCACCGAAAAACAGCCCTACACACTTCGAGATAGACGAATAGTAAAAAACCTTTAAGACTATCATCATAAAACTATATTGGTTAAGTCGTGGTACGGGGTCTACTTTCCTCTTCGTCACTCTTTCTCTGTTTCTTTATCTGGGCTATTGCAGATTTCTGGAATTCTATCTTTGTATTATCGTCTACCTTTAGGATAACTGTTGTATCCTTTACATTTACTACCGTTCCGTGAATCCCGCCTGCAGTTATCACCTCGTCATTTTTCTTAACAGAAGCCAGCATCTGCTCATGGGCTTTCTGCTTTTTCTGCTGGGGACGGATGAGCAAAAAATAAAATATGAGAAAAATAAGTAAGATAGGAAATATCTGGAGAATTGGACTTACTGCTTGCGATACTTGCTGGGCACTTTGTGCTTGGGCATAGGCGAACATTTATACCTCCGTGTTAATAAATCCAAAAATCAAAGTCCAAAAATCAAAATTGCAATCCAAAGTTTAAAATATTAAAAACATTTTGGATTTTACTATATCATTTTGATATTTGATTTTTGCATTTTGGATTTTCTTCGTATTTTTTCTCAAACTCCTTCTTAAACTCTAAAAACCCGCCTTTTTCTATTGCTGCTCTGGCATTTCGGATTATATTATTATAAAAATTCAAATTATGCAAGGATAAAAGCCGTAGGCCCAGCATTTCATCTAAGCTAAAAAGGTGGCGAATATAACCCCTTGTGTAATTTTTACATGTAAAACATTCACATCCTGGGTCTACCTGTCTTTTATCTTCAGCATACTGGGCATTCCTTATAGTAAGTTTCCCTTCGGATGTAAAAGCGCAGCCATTTCTCCCGTTCCTTGTGGGCATCACGCAGTCAAACATATCCGCGCCTAAGGATATCGCGTTTAAAATATCAAGAGGGCTTCCTACGCCCATAACATATCTGGGTTTATTTTCCGGCAGTAAATCCAGGGTAAAGCCCAGAATCTCAAGCATTAACTCCTCTGGCTCGCCCACGCTAAGCCCACCTATAGCATATCCCGGAAAATCTATTTCTAACAATCTATTAACTGCCTCTTTCCTTAAATCCAGATACGTGCTCCCCTGCACAATACCAAAAAGTAGTTTTTCGCCATTTGCCATTTGCTCTTTGCCATTTGCCATTTTCGATCGTTCCGCCCACCTCAGGGTCAGCTCAAGCGAGGTCTTTGCCCTGTCTTTTTCAGAAGGGTATTCCACGCACTCATCAAGGGGCATCATAATATCGCTTCCGAGTGTTCTCTGGATTTCAACCACATCCTCCGGGCTGAAAAAATGCCTGGAGCCGTCTATATGCGACTGAAACTCAACGCCCTCTTCTGTAATTTTTCTAAGGCTTGCCATGCTGAATACCTGAAACCCACCGCTGTCAGTAAGAATAGGGCCCTGCCAATTCATAAAATTATGTAAGGAGCCAAATGTTTTTATTATCTCTAAGCCGGGCCTAAGATATAAATGATAGGTATTTGAGAGAATAATCTCTATGCCTATCTCCCTTAATTCTTCATTTGAAAGCGTCCTCACCACTCCATATGTCGCGCAGGGCATAAAACACGGCGTGGGCACCTCTCCGTGGGCAGTTTGGATTTTCCCTGTTCTCGCCTTTACGGATTTATCTTTACTTACAACCTTAAACATATAAAATAATTCTGTTTAGTTGACTTGTCAGTTCTATTTCAATAAGTTCGTAATAATTTTTATCATTATATCTTTTTCTTTTGGGTCGCTTGTTGCTATAAGCAGGGTAAGCGCTACTAAAGCATTATCATTTATCTTTTTCTCTCCATTCTCTTTGAGTAAATAGCGGTTCCTTGCCAAAAAATAGATAAAGAGTACAGAAGCAATCCGCTTATTTCCATCAATAAAGGGATGGTCTTTAACCGAGAAGTAAAGCAGGTGCGCTGCTTTTTCCTCTATGCTTTGGTAAAGTTCTTGGCCACTAAATGTCTGATATAAACTGCCCACAATACTATCGAGTCTATTGCCTGTCTCCTGAGCAAATAAATCACCCGCTTCTTTCTTTTTCATAAGTTCATTTTTAACTTGTTTTATGATATCTTGAGAGTGTTTATAAGTTAATACAAAAGTGGGTCTTTTGGTTTTCTGAAGCACCAATTTCTTTTTATCATACTGCTCAAAAATAGTCAGGGCTTTAGTGTATTCATTGATAATACCCAATAACTCTTTCGCTTGGTATTGCAATAATTCGGTTTTAGCCTTTGACTCAATAAATTCAATAGCTTTCTGTAGTTCTTTAAATTTCTCTGTTTGTTCTAAAAGTCGTTTCTGGTTGAGGGTATAACCGCGAAGGATGTGTTCTTTTAAAACCCTTGTTGCCCAAATTCGAAACTGTGTAGCGTTTTTAGAATTAACGCGGTAACCAACAGAAATTATAACATCCAAGTTATACAGCTTAATTGGCTTATCGGAGAAAGCAATGTGCATTTTTTGCACATTGCTTTTTTCTTCTAATTCATTTGACCTAAAAATATTGTTTAGGTGCTTTGTTATAACGCTTCTATCTGTCTGAAAAAGTTTTGCTATCTGTGCCTGCGTAAGCCAGACTGTCTCTTGTTCAAGCTTTACATCGAGTTTAATCTGTTTATCTTTGGTCTGGTAGATAACAATTTTACCCTTTGAGCGGACATTATCTATAGACATTTCCTTCCCCCTGCCTCCATTGAATTAGGTGTTGTATCCTTTTAATTTTTTAGCTAATTTCCAATCGCTAAATTCCTAACTACTATCCTTTCTCTGTCTCCAGAACAATGCCAGTATCGCAGCGGTAACAATGCACCATACCGCAAAGAGTGCATTGGGAATTGCCGACTCAGCGGAAAAATGCTTTAGCGCAAGCACTGCGCCCAAGCCTGCGTTCTGCATACCCACGC
>CAZDNS010000017.1:0-16629 GCA_964506845.1 uncultured Planctomycetia bacterium | reverse complement strand
CTCTGCCTGAAGCACTGCGCCTATTCCAAACATAGTAAGCGCAAACAGCCAGTCAGTATAGGTTTTAAGGCGGCTGATAAACCCTGGCCATACAAACCCCGCTGCCACCGTAACCAGCACCCACACCACTATAAGCCTTGTAAACTTCTCTAAAACCTTATTCATCGTTAAACTTATGCGGTGGAAATGTAGAACAAAAATGGAAATGCCCTCTTTTCTTAAATTTTATGATTTCTTCTTTTTCGTTAAAATAATATACTTTTCTGGTAAAATTAGATTTTGAGTTATATTTAACTTCCCCTTTATACATACTGATTGCATAACCATTATTACTAAATTCATATGTTACAATAATTGATAAAGTAATAGAACCCTCAATTTCCCTGCCTGCTTCCAATTGTGGGGCATATGTAAAAATCACTTCATCGTTTGGGTAAAGCACCTTATCTTTTCCTTCTATCTCTTTTAAATTCATTTCAAGTTTACTCTTTTCAATTTTTTTCTTTCCATTAGATAAATTCTTTTTATCCAACTCCTCTAACATACCCAGAATCGCATTTTTAGGAGATGAAAAACCAATTTCTCTTCTGTTAGACTCTATTTTCCATTCAATGTTATTGATTTTTACTGTCTTATGTCCCAAATTTTTTATCATAACGACAAAACCCCCAAGATATATATCCTCTGAATAATCATATCCCAATTGAAATGACATCGGATAAACAAGAATAAGGGGTGTTTGTGGTCTAGAGATTGGGTCATATTTAATATATTTCAACAAAACATAAAAAAATGGGGCTCTCTTTTGCGCTGTATCTGAAATATATACAGATGGCAGCATAGGTATATTAAAACTAGCTGTGGAATGTATAAAATCTGGCCTAAAAATAAACCACATCAATAAAATTATTGTTAAGGCGCATGTATATATAACCTTTTCAAAAAATTTTTTAGATATGTATAGAAAAATTAATATAGCTATAAGGCTAGTACTAAAAATAAAAATTGTAACTATGTGGCAAAGTACTGCTGTAATAATTAACGATACCAGAAAAATCAATTGAACAATACTTTTTTTCATAATATGGATAAATTGGGGGCAGACACTATTTATTCACCATTAATCACCAACTCTATAAACTCAAGTAACTCAATTAACTCAATAACCTTGCTATCTTTTAAATTAGGGACACTTCCCATTTTTATATGCAACCTGTCCCACCTCGTAGGTGGGATAAATATTGTATTTCAACACTTAATTAAAAATATATTATCGTTGAATTTAGTATTGTGCCCCTTTGATTTTTTACCTAATTCCCAATCACCAATTCCTAATCACTATTCTTTTTGTCTCCAGAACAGTGCCAGTATCGCAGCAGTAACAATACACCATACCGCAAACAGCGCATTGGGAATTGCCGACTCAGCAGAAAAATGCTTTAGCGCAAGCACTGCGCCCAAGCCTGCGTTCTGCATACCCACGCCTATCGAAAGCGTTCGGCACTGCTTCTTTTCAAAGCCAAAGAGTTTTCCTGCGCCATATCCTAAGACAAGGCCAAAAAGGTTATGCAGAACTACTGCCAGGAAAATCATCGCGCTCATCTTCGCAATATAATCCCTGTTTAACGCTGTAACCAAACCACAGATAAAGGCAATAAAGAGCGTGGACATAGCCGGAAAAACCGGTTTTATTTTCTCTATGTATTTACTAAAGTAATGCCTAACCAAGAGCCCTGCGCAAAGCGGAGCAATCACCATCTTAAGAATACTTAAGAAAATTGGCCAGAAATTAACGGGTATAAATACCCTGCCGAAAAGATAGGTAAGCGCTGGCGTAGCAACAGGCGAGATAAGCGTGGTAAGTGTCGTAAGAGAAACCGATAGCGCCACATCTGCACTAGCCAAGTAGGTCATAACGCCTGCAGCCATAGCATCAGGCACTGCTCCTGCAAGTATAAGCCCTAAAGCAAGCGCTGGCGGTAATTTCAGAATAAGTGCAATCATAAACCCCAGAGCCGGCATTATTACAAACTGCGCAAGCGTCCCCAAAACCACCTTCTGCGGTTTTTTAAATATCGGTATAAAATCCTCTGCCTGAAGCACTGCGCCTATTCCAAACATAGTAAGCGCAAACAGCCAGTCACTGTAGGTTTTAAGCCGGCTGATAAGCTCCGGCCATACAAACCCCGCTGCCACCGTAACCAGCACCCACACCACAATCAGCTTTGTGAACTTCTCTAAAATTCTATTCAGCATAAAAATCCGGGACACTTCCCATTTTTATATCCAACCTGTCCCACCTACGAGGTGGGACATTCTCTTAAAACCCCTCCGCCACAAGGCATGGCGGATTGGTTTTATAAAACCAGCATCGCATCTCCGTAACTCAAAAACCTGAATCTCTCTTTTATCGCAATATCGTATGCCTTAAAAAGCAGTTCCTTTGTGCAGAATGCACATGCAAGCATAAGCAGGGTGGTCTTTGGCATATGGAAATTGGTAAGGAGCATATCTACCATATTAAATTTAAAAGGCGGATAAATGAATAAATCTGAATAACCTTCTTTTGCCGCAACCTTTCCTTCTTCAAAACAGGTTTCTAAAACCCTTGTCGAGCTTGTGCCGACTGATAAAATTCTTTTTTTATTCTGCCTTGTTTCGTTTAAAATATCAGCAGTCTCCTTTGATAAGGTAAAATATTCCGGGTCCAACTTATGCTCTCTTATATCCTCGCTTCTAACTTTTTTAAACGTGCTATATCCTATGTTTGAGGTAATATAACAAACCCTTATTCCTCTCTGGGTTAGACTATCCAAAACCTCTTTTGTAAAGTGCAGTCCTGCGGTAGGGCTTGCGATTGCGCCCTCATTTTTTGCATAGACTGTCTGGTATCTTTCAAAATCCAGTTCTTCCGGTAATCTTTTAATATAAGGCGGAAGGGGCATAGTAGCTATTTCGTTTAGATTGAATCCGTTTGAGTTAAATTCTAAATAGTTTTTCCCATTTTTACCTTTTTCAAATTCTGCAGTTATGGAGTTATTATTAAAAGAGAGTGCTTCTTTATCTCTCAACTTTCTTAAAGGCTTAATTAAAACTTCATACCTTTTTTCTGAGACTTTATTTATTAAAAGCGTATCTACTTTAACACCTGATTCTGCTTTTCCAATAAGCCTTGCTTTTAAAACCTTTGTATTATTTAAGACAATAATATCTCCTGCATCTAAGAAATCTATCAAATCAATAAATCTTTTAATCAATATCTCTTCTTTTTTTCTGTTTACGACAAGAAGCCTTGATGTGCCCCGTTCCTTAATCGGATACTGGGCAATTAGTTCTTTTGGCAAGCTATAATAAAAATCAGATAATGTATAATTTCCCATACTTCAAAAATTAAATTATAAAAAAGGGGTTGCTATTTACTACTTAATTCCTAATTCCTATTTTCCATATCCTCGATGTTTTTTATCTCTGATTGCGGATAATAAAACCTTAATATCTCTCCTGCTTTAGTACCTGATTCTGCCATAAAGTTTGCTCCCCACTGACACATCCCAACTCCATGGCCCCAGCCTATGCCCTTAAATATCACCTGCCCTTTATCAATCCTTATGGAGAAGTTCGTGCTTCTTATAAGGGTGCCGCCGAGCGCCTGCCTGAACTGCTTGGCGCTAAGTTCTGACTCGCCTTTGTTTGATTTTATAAGAAGTGCATTTATCCTGCCTGAGGGCGTAAAAGATAAAATCTTTATATCCGTTATATCGCCTGTATTAATACCCATAGCGCTAAGTTTCTCCTCTATCTCTTTCAGGCTCATCGAGGCGTCCCATACAAAATGGGGAGAGCGATTACAGAAATTGCACTTCACCACCTTTAAGGGCGGGATATTTATATTCCACAGGATAGATGCATCCTCTGTAAAACCTCCGCAGGTGGCATGATAATATGAGGGGAATAATTTGGAATTATAGGTAAGGACTTTCCCTTTTGTTAATTCCACGGCGAGATTTGTCCTTGATTTTTCAGAAACTGCCCCTCCATACATTTGCGAAAAAGTATCGCTTGTTAAATCATACTCCTTGGTCTTGCTTACAGAACTCTGATATAGCGCAAATGTCCTTGCTACTATTGCCTGCGCCTTTAGCGCTTCAAGGGGCCATTTGGGAGATACCTCGTGATACAAAACTCCCTTTAGATAATCTTCGATATCCAGAACATTTATGACCAAAAATCCCTTCTCTTTCTTTAGTATGGCAAGTTCTCCCCTGAAATATTTTCCGTTAACAAATATCTTCCCGTCTTTAGAAGATTTGACAATTATTCTATCTGTATCGAATGTGTGCTCGCCCAAATGTATGCGCAAATCGGCTTTCAAATTCCTCTGACTGAGCCATTTTCCAAAAAGAAGTTTCTGGTTTTTATTTAAATCCAAAATCTCATAGGAGGAGTGAACCGCAAGTTTTAATTCCTTCACCTCGCTCAATATCAAAACCCTGACACTCCGGCTATCGCCAAAGGCAGGGGTTACAAAGAAAAACAGGATTAAAATTAATGGATAAAGAGACTTTTTCAATGCCTTTTAGAAAAAATAAAAAGTAAGATGGAGAGAATAACGCTGACTAAGATTGAGGTTGTGATGGGAAAATAAAATGTGAAATTTTTCTTTTTTATGTAGATATCTCCGGGCAGTTTTCCAAGATAGGGAATTTTATCAACGAAAATCAGTATTGAGCCAATAACCACTAATACAATACCTATTAAGATAAAAGTCTTACCCATAAAACTAACAGCATTTTGCATATCGCTCCCTCTCGCTGTATATACACCCGCAGTATTTCTGCGTATATATTCCCTTGGCTTTTGCCTCGTTGTGCGCCTCTCTAAAACCCTCCCTGAAATCCCTATAATAAAATTCTACACCCATCTCCTGCGAGACCTTAACACCTATATCTCTTAAAACCTCCTGGTCCTGATAAGGACTCACTAAAAGGGTGGTTGAGAAATAATCAAAATTATTTTCCTTTGCTATTTTAGCGGTCTCTCTTAGCCGAAGCATCCAGCAGATATTACACCTTTCGGGCTTATTTTCTTTAAACGTTATCTCTCTAAAATAATCCTCTATCGGATATCCACCCTTATAGGAGATAATTTCTAAACCTATCCCTTTTGCATAATCCATAACCGCATTATACCTTCTGGTATATTCGCTGTAGGGATGGATATTTGGGTTATAAAAAAAGCCCCGAGTTTCGATACCCTCCTGCTTTAGTATGCTAAGAGGGTATATTAAACAAGGGGCGCAACAAGTATGTAGGAGCAATTTCATTTTTTATCGAATAGTTCCTTCTGCACCTCTCTTTTATACTCAATATTGAAATGCTCAAAGGCTAATTTTGTCGCCTCCCGCCCGCGCGATGTTCTCTTCAAAAAACCAATCTTTAATAAAAACGGCTCTACCACATCCGCTATTGTATCTACTTCCTCATTTAAGGTTGCAGCAAGGGAGTCAATTCCCACAGGACCTCCGTCATAAAACTCAATTATTGCCTTAAGCACTTTTCTATCTACGTTATCAAGTCCCTTTTCATCTATCCCCTGCATATCCAGCGCCTTTTTAGTAATGTCTGTATTTACCCTGCCATCTGATTTTACCTGGGAATAGTCTCTCACCCTGTTTAAAAGCCGGTTTGCAACTCTCGGCGTTCCCCTTGCCCGCTTTGCTATCTCCACGCTTGAGTCCTCATCTACCGGCACCTTAAGGAGCCTGCTTGAACGCTTTATAATACTCACAAGGTCATCGTCTGTATAAAAATCCAGATGATAGAACATCCCGAACCTTCCACGAAGAGGCGCGCTTAAAAGCCCTGAGCGGGTGGTTGCGCCGATAAGGGTAAATTTCTTAAGATTAAATTTTATGGTCTTGGCATATGGACCCTTATCTATGACAAAATCTATCTGAAAGTTTTCCATAGCAGGATATAAAAACTCCTCTACTACCTTGGAGAGCCTGTGAATCTCATCAATAAAAAGCACATCGCCTATGCCTAAATTTGTCAGTATTCCTATAAGGTCGCCTGCGCGCTCAATAGCAGGCCCGCTTGTTGCCACAACCTTGCTTTGCATCTCGTTTGCGATTATATGCGCCAGGGTAGTTTTACCAAGCCCGGGAGGCCCTGAAAACAGGATATGCTCAAGTGGCTCCTTCCTTGCCTTTGCTGCCTTTATTGCAATGGCGATATTCTCGCGTATATCCCTTTGGCCCACAAATTCATTCAGTTTTTTGGGCCTGAGAGAGATATTAAGTATTATATCCTCTTCCTGTTCAGAAGCAGAAATACTGCGCTCCCTTAAAGGCACTTTATCTTCTTCTTTTAGAATGGCTTTTCTTGTCATGCAATTTCATACCTAAGTGGATTTCTGCCTATATACCTCGTTTAAAATCTCTTCTGCTGTCTCAAGATTTGGTTTTATTTTTAACACCTTATTTATCATATCGTTTGCCTCTTTGGAATTATACTGAAGTTTAAGGAGTATCTGTAATGCCTCGGCCTTTGCATCCTCGCCTGTAGTCTTGGCAGCTTCAGTGCAGGAATCCTGTATAAGGGCAAACTTCCCTACCTTCCCCTGAAGTTTTGCCACTATCTCTTTTGCCCTTTGAGTGCCTATACCCGGAAGGCTCTTTAGCAAGTTATAGTTTGCCTCGTCTATCGCCTTTGCTATCTCTGAGATGGGTTTGGAAAGCGCCTTTAGAGCCGCCTTTGGACCTATGCCTGAAACAGTTATAAACTTCTCGAAAAACTCCTTTTCAATTTCGTTTAGAAAACCTATCAGGACAGGTATGCTTTTGGAGGGGTCTATCTGAGAATAGTGATAGGTTATAAGTTCTAAGTTATCAGTTTCATTGTTTTTAGTATCTATTATTTTCATTATTGCCGGCGGAATAAATACTTCATAGCATATACCTCCGGTATCAAGGAGAATGCTGTCGCAGGATTTCTGTTTTATCTTACCGGAGATACGGCTTATCATTTCAGTTTCGCCTGTCCTTGAAAAAATTATTGATATACGAACATCCTATTGCCAGCGCCAGAGCATCTGCCACGTCCGACTGCGTTATGGGTTTTTTTAAATTAAGGATGCTGGTTACCATTCTTTCAATCTGTTCTTTTGAGGCATTGCCGTTTCCGGTTATCGCCTTTTTTATGCGCTTTGCCGGAAAACCTATAAGTTTCACACTGCGCCTGCAAGCGGCAAGGCACACAACCCCCCTGGCATGAGCCATAAGGATAGATGTCCTCGGATGCATATAATGGGAATATAAATCTTCAAGGGCTAAAATGTCGGGCTTGAATTCCTCAAGTAACTCATCGAGTTCTTCGTAGATTTTTTTAAGCCTTATATGGATAGGTAAGTTATGCGGCGTCTTTACAATTCCGGCCTCTATAAGTTTTAACGAGGAGTCTTTCAGTTCAATTACGCCATAACCTGTTATGCCAAGGCCGGGGTCAATCCCGATTATCCTCATATCTATTTACAGGACGGATGGATTATTTGGCTTCTTCTGCTTCTTTTAAGACCTCATCCGGTATATCAAAATCCGCATAAACGTTCTGAACATCATCATGTTCCTCAAGTTGGTCAACAAGGGAAAGTATCTGTTTTGCGTCGGCGACGGTAAGTTTTATTGTGCTTGAGGGAATCATAGTGATTTCCGCTGATTTGGCGGGAATTTTCTTATCGGAAAGCGTTTTTTTCACGGCGTCAAGATTGGAGGGTTGGGTTATCACCTCGTAGGTATCCCCCTCTGCCTTCATATCCTCTGCGCCTGCATCAAGGACAATAGTCATAAGGGTATCTTCGTCTATTGCGGATTTCTCAATGATAATATAACCCTTTTTCTGGAATTTCCATGCAACTGAACCTGCGCCTGCAAGGTTGCCGCCCTTTTTTGAAAATATATTTCTTAGCTCGGAGGTGGTGCGGTTTTTGTTATCGGTAAGCGTATCTACGAGTATCGCTACCCCTCCGGGCCCATATCCCTCGTAGGTTATCTGCTCATAGGTTACGCCCGGAAGTTCTCCTGTTCCGCGCTTTATTGCGCGTTCAATATTATCAGAGGGCATATTCGCTTCTTTTGCTTTGGCGATAGCTGTTCGTAAACTTGCATTTGACTCGGTATTACCGCCTCCCGCCCTTGCGCAGGCCGTAATTTCCTTGATAAGTTTTGTAAAAACCTGGCCCCTTTTGGCATCTATAAGCGCCTTCTTATGCTTTATCCCTGCCCATTTAGAATGTCCTGACATACGTGTTATCTCCTCAATGACGACACAACTTATGGAACGAAGTGAACATAAGTTGTATGTCGGAATTGATCCCTCGCTTTGCCTTAAAATTTCCACAAGGAAATTTTAAGAGCGCTTTAAGCGAGGGATATATAGAATTTCTTTTTAATTTTTCTATATTTTTAGATAATAACACACTGAGGCGGGGCTGTAAAGTTCTTTTTGGTATACTTAAGGGAGTCCTTATTCCTTCTTTCCTTCAGCCTTCCTGGACTGGCTGATTACAGTCTGGGCAATTTTTGAAGGAATCTCTTCGTAATGGGAAAATTTCATTGAATACATCCCGCGCCCACCTGTGATTGAGCGCAGTTCTGTTGCATATTTAAGCATCTCCGAAAGCGGTACATTTGCTTTTATTACTTGGCTCTTTGAACGCTGCTCCATACCCATAATCCTTCCACGCCTTGAATTTAAATCGCCGGTAATACCGCCCATATATTCCTCCGGTATTATTACCTCAACGTTCATTATGGGCTCAAGAAGCACAGGAGAGGCCTCTTCCTGCCCTTTCTTAAACGCCATAGAGCCGGCTATCTGGAAAGCCATATCCGAGGAATCAACCTGATGGAATGAACCATCATAAACTGTTACCCTTATATCAACAACAGGGCATCCTGCAAGTATTCCTGTCTGCAAAGCATCTCGGACGCCTTTTTCAACTGAAGGGATATAGTTTCTGGGTATTGCTCCGCCGACTATCTTATCTACAAATTCAAAACCCTTTTCTCTCGGCAATGGCTCAAGTTCCAGCCAGCAGTCTCCGTATTGGCCCCTGCCGCCGGACTGCCTCTTATATTTACCCTGAACCTGCACTTTTTTTTGAATAGTTTCCTTATACGGAACCTTTGGCACACCTATCTCTACTTCTACGCTATATTTTGACTTTAACCTCGCAATCATAATTTCAAGGTGCAAATCTCCCATGCCCGATATAATCATCTCCTTTGTCTGGGCATCCCTTCCGATTTTAAACGTGGGGTCTTCGCCTGCCAATCTCTGAAGTGCGCTTGATATTTTCTCCTCGTCAGCCCTTGACCTGGGTCTTACGCTCTCTGAAAGTATGGGTTCAGGAAATGCTATATTCTCAAACAGCACGGGGTTTTTCTCATCGCAAAGAGTGTCTCCTGTTGTCGTATCCTTAAGTTTTGCAACCGCCACTATGTCTCCTGCTATTGCGCTTTTTATGGGTGTCTGATTTTTCCCCTGCAGGACATAGAGCTGGCCTATCCGTTCTTTTGATTTTTTATTTATATTAAAGAATCCAGAATCTGAAGAAAGCGCTCCTGAAAATATGCGAAATAGCGTAAGTTGTCCGACATATGGATCCGAGATTGTCTTAAACACCAACGCTGAAAAGGGAGCCTCTTTTGCAGGCGGCCTCAGTTCCTCCTTGTCTGAATTTGGGAGAATACCTTTAATTTCTCCCCTTTCGGCAGGCGCAGGTAAATAATTAACTATGGCATCTAAAACCGGCTTTACGGAAGGGCTGTTTATGGCAGAGCCCAAAAAGACCGGCACTAATTTCCCGGAGGTTACGCTTAATCTTAACCCCTGTTTTAATTCATCTAATGAAAGCTCTGTTCCTTCAAGATATTTCTCTAATAACTTATCATCGCTCTCTGCAATTTTTTCTATCAGCTGTTCTTTGAATTTACTGGCGGATTTTTTTTCATTATCATCAAGCTGTTCAAAGCCTGTCTCTGATAACAACTCGCAAGCGCCCTTAAAATTAGCCTCTTTCCCTATAGGATATTGAGCGGGGATACAGTTCTTACCAAAAATATCCCGGATAGAATCAAGCGTTGTTAAAAAATTCGCATTCTCCTTATCTAATTTATTTACAAATATAATCCTGGGAAGGTTATGCTTCTCTAAAAACTCCCATACTCTTTCTGTGCCTACCTCTACCCCTCCTACGGCATCAACTATAACTATACCGCTATCTACCGCCCTTAGGGCGCCGATTAAGTCGCCGATAAAGTCTGCATACCCGGGAGTATCTATAAGATTTATCCTTTTATTATTCCACGCCAGATCCAGAAGTTTCGAGTTTATAGTTATTTTTCGCTCAATCTCATCGGGGTTATAATCGCATATGCTTGTTCCGCTTGCTACGCTTCCAAGCCTCGTAGTTTGACCTGCATTAAATAAAAGCGCCTCTATCAGAGAGGTCTTTCCTGCGCCCGAATGGGCAACCACTATCACATTTCGTATGTCGTTAACTGTATAATTTTCCAAGGCAAAAGCACCTTAATGAGCACTTGACTTATGGAACACGAAGTGTGACATAAGTCAATCTTCTTTGTTTAACATCTTTGTCTGTGCGAATTAATCCCGAGCTTACGCAGAAGATTTCGAAGAAATCTTCAAGTGTCTAAGCGAGGGATATGTTACTTTTAATGACCCCGCCGTCCGCCAAAGTTCTGTGGCGGACGAATCAGCGGCCGAATTAATCCCGAGCTTTGCCTCAAAATTTCCACAAGGAAATTTTGAGAGCGCTTTAAGCGAGGGATAATGAAAATCTTATATAGCCTATAAATAATACTATCTCAAAATCTTTTTGGCAAGGGAAAAATTGGGGAAGGTTGTTAAGAATTAAGGGAGGTGTCCCTGGATTCTATGCGCAGTGCCCGAATAAAAAGAAGCTTTTGTGTTTGGGGCTGGTTATTAATCTGGAATACATGATTCCATTTTACATAAAATTCTGGAATTTGCAAGAGAAAAAATGAGGAAGGCTGCTAAGAGTTAAGTGATATGGTTCAGGAATTGCTTGACTATATTTTCTTTAATTTCTTCAGGTATTTAAGGTCTTCTATATCTTTTGGTCTGCCTGCCGCGTTCTTCATTTTTATAAGGCTACCCAGGGAGGCAAAATAGACAAAGGTCTTTCCGAATTTTGCTCTAACCTTATTCTTCCATACCTCTTCAAAACTTATGCCTTTCACAAAGGGATGAAAATCCGCTTCTACTGCATACTGGCGTATAAGTAATTTCTTTTTAAGCAAATCCTCTTTCTTTATGTCGCTTAAATCATATCCGAAAGCCCTTAGGGCATGCCAAGTTCTTTCAGCATTAACCTCATCTGGCTTTATAAAAATATCAATATCTAATGTTGCGCGGGCATATCCATGAACAGGGAAAGCGGTTGCGCCGATTATTACAAAATCAACCTTGTGTTCTTTTAATGACCTCAAAAGGCCTTCGGTGCGCATTTTTTCCTAAAAGGTCAAGTATTTCCCTTGTCTTTTTAAACATCATCTCAAATCTCTGTTTGACCGAAAGAGATTTTAAGTATTTTAACTCAAACTCTATCTCTTTGTCTGTATTATGATTATTTAATTTTAAAACTAACGTCTTTTTCATTAATGAACACATCGCTTAGAGAGCGATAGCGAAGCTAAGTGATAAGTGCGAATTGATCCCGCAGTTTATACCAAAAATTTCATTGAAATTTTTGGTATGTTTAAACAAGGGGTCTATTATTTAATCTTATATACTTTATTGATAATACTATCCTAAAATCTTTTTGGCAAGGGAAAAATTGGGAAAGGATATTAAGAATTAAGGGAGGTGTCTCTAGATTTCTTGGTCGACTTTTTCTCCAAATCGGCTTTTGCCCATTGTAATACATCTTTTTGTTTTATAAATAACTTCAGCATTAAATCCTTACATATTCCATCTAAATCCGAGAATAAATTAGTATTATTAACACCTGCGCTGTTTACATTAAGGGGGACAGCGCCCTTATTCCATCTTCTTTGGCCGTCCTGGATTTAAACATTTTAAAGATCTCTGTATCTTATCCTCAATTTTCTTAATAAATTTCTCTTCCCCTACAACTAAGCCTCTCTGTGTCTTTAAGCGTATCTCTTGCTCCATGGCAACATCTTCTTCTGTCAAATACTCTTTCCAATCTTCTTCTCCCATATCAAATAATTTTGCATCCTTAACTATCGAGCGTTTTTCTTCTCCTGTATGATACCTCGCGCTTGACCATTCATAATCCCACGGCTTCTTTACTATCTTTGCGCGTACGGGGTTTCTTTCGATATATCGTATCGCTCGATATAAATGCGCTTCATCTAATAAACATGAAAAAAATCTCCCCTGCCATAAATGACCATTTGTCCTTCTCTTCCGATTTATATATTGCGCGTATCTCATGTGTAACGTATTAAATACGCGCGACAGAGCATCTTTATCTCCGGGAATTGCTATGATATGAACATGGTTGCTAATTAAGCAATATCCCAGTATTTCAAGTTTATATTTTTCTGAATATTCTTTGCACCATAACAAATACTTCCTATAATCCGATTCTTCTTCAAATATTATCTGTCGATAATTGCCGCGTTGGGTTATGTGGTGGGCAATATGAGGCAGGGTAATTCTGGCTTTTCTTGGCATGGATGAATTTTATGATGAAATGCTTAATTTGTCAATAAAAAAGGGCGCTGTCCCTTTTTTTCTTTTTTTCTTCTTCCAATTTTTCGAAGTTTATCCTAACCTTTTTTTAACTTTTCTCTTAATGATTTATGTATTGCCTCTATGTGTTCGTAAAAAGGCATTAGCTCTTCTTCTTTTACATTTATGTTTTTTATTACATCGACAGGATGTGTTTTGGACAAAAACCGCTCCCATGTTTCGACAAATTTAATTAGGGCTGGGAAATACTTTTTTGTTTCTTCTTCAGCTAACCAGTAATTATCCTTGAATACCCCTATCATTTTTCGATAGGAAGGTATTATTTTTTCGGTTAACTGTTTATTTTCGTATTCAATTTGTGTTGTTATTTTTTCACCTTCCTTATCGTAATACTGACTAGCCCTATTTGGATCTTTAATCTGTTTGCCGAATTCACAAACTTTTTGCCACCATTCTTGAGATGCTTCTCCTCCTTTGACTCTAAACTCACTAAGAATCCTTATTTCTTTTCTAATTCCCACCAAAGGAGAATATAGTTCTCTTATTTGTCTTTCACAAAAATCCAGTCTCCTCTGTACTTGATTTTGACGATTTGCAAGCCATGCACCAATATAAACACCAAGCAAGCCGGTGATGGCTGAAATATTTTGCGAAATTATACTTTTAATCCAATCTATAGTTTTTATAATCCATTCCATTATATTTATTTTTTCATACATAACCTTAATCTACAAATTGCATAATTTATGGTCTTCGGTCCTAATTTACCTCACTTATACCACATCAATCTCATATCGTCAATATGAAGACTCGCTTCTTATCTATCTATAATAACGTTAAGATGCAGCTCTCGTTTTCCAGTGGAATTTCATCTGAAACACCATTCATAAAGTGGGTGGCAAGGTTGGTGCTTGGAGCAAAACCTCGTGAAGCTGAGGCAGGCAAGATTCCCCCGCCGAACTTTGGCGGACGAATAGAAGGCTATCTATAAACTTCCTTTCTATGGCTAATTCTTAAGACAATAATCAAAATCTCGCGCTCTGATATTTTGTAGATAACCCTGTAGTCTCCCCAGCGGTAACGCCAATACCCTTGAAAATCTCCTTTTAATGGCTTTCCTAATCCCTTGGGGTCTTTAGCAAGATAGGTTTCAATGCGGTTAAATATCTTATTAACTGTGGATTTATCAAGCCTCTTAAGGTCTTCCTCAACAGAATCAAGATAGGCAACTTTATACACCAAGTTTCTTCCTTAATTCTACTCCGGAAATAATGCTTGATTTGGGGTCGTTAAAGCGGTCCTTGGCGATTTGCGCATCAGCATAGTCTTCTAAATAATGGGCTAATGCCTCGGTAACATAGAATTTTTCACTGCGATGCGTAGCCTTTGCTAATGAAGATAGCCTGTTAGCCAATACCGCCGGTAAACGAAAGGCTTTTAATATAGTCATATGCTTATCTCCTTAATGACGACACAAGTTATGGAGTCCCCGCAGGGGGACGAGATAACTTGTATGTCGGAATTAATCCCGAAGCTTGAGCTAAAATTATCGAAGAGAATTTTAGCTTGTATAAGCAAGGGATATATTGCTTTAAATACGTCTGTGAATTGCCCCCGTAGCCTACGCGTCCCCCGTGTATTGATTCACAAGGCGAATCAACGGTGGGACAAGTGTCTAAGCAAGGGGTGCATCCTGCAATATAAGTATAACATTGTTATACAAGTATTGCAAGAAGAATTTGACCTTCCCCTCTTTGGTAGAAAGGTTGTTAAAAATTAAGTGATGCGTCCCTTGATTTCCGTAGAGCTATCGGATAAAGCGCTCCAATCGGCTTTCCAGAGAATTACAATACCCAGGAAAATCAACACAATATTTGCCCACGCACCGGCAATGGGACCCAATCCAATTACTGCCGCGATAGAATCCCTAAAACCATCATAGGTTGCGTGATAAGCAGTAGAAACAGCAAGACTTCTGCTACGCATCCAGATATACGCAAATATCACTCCGTGCAGTATTGCGGGTATCGCGCTACCAGTGACTGTGATTGCCACCACCATAGATATATATAATCCAGCAGGCAGGCTTGTTTGTTGTGCAACTGTAGCAATACCTGCCTTAACCCCTGTGCCAATTAGAAGCGGCAAATGCCAAGCCCACCAAATGATGCTATGCAACAACACCGCCTTGCGGCCAAAATATTTGAGGGCAATGCGTGGCAGCATATAACCGCGCCAGCCAAACTCCTCTCCGAAACCAGGCGCGAGGGTGATGATGGGAAACAAAAATATCAATCCTAATTGTATCTTGCGAAAATCAGTTGGAAACTTTAGAGACCCCACTGCTAAATCAACAAGAGTAGGCACAATCCACAATAGTGCAGCCAAACCGATTACAGCCAAATGATATTTCAAGCACCCCCACCTCCAACCTGCTCCTGCAAAGCCGTCTTTAAAAACATACCTTCCGGCAATAAAGGTGCCGACACTAACCATAATCATCGATGCGCTATTCAGCAATAAAAGAGCAAACAAGCCATTAGCCCATATGGCGCTGATAATCTGAAATGGCCACGATAAGATAAAAACAATCAACAGATAAACTATCACTGAGAATTTTGGTTTATTATTCATAAGAGAACTTAATAATTAATATACGAATTTATATTTATAGTTTTTGTGTTAACTTGGCTCATTTATACCACGCCAATTTTATATCGTCAATATAAAGGCTGGTTTCTTATCTATCTATAATAACGTTAATATGTGGGTCTCATTTTCTTATCTGAATTTACCCCGACTCGCAAGATGTACCAAAATTCTCTGCGATAATTTTGGTACACTCGTCGGGATAATTTGCCTGCCTAAAGAACAGGCAGAAAATAAAACCCCTACTGATTTATATAAAATCAGTAGGGGACAAATTAAACCCGGCAATGGCCTACTCTCCCGTACCGTTGCCAGTAGAGTACCATCGGCGCTGGAGGGCTTAACTTCCGTATTCGGAATGGGAACGGGTGTGGCCCCTCCGCTAGAATCACCGGGAAACTTAAAATGAAAAATTAGGGTTTTAGGTTAAGGCTGGGGTTTAGTATAAGAAATTCTTAACCTTAACCTCAGCCTCAACCTTTTTAATTAAAAAAGTGGCCAAGCCTCACGATGGATTAGTACTCCTCGGCTGAACGCATTACTGCGCTTACACCTGGAGCCTATCAAACCTGTAATCTTCAGGACATCTTTAGTCCGCCATTATTCATGGCGGAGGGATATCTGTTCTCAGGGGGAGCTTGGCGCTTAGATGCTTTCAGCGCTTATCCTTTCCGAACATAGCTACCCAGCCTTTGCCACTGACGTGACAACTGGAACACTAGAGGTCCGTCTGCCCTGGTCCTCTCGTACTAAGGGCAGGTCCCTTCAAATATCCTACGCCCACGACAGATAGAGACCGACAATATTGTTACTTCCGCCTTGGCGGAGGGCTAAACATTTCTGTTAGCCTCTGCATATCGCTATGCAGTTCGGACTGTATCTTTACCTACTATATAGGTTTCTGGCGTACAGTCTCTGAGGATTTTCTGATATTTACCTTCAGAATCTTTCCTGCTGATTATCCCCGCTGAAGAATTTTTACTGATTTTTGACGTAACTAACTAAACCAGTATCTTCAGATACGCGGGATTTCCCAGCATATAGCCAGATTTAAAGACAGCAACGGTCATTTTACTGTCTCACGACGTTCTAAACCCAGCTCGCGTACCGCTTTAACCGGCGAACAGCCGGACCCTTGGGACCTTCTCCAGCCCCAGGATGCGATGAGCCGACATCGCAATCTTATCCACGCTTTCGCATGGGATTAGACTATATC
>CAZDNS010000016.1:0-31445 GCA_964506845.1 uncultured Planctomycetia bacterium | reverse complement strand
GTCTTTATAAAGTGTTGCCCCTCACTTTGTTCGGGACATTCTTCTGGTTCGCTTTTCCGCTCACCATCCCGAGCTAAAAAAGCGAGGGAGAACCATCCTGAGCGAAGTCGAAGGACTTCCGCTCGTGATTCTCGCTTTTCCTCGCTACTCGCTCGGCGCTCGGGGTGCTCACATCTCGCACCCATCGCTAAACACGTGCTCCTTATTCGTCGCACAGCAATTGCTTCGAATCCTCTTTTAATGTTTTGAGTTAGTTTCTCGTGTGAACCATTTGCTATTTGCAATTTGCCAAATATGGTGCGCCTGAGTGGATTCGAACCACCAACAACTGGCTCCGGAGGCCAGCGCTCTATCCATTGAGCTACAGGCGCACGCCTACGTTAAACTTCTGCTTTTAATATATAGCAAACTTTGGCGAGCAGGCCTGCCATCCGTAGCTTACTTCTTTGCTTAGCCCAATGTTAGCGTAGGATGGCCTTTTAAGAAATTTAGAATTTATCTTTGTTTTTCTTAACCCAATCGTTTAATCTTTTTAATCCGGTGCTTATGTCTATCTTCGGTCTCCAGCCCAGGGCTCTGTTTATCTTGGTTATATCTGAAATATAAACCTTCTGATCGCTCGGCCGCCAGTCTTTAAAACTCACCTTTGTCTTATTACCGCTTAACCTCTCTATCTTTTCAATGAACTCTAACAGGGAAATAGTATTTTTTACGCCGCCGCCCACATTGAAGACCCCATGTCTTAAATCGCTTCTGACGAATTTATCAAATGCGCTGATAAGGTCGGTTACATACAATAAATCCCTTACCTGTTTTCCGTTTCCGAAAATGGTTATAGGCTTCTTCATAAGATTAGCGATTACAAACCAGGCTACCCAGCCCTGGTCCTCAAACCCAAACTGTCTTGTGCCATAAATACAACTCATCCTGAAAACAGCGGTTTTCATCTTATACATATGAGCATATTCCTGCACATAGAGGTCTCCCGCAAGCTTACTTACGCCATAGGGAGTATGGCCAGAATGGTCTATGGATAGGTCCTCTGAAATCGCTTTTATATCTTTATAGGCATAACGCGAGTTTTTTTCAAGAAGCGAAAATTTATCCACGTTTTCAGCATATATTTTATTGGTAGAGCAATATATAAAGGTTGCTCCCTTGGATTTATTTCTGAGGCATTCAAGCACATTTGCAGTGCCGAAAGCATTGATGCTGAAATCCTCAAGAGGATTTTTTATTGATGACGGCACCCCGGGTTGACCGGCAGCATGTATACATGCATCGACGCCGCTTCCTATAGCGCTTAAAACATCATTCTTATTGCGCACATCCCCCCTCACACGTTTTATATTCCTGTATTTGCCTAAGTAGTTCCAGTTATACTCGACGCTCTTTTTACTATAATCGAATAAGCTTGAGCGTAAAAGGTTATCCAGTATAGTTACTTTATGGCCCCTCTTGGCGTAATATTCAGCTGCGTGGCTTCCAACTAGACCGGCTCCGCCCGTAACAAGAATTCTCATTCTTTATTTTCTCTGCGTTGAATTAATTCCGTATACTTTGCCCATTTTAAAAAATTTATCCAGCTATAAAGGAGACTGAATAATAAGCCGTAAAAACCTTCGCGAAACCCCTGTTTTTTTATATAAAATTTCCAGAATAGTTTCAGGGGTTTAAAATACATCTGGTATAAGACAGCTCTTTTATTTAAGATGCCTCTGCTATTTAAAATCTCGAGCGCTTCATAGTCAGTATATCTATTCTGTCTGGCAATAAACTGCGCTATTGATTTAAACGGTTTATGCTCTACCTCTGCTTCTATTATTCCCTGCCTGCCGTTTAATCTCAAGCGCTCATGGACTAAACCCTCGTATCTGCCAAAACCTCTTTTAAAAAAATGGGCAGAATAATGGTACCATCCGCCGTATCGCATAGGATGTCCGAGAAAATAATTCCTGCGTCTAAATTTATATCCCACATAAGGAGAAGACAGGTTAAGCGTATTAAGTATCTCATCTCTCAACCTTGGCGTAACGGTTTCATCCGCATCCAGTTGCAATATCCAGTCTCCCGCAGCATTGTCAATTCCGAGATTTCTCTCGTTTGCAAAGGACTTAAATTCGCTCTGTATTATCTTAGTGGTATAACTTTTGCAAATGCCTAAAGTAGAATCGCTGGAAAAACCGTCGATAATAACTATCTCGTCAGCCCATTTTGCGCTTTCGAGGCAGTCCTTGATATCTTCCTCGGCATTCTTCGTCAATACGACTACGCTAAGCGTTTCTCTCGGCATTTATTTCCCAGTATTTTGCGTAACTTAAAAATTGATAAATGGCGGAGGAATAAGCCACAAATAAGCCCACGAAACCATCGCGATAGCCTTTCTTTGTCAGGAAGGTGCGGATAAATCTGTCAATAGCGCGCCATAACGCCTTCCCGAAAGATATTTTTCTACCTGTCGCTATCCATTTTTCAGCCTCTTTTGTGGTTTGGTTATTTAGCGAGTCGACAAATTCGCCGAGATTTTTATAGGAATAATGGATAATATCTCCTTTAAGCCGGCCGCATTTACCGTCATAAAAAACCCTCGGGTGCACTCCAACCTCCTCATAGCGAAAATGCCCTTTTCTGAATAACCTGTCTTTATACGCC
This sequence comes from uncultured Planctomycetia bacterium, assembly GCA_964506845.1. Classification (GTDB taxonomy): domain Bacteria; phylum Omnitrophota; class Gorgyraeia; order VGKN01; family VGKN01; genus CAZDNS01. The sequence goes on along the minus strand of CAZDNS010000016.1, from coordinate 28,793 downwards.
GGATACCACCCGCCCCATCTAACCCAGTAATTGCCTATATAATTGCGTATCGGTATGGAAAAGACATTACAATCTGTACCGCCGCTTAAGGCTTTAACTATCTCTTCCTTTAACTCGGGGCTGACCCTCTCATCTGCGTCCAGGCTTAAAACCCACTCATTTGTAGCCAGGGAATAGGCATAATTCCTATGAATACCCTCTACATCCATTTTTCTCTGGAATACCCTGTCTGTAAATTTCTTGGCAAGCGTTACTGTCTCATCCGCGCTAAAGTCATCGACAACTATTAATTCCTTAGCCCAGGAAACGCTTTCTAAGCAACCTTCGATATTCTGCGCCTCGTTTTTTGTAATTGCTACAACTGAGATTGGAATCTTCTCTTCCATATCATATCCATTGTATCATCATTTAAATCATCTAACAACCCTGCTCTTAAAAAAGGCTTAAGTCTTTTAAGGGTTTTAAACGCAAATTGGTCGGTTAAAAAAATAAAGTCAAAAGGTTTTTTTCTTTTTAGCAGGATTTTTAGAATACCTCTTAAGAAAAACATCTTCTTAAAAGTTATAAAACTTAAGTTGGCATGGAAGATTCGAAGTTCTTCCAGGGTTTTTTCTGGAGGTTCATATTGACATATTATATACACAAAGTGGTTATCTCTTAGCAACCTTGCGACTTTTTCTTTCAAATTCCTGATAGGCGATGCATCTTCATTTAACCTATGGTTAAGCATAATAACTATTCTCTGGGGTTTCCCCCAGCGCTTATAGAACAAGCCCTGGCTTTGCTTAAATATTTTATCTATCTCTTTTATTTTTCCGAAGGATTTATGCTGGTGGTGGTAAACATAAGCCCCAAGCGCTATAACGCATTTAAAGGCCTCTCTTTTAGCCCTGTAGCAATAATCCGTGTCTTCAAAAAACATAAAGCCCTGCTCTCCATCAAGAAGCCCGATTCTATCAATAAGAGCCCTTTTTATCAACATACAAAATCCGATACACTGCCCTACCTCGATATATTTGCCTCGAAATTCATTGCTTAATTCTGCGGCAAAATTATCCAGGCTTTCCCCTCTGGTTGGGAATTTTCCAAAATTGTTGCTCTGGGGATTAACAACGCCTATACTTGAATCACTGGAAGCGACATCCACCATACTGCTAAGCCAATCGGGCGTAAGCAGTATATCATTGTTTAAAAGGCATACAAACTCTGCCTTCGATTCTCTAATTCCCCTATTCATCCCCTTGGCAAAACCCTCATTTTTATCGTTCAGGATAACGGTTACTTCCACATCAGCGGTTGAACTCACACCTTTTAAGTAACTTCTCACATTCTCGTCGCTTTTATTATCAACGATTATAAGCCTCGAGGCCAGGGTCGTATTTCTTAATATGCTTTCTATACACTCTTTTGTATAAGAGAGATTATTGAATACGAGCAAAACCATATCGCATATGGGTGTATTTTTCATACTCATAGAACCGATTTTACGTATCTGTTAAACCATACCATAAACATTATTAGATTCCAGATTTGTTTGCTGTTATCCCTCGCATTTTCAAAATGTTCATTTAAAATCTGGGATATAAAATCGGAATTTAAGAGGCCTGTCCTGTTTATCCTTTTGGCTGAGAGGATATCCTCTGTAAAAGGTCTTAACTGGTTTTTTAACAATTCGGGAAGGGGTAACAGTAACCCCCTTTTTTTCATCGATATTATCTTAGACGGCAACCTGTTTTTCATTAACCTCCGGAGGATATACTTGGTTATAACGCCGCTAACCTTATATCTGGCAGGAATCCCTGCAATAAACTCCACTAAGTGGTTTTCCAGAAACGGCAACCGCGCCTCAATACTATTTGCCATAGTCATCCTATCCACCCTGACAAGGCCGTTGCTTAACAGAAAGGTTTTAAAATCTACGTAGAGCAGCTGGTTAACAATATCCTCCTCTTTTACCCTGTCAAAATATTCTTCAAGGACAGAGAGAGATTTTTTGTCTCTAATTGAGTCTGCTATCTCTTTTGTAAATAACCGCTCCTTTTGAGAATCAAAGAAAATCACCTTCCATAAGAAATGACCTTCTTGGTAGGGATAATCCGCGCCCTCAACAAACCGCTTCAGGAGATAATCAAAACTCAGGTGTTTTGAAGAGGCTGGGATATGACGGACGGTTTTTCTTATCAGATTTTTTCTCAGGCCGTAAGGAATTTTCTTATAGATATCGGCAAATTTATAGATATAGTGGGTAGGATAACCGCCGAGGATTTCATCGCCGCCGTCTCCTGTCAGCACCACCGTAACCTTATTTTTGCTCATCCTTGAAAGAGCCATTGTGGCAAGGCTTGCATTATCGCCAAAGGGTTCTGCGAAATACTCCATAGACTTAAAGATTAAATCTAAAAGGCCGTCTTTTAAGATTATTTCGTTATATTCTGCCTTAAATCTGTCTGCTATGAGCCTTGCTTCTTTGGTTTCGTCATAGGGTTTTGTATCAAAACCAACGGTAAACGTCTCTATTCTATCGTTTATTAAATCTTTCATATAAGCGACGATTGTAGAGGAGTCCATTCCGCTGCTTAAAAAAACACCCAGGGCCACATCGCTTTGCAGCATCATTTTTATGGAATTTCGTAATAGGATATTCAACTCCTCTAAATATTCTTCAATTTTTTTTCTGGGAGGACTGTTATTAAATTCCATATCCCAGTATTGCGCTGATTTTATATTACTGCGTTCAAAAACCAGATAGTGCCCTGGCAGGAGTTTCTTGATATTCGTAAAAACTGAATTCGGCTCAGGGATATAGTTATACGAGAAGTAATTTGAAAGCGCGGTGTAGTCAATCTCTTTGCTAGTATCCTTAGCCGACAGCAGGGGGTTTAATTCAGAAGCAAACAAAAGCGTTCCATTAAAAACTGAATAAAACAGGGGTTTTATTCCGAACCTGTCTCTGGCTAAAAGGAGCTTTCTTTTCTTTGCGTCCCACAGGGCAAAGGCAAACATGCCGTTTAACAGCCTCACAAAATCCTCTCCCTTCTCCTCATAGAGATGGACCAGAACCTCTGTATCGGTTTTAGTATAAAATCTATGGGAATTCGAAATAAGCTCTGCCTTTAACTGCGGATAATTATAAATCTCTCCGTTATAAATTACCCAGATAGACTTGTCTTCATTGTGAATCGGCTGATGGCCTGTATCTAAGTCGATAACATTCAACCTTCTGACACCGAGACCTATATCTTTATCAAAGAAATATCCCTCGTCATCCGGCCCCCTGTGCGCTAACAAACCTGTAAGAAATTTTATTTCATCTTTATCTATATAAGCCTCTTTTTTGAAATTATATCTTCCCAGAATTCCGCACATTTTATTTCAGAAATAAAGGTTATACCTTAGAGCCAGCTTCTCTCTTATTACACTGAGCATAAGATTTAATCTGTGCAAGTAGGTATGGTTATTTACCACATATTCATAACCTGCTTCGGCTATAGCCTCTCTCTCTTCGTCATTATTCAGGTAAAAGTCTATCAATCGGAGAAGTTCTCTCTTTGTCCTGTAAACTACGAGGTATTTCTTATCTTGGAAAATCTCGTCAAAACCATTTCCCTTTATATGATTGGTTAAAAGCATCGTGCCGCAGTTCATAACCTCAAATATTCTCATATTCACATCATTGTTTATGGAATAATTGAAGCCGATTTTAGACATACTGTAAATCTCGGACATTTTTTTAAACTCTACCCTTCCGATAAAACTGTTGGGATATTTTTTTATTATCAGATCCAGCAGTTCCTTCCTTCTGCTCTTTTTTCCTTCTGTGCCGACAAAGCCTATATCGTATTTCTTTTTAACGTCTAATTTTTTGTGAATCAGCGGGTCGCAAGCCAGTGGAAGCCAGAAGGTATCCACCTTTGCATCCCGCCTAAGTTTAAGCGCCCCCTCTTTCTGGGCGCAGAAAACCAAATCATAATGCCGGGCCTGTTTTCTTATTTTCTTGTAAGGCTTTTTAAGGTGGGTATCAATTGTATAAAATACCGCAGGGTGAAGGTTTTCCCCAATATCATACTTGTAATCGCCGTGGTCTATCCTGATATATAAATCAAAAACGGGCATTATTTCATACGAGTCTTTTGTCCAGAAATGAGTTATCTCGAAAGGGGTTTTTGCAAACTCCCTCTCAAGATAGCACCCGGTTGTAGCCTCATTCTCCTTGTTAAATATAAGGGCTATCTTCATCGGGCAATTTATTTTACTACAAGTATTTCAAAGTGAAGTTTATAAGGCGGGTAGCGATGGGAATGGTATATTTCGTATCTCCTTTTTGAAAACCCTGCGAGGATGCTCGCGATGCCCCATTTTCTTTTAAAAACAAATTCTTTTTTTAAGAGTTTAAATTTCAGCTCTGTATACCTTGGGTTCTGAAAGTTCATATCAAAATAATCAAAGCTGTCAAAGCTGAAATGCCACCTGTGGGTTGGGTCACGGAAGGAATTTGGATTTGAAAAGTGCGGGGTATCTATAATAATCTTTGCGTTCGGCTTTGCTATTCTGTGAAATTCCTCCATTGTCCTGACCACATTATCCAGGTGCTCTACTATATCCCTGCAGATAATCAAATCAAAACTATTATCTGATATGGGCCATGGAAATATATTAAGGTTATGCACTATATCCACCACGGGAAAGGCCTTTACATCGATGCCTGTTGCGCCTTCTTTCTTATGCCTTCCGCATCCCACGTCCAGGATATTGAGCATTTAAGTCTCCTTAAGATTTACCAAGGTTCTGTATGCTTACCGTTATTGAAAACAAAAACCAGAACAGGCTCATCAGGGAAAGGCTGTAGAAATTAGTATCAAAGAAGCTGTGCGCTAAAAAAGCCAATATTCCACCCAGCAGGCCTAAATGAATATTTTTTATTAAACCGTCCTCCCCGCTCTTAAGCTTATGGATAGAACTTAAAAAGAAGTTCAGGATTAGCCAGCCGAATATTACAAAACCTATTATGCCGAGCTCTGCGGCAATCTGCAGATAGCAGTTATGCGCATAGACTATCTCGGTATAATCCGAAGGCATATAATTTGAGTAATTACGCATAAAGGTGCCGAGGCCGTGCCCCAGGAGGGGCTTTGCCTCTATCATCTTAACGGCTGTTGACCACATAATTTTTCTGTCAACACTGGACATATCCTTAAGGGTAAAAAAGGAGATTATTCTCTCGTTAATCCATTTCGGAGAGATAACCATTGCTATCAAAAGAGCTATTATGATTCCGTAAACTACCTTTTTCCCCTTGAATATGCTCAAAAATATCAGACTTATAATCAAACCCAGCCAGGCGCCCCTGGTCCAACTGATAAACAGAACCACCATAAGGAGTATCGCTTCTAATTTCAGGAGTAGTCTCGTGGTTTTTTTTATGGCTTTGGAAAAAGAGGCCATTATGGCAAGCGGGATAAAGCTGACAAGGTATCCTGCAAGATCGTTTGGCGCCTGGAATGTAGCAGTGATTCTGCTTGCATAGAATTTCCTGTAACGTATAAAATCAAAACCCGAGAAGTATTGAAACAGGCCGTCTATCCCTATTATTGCCGCTGATATAAGCGATACGGCGGTTATATTCTTAAGTTTCTCTTTATCTGAAAACACATCAATAACCACAAAATATAGCAGAAAATATTCCAGCGTTTTTCTAAAAAATGCCCTGCTGCTTATCAAAAAAGAACTGCTTATAAAAATGGAAAAAAAGCAGAACAACACATACGCGAGCAGAGGTTTGTTGGAATCGCTATGAACTATCCTGAAACCCTTAAAAAATTCAGAAATTTTTAATAAGAGGGGTTTATCTTTTCCTTTCAGGCATTTGTAATTAAGGATTATTTTCTTAACCAGCCAGAGGAGTATGGAAAGCGAAACGGTTAATTCTGCTATCGCCTTTGAGAAAGGCAGGCAGAATATCATTATATAAATGCATAACTCTATCGCCTTATCAATTTTTTTATCGCTGAAAGTGCAAGGCATTCAATTTATATGATTTTACTCATCTCGCGGTAAGGAACGCCTGTCTGTTTGCAGATGGTGAGTATCTCTTCGAGCTGTTTACCGTTTGCGGATGGGATGGCTACTATGATTTCGTCTATGTCCTTTTCCTGGACAAAGTTAATTACGGTCTTTCGGTTTCCGAGTATAGGAACGCCATGGATTTGTTTGCCTATCTTTTGTTTATCATCGTCAATAAATCCCACGGGTTTATAATTTAACCTGGCATTGTTTCTAAGCTCCCTTAACAAAATTTCGCCGGCGTCACCGGCGCCGAATATAAGAATCCGTTTCTCATTGGAGTTAAAACGCTTAAAAAAGAATTCATTAAAAATCCTTAATAAAATTCTGGACGCTGATACCAGGATAAGCAGAATCAGGGCATCTATAACAAATGCCGCCCTTGAATGACCCTTAAAGGTAAAAAGGAACAGGACGCCCAGAGCCGAAAAGATAGAACCAAGAAAAACTGCTTTTGTGATGGACACAAGATCCCCTATGCCCACATATTTCCATATCCCTCTATAAAGCCCGAACTTGAAAAAGGTAATGAGTTTTACAATTAATACAATAGGCAGGGATTTCAAAATATGATTAAACACATCGCTCGTTATTACGCCATCATAACGTATCAGGTATGCAGAAAGGTATGAGGCGCAAATCAGAATCATATCAATCAAAACCTCTAAGAAATGCCTTTTGTATAATAAAACAGAGTTTAACGGAACGACATTTTCATCGTCTACGACAGGCGTATCTGTTTTCTTGTATATAGGCATCTGAGCGAGAAAAAGCGCAAACAAAAATGTGAGTATAAAAGCAAGCAGCATAACCACAATGCTTATGAATATATTAAACCAGAGAGTGGCTATGGCTGTTAGGCCGAATATTGCGGAAATGATATAAAGAATCAACACCGCTTTTTTCTCCGGCATTCCGAGATATACGAGACGGTGCGAGGTATGATCCACGCCTCCCTGATATATGGACCTCCCGTTAAGTTTCCTCATAACCGCTACAAAGGTGGTGTCGAATATAGGCACCGCCAGAACCAGAACCGGCACGAACATTACCATAAATAAATTTGAGGCATGCCTCCAGGTTCCGGAGATGGTAAGCGATGCCAGGCTGAAACCCAAGAACATACTGCCGCAATCACCCATAAATATCTTAGCAGGGTTAAAGTTATACGGAAGAAAACCCATTGCGGCGCCGGAAATAATCAAAGCAATAGTAGCGACCTCGTAATTCTTCATTAAAAAAGAGCAAATAGCAAGCATTACGCTTGAGATTAATGCGATTCCGCAGGAAAGGCCGTCCATATTATCCAGGAGGTTAAAGGAGTTGGTAATCAAAACTATCCACAGTATCGTAAGCGGTATTGCCAGAGCCGGGAAATTGATCAGTCTTATAACGATCCCGGAATCCACCATCATTGCGGCGGCTATTATCTGGCCCAGGAGTTTTGTGTGGGGCTTGATATTTTTAACATCGTCCACAACCCCCCATATGAAAATTATAAAACCCGCAAGCAAAAATGTATATTTGTTAGGTATTGAGACCTGAAATATAAAAAAGGAGATGATAAAAGCGAGGTAAATTGCTGCCCCGCCCAGTAGGGAGATGGGTTCCTTATGCCATCTGCCTTCTTTGGGGTGCGCCACAAGCCTGAACCTTAAAGCAAAATTTCTGACCATCGGTGTGATGATTAAAGATAGAGCGAGCGGGATAAGAAATATAAAAGAATATTTCATCTTTGAGTCTTGTAATATGCTATTACGCTTTTGATGATACCTTCCAGGTTAAACTTCGGTTCAAATCCGATAAGACCGTTAATCTTGTGTATATCAGGCACGCGCCTTTCCATATCCTCAAAGCCTTCCTCGTATGCCTTGTCATATGGTATGTAGACTATTTTTGAGTTACTCCCGGTTAGCTCTATCACCCTCTTCGCAAGGCCTTCGATGGTTATTTCCTCCTGACTTCCTACGTTAAACGCCTCCCCCTCGGCATTCTTATTCTCGGAAAGATTAATAATGGCATCTACCGCATCACCTACATGCAGAAAACATCTGGACTGTTTACCTGAGCCGTATACGGTTAAGGGTTCATTCTTTAATGCCTGGCCTACAAATCTCGGCAGGACCATACCGTATGCGCCTGTCTGCCTCGGCCCAACCGTATTGAATAACCGGACAATTACGGTAGGGACCTGCTTTTCCTTCCAGTAGACATAGGCCAGTATCTCGTCAACCGCTTTCGACGTAGAGTAACTCCACCTTGATTTAAGCGGGGAGCCGAGTATCCTGTCCTCATCCTCTTTTAACGGGCCGTTTGTATTTTTACCATAGATTTCAGAGGTAGAGGTTATTATGACCTTCTTTCTATACCTGTGCGCCATCTCTAATACGGTTTCGCTTCCCTTTATGTTGGTGGTAAGGGACTCGAGGGGCTTTTTTACTATAAGTTCTACTCCCACTGCTGCTGCAAGATGAAAAACTATATCCGAGCGTTCCACAAGCTTATCGACCAGCGTCTCATTTAAAATACTGCCCACAATTAACTGAAAATTTGGATTTCCTTCTAATTTTAATACATTTTCATGCCTGCCGGTTGAAAGATTATCCAGGGCTTCCACGCGGTAGCCTCTCTGTATAAGTTCTTCTGCAAGGTGAGACCCTATAAAACCTGCTCCGCCAGTTATCAAGGCTCTCTTCATTTTTAATTCCTCATTTTTTGTGTGATTAAATCCGAATAAAGTTTCTCGACGTCTCTTATTAACCTGTCTTTTAAATAAAGCGTTTTTACAGATTCCCTTGCCGCTAAACCCAGCCTTACTCTTTCCTCAGGATGCTCGATTAAGCATATTAGATGTTCCCTTAAGTTGTCAATATCGCCTGAGTTAACAAGCAAACCTGTCTCGTTATGCCTGACTATGTCGCTTACCCCGCCCACATCGGTTGCTACAACTGCTCTTGCCGATGCCATTGCCTCTATGAGGCTTACGGGCGTGCCCTCATTTAACGACGTCAGCGTAACGATATCCAGCGCAGCGTAGATATCGTTCATTTTATCCTGCCATCCCATAAATTCTACATCCGCGCTAATACCCCTTTCTTGCGTTAGGTTCTCCAGTTCTCTTCTTAATTCTCCATCGCCTATGATAATAAACCTTAGCATTCGGTTTTTAAGCGGGGTGTTTTTGACCATTTGCGCTGCCGTCTCGATAAACATCCGATGGTTCTTTATTGGGGTAAGCCTGCCCACTATCCCTATAGTTATACATTCTCTTGATAAGTTCATTTTCTCTTTATAATAAGAATTATCCTGTATTTCAGGCACATTCAGAAACTCTTCTAATTCAAATCCTAATCTTATGACTTCAATCTTTTCCGGTTTTGCGATTTTAAACTTTTCTACCAGTTCCTCTTTCTGTTTTAGACTTACTACTATAATTTTGTCCGTAAAAATGGCTAAAATCTTTTCAATAATTATAAATAAACGGCTCTTGAATAAACCGAAATACCCGTGGAAAATATGCCCGTGAAATGTATGTACCCTCACGGGAACGCCGAGCAGCGCTGCGGCAACCCTTCCGAGGGTCCCTGCCTTTGCAGTATGGGTATGTATTATAAAAGGTTTTTCCTTTTTAATCAATCTAAATAATTTAAAAAAAGCGGTTATATCCGATGTCAAACTGATTTCTCTCCCGAGTTCCTCAATTATCAACGGCTTTACGCCCTTTTTGTCAGCAAAATAGCACATATCTGCTTCCTTTTCATCCACAACTCCGCATACCAGAATAGACTCGTAGCGCGATTTATCCAGGCCCTCGGCAAGGAGAATCGTATGAATAGCCGGGCCGCCTATATTCAGCCGGGCTATGATACGCATTATCTTTATTTTATCCATAAAAACTGATTAAAATAGCGTGTAGATAAAAGGTGCTACCGAAGAAGACTGAGTAAATAGGATTAGAAATCCCAATAATAGAAGCATAACAATTATGGGCGTAAGCCACCATTTTTTCCTTACCCGTAAAAATTCCCAGAATTCTCTCAGCATTGAAAAACTACCCATATATTATTCCCTTTGCAACCGCTGAAACGCAGAATTTATAACCGCTAAATCGCGAAATACTCCTTTGCGTTTTTGGCGGTTTCATTACAAAGAGCGCAAAGATTTTTGCGTTTTTGCGATAGCGCTTTGGCGGTTCCTAGAATTGCCTCTCGTAATTCAGGCGATTAAACTCAACAACCTCTTTTTTTATCCAGTAAGATGCCTTTTTTTTGTCTATACGGCGCTCAAGCGGGTCAAATCTGAATAATTTCATAAGCAAACCTGTAGGGGTAAGCACAAGGTAAAAAATTACAAATAGGATAAACCACGTATTAACCCATGCCAGCAAAAAGGCTAATTTCATCCAGATTATGTATATTGGCTTAAGTAAAACTGGAAGCGTAAATGCTAAAAGAAAAAATACAATGGATAGAGATATAAAAATTGGCACGTTATTCTGCCTGTTTTTTAGCAGAGAAAATAAGGCTATAAAAGTAAATACTATGCCGATTGTTATGCCGAATCTTTTAAACGATTTTTTATCCATAGACATTTAATCTAACTCAAAAACCTCCTGCCACTTTATGTCCTTATTAAGCGGTTTCTGGTCTTTCTTATCTAGTAAAAATGAACCTATAATTAGATAATCCATCTCTGTCCTCATAAAACATTTAAAGGCATCTTCCGGAGTGCATACAAGGGGTTCTCCCCTTACATTAAAAGAGGTATTGATTATTACAGGGCAACTTGTTTTTTTATAGAAGGTGTCTATTACATCATAAAATAAGGGGTTGTCTTCTCTTTTTATGGTCTGAATTCTGGCTGAGTAATCCACGTGAGTAACCGCCGGAACTATAGAACGTTTAACCTTTAATTTATCAAATCCCTGCAATCCATTGTCGGAATTATTAAGGTCTACCTTTTTATCACTTTTAACAGGTGCCACTAAAAGCATATAAGGACTTTCCCTGTCAATATCAAACCAGTCCGACACCTTCTCTCTTATGACAGTGGGAGCAAATGGCCTGAAGGATTCCCTGTATTTAATCTTTAAGTTCATCCTTGATTGCATATCCGGATTTCTTGCATCTCCTATAATACTCCTTGTCCCAAGCGCCCTTGGCCCGAACTCAAGCCGGCCCTGAAACCAGCCGATGACACTGTCCTTGATAATCAACTCTGAGACAATGTCGGGGATTTCAGTGAGGGATAATTTTCTGTAAGAAGCACACTCTTTAATCAAAAGCGCTTCTATATCCTCATCGCTATAGGAAGGCCCCAGAAGCGATGCCTTCTGCTTATCATTTTTTTCATCGCTGGGACGTTCATTTCCTAGGTATTTATGCCATACGAGTAAAGCCGCACCTAAGGCTCCGCCGGCATCGCCGCTTGCTGGTTGTATCCATATTTCCTTAAAAGGGCCCTCTCTTAAAATCCGTCCGTTACCTACACAGTTTAACGCTACCCCGCCGGCAAGGCAGAGTTTATCAAGGCCTGTAACTTTATACGCGTAACGCGCCATTCTCAGCATAACCTCTTCGGTTACGCTTTGAATTGAAGCGGCTATATCCATCTCCTTTTGCGTTATCTTAGTCTCGGGTTTTCTGGCAGGGCCGCCGAATAATTTTTCAAACCCCCAATTCGTCATTTTCAAACCACTACAATAACCAAAATATCTCATATTCAATTTAAATGAACCGTCTTCCTTTAAATCCATAAGTTCTTTTAAGATTAACTCCGTATATTTCGGCTCACCGTAAGGCGCAAGCCCCATCAGTTTATATTCTCCCGAGTTGACCTTAAAACCCGTATAATATGTAAAAGCAGAATATAATAGTCCCAGCGAATGGGGGAATTTTAAGGTGTATAAAATTTTAATATCGTTATCCTTGCCTATTCCAAAGCTGGTGGTATCCCACTCGCCCACGCCATCCATTGTTAAAAATGCGGCTTCTTTAAAAGGAGAGGGATAAAAGGCGCTTGCCGCATGGGACTGGTGGTGCTCGGCAAATAGTATCTTTCCGCTATAATCCATGTCCCTTCCTATCAATTCCTGTAGCCATAATTTCTGTTTAAGCCATAAGGGCATTGCGGTGATAAATGACCTTACGCCTACAGGCGCATATGCAATATAAGTCTCGAGTATCCTCTCAAATTTGATAAAAGGTTTGTCGTAAAAAGCTACGAAATTAAGGTCTTTAGAAGAGATACCTGCCTCTTTAAGGCAGTATTGAATGGCATTACTCGGGAAATTAAAGTCATGCTTTTTTCTGGTGAAGCGCTCTTCCTGAACCGCAGCAATGATATCTCCGTCTCTCACAAGGCAGGCAGCGCTGTCATGATAGAAAGCAGAAATCCCTAAAATATATGCGCTGCTCATTAATCTAAAGTCATGGCTTAACCATCAAGCCCTGTTTTGCGCAGGATAAAACTGGTTTTTTTCAGCTCTTCCCATCCGGTATTAGAGAACAAACCGCCAAGAGATATAAATAAAAGTATGCCTTGCGCAAACCACTCCAATAATCCAATCGCTTCTTTTAGTAAGAATTTAAAAACAATATTACAAACGACTGTCAGGATTACGATGATGCTCAAGGTTTTTACCGGAGGGAGGAGGTATTTATTCAGAAGTTTTTTTAGCACGCCTAAAACCGCGCTTGAATAAACGTGACTAACTAACCCCTTTTTATACCTTATATAACTCTGTCTAAAAAAATTCAAGAATCCACTCTCATCAATAACTGTTGAATGTTCATATCCCTTCATCTCAGTAATTTTACCCAAAAGGCTGTATTTAAAACAAAACCCTAAGCCTTTCCATAATCCCCTGATTGAGCCATATAATTTACTTTCTCTATATATGATATCAATCTTATCTTCGACGCAGATATATAAGCGAAAGAAACATTTGGCAATTGATAAAACTAAACTTGATTCAAATAAATTTATCACAATTATATCCTAAAATTATCTTTTAATATCACTGGAGCCCCACGTGCATGCACGTGGTCCCCTAAAACTTTTACGCCCCCGTGGGGCGACGTCCCGAACCACCATTCACCCGTTGCCATAGGCCGTGGTCCTCTGGCAACGGGATAGATATTTGGGAAGAGAAGGCGTGGATAACTACAAGAGCTCTCTTGTATCTATCTCTACTATCGTTCCCACTATTGAATATAGGTCAGTTGCAAAGTTTATTGAATTTCCAATTTTAATTGGATAGTTTTTAAAATAAAATACCCCGTTTTTCTCTATAGATAATATATCCAGAGAGCAAACCATGTCTTTTTGCACAGGATGAGAGGTATTTATAATATTATTATCCCTATATACTATTATAGCCGAAGGCTTACTGCTAATAATAGATTTTAATCTGCCCACCTTTCTGCCGGAGGAGTCCTTTTCTATATCTCCCTCACTGATAACCTTTGCAAGTTCGGGGATTATCTCCGAAAATTTTACCTGCAGCGATAGCCATTTTTCGCTAAAGGGCTGTTGTTTAACTTTACGCGTTTTGTCTATAGTCGCTTTTACGGTATACTTATCGGTTTTGAATTCAAAGGCTGAATCAACCATTATATTAGAGCCTTTTATATACAGTGTATCATTTTCGCCTATCTCGCATTTTAGGCTCATCTTTACATTAAGCTGTTTTTTGTCATCAGTTTCTCCGATAACAAAGATGCCTTTACCTAAATCAATCTCTGAAATGTTATTATCTGGGCTGCCTATTTCCAAAATCTCTGCAATTACATTTCCCTTCTCGTCGATTTCCTTATCTCCGACAGAAATAGATTTTATTGTGTCGCTATCCAGTTCTTTCAGGATAACATCTATTTTTAACTTATGCGGCATTAGAACTTCTTCAACCTTTACCTCTTTTATAGGTATAACCTCTATCTCATATTTATCGCTCTTAAAATTAAAAGGCGTATTAAATTGAAGTGCTGCCTCTTTATAATATAAGCTATTAAACCTATTCTCGACATGAAGCCTAAGCCGCGCCGGTATCTCTTTTAGGACGTTATCTTCTATAATTAACTGACCTCCGCCTAGGTCAAAGCGGTTTTTGTATGGCTCGCTTTTTCCGAGCCATAATATCTCTGCCGCTGTATTATTATCACCGTCAATCTCTTTATCCCCAACGCTTATAACTTTGACAGTCTGCGGATTTAGTTTGGAAAGCCTGCAATATACTTCTACATCTGTCCATACCTCGGAAACCCTGGGGGCGACCTCCGCTTTTCTTTTAGTGTATAGCTTATACCCAAAATAAAACATCGGAATAAGACAAAACAATAACAGAATTACAAGGAAATCAATAATGTTTATTTTTCCAAACAATCTCCCTTTTTCGTCAATCAGCTTCATTTTCTCCTCCGGACGTTAAATGTAACCTTTAAACACGTAATACAAAATTCCCGCATATTCATGAATTATAGCCTTTATTTGCTGAAGGTTTATCTGTTTCCATTTATTTCCATCATGGCGTAAGTAGAATAAACTATTTGCGATAGGCGTATAAATTACTTTTATATCTTTTACAACCTTGTTAAATACCAGGGATGCGCGTCTCATATGGTATGGCGAGCTGATTAAAAGAATGGTTTTCCAGTTATATTTACTCAGGATATCGCTTGTAAATTTTACATTTTCATAGGTATTTGTTGCTTTATCCTCCAAAATAATTGCCTGCTCTGGAATTTGTAATGATATAGCCAGCACTTTCATTACCATAGGTTCTTCAAAAACATATTTATACCCTGAGGAAAATATTATGTGGCTGGCAAACCCCTGCCTATACAATTCAACCGCATACCTGACCCTTTCCTCATAACCCTGACCCGCTCTTCCTGACTCGCCTACCCCGCCTGCAAAGACAACAATGCAATCTGCCTTTTGCGGCGGCTGAGAAATTTTTAATGGGCTTGCTATAAACCAGACTGACGGGGTATAAAAAACCAAAATATATAAACCGATGCCAAGCGCCGTTAAGGACAACACTCTTTTACGGGATTTATTATAAATTTTAATAAAAAGTTCCTTCCAGTTGTTAGGCTGCTTCGACTTTATTTCAATCGCTTCTTCAATTAAGCCGCTCATCCTTTCAATCCGGTTAAGCCAGCTATTCTTTTTGGCTGAAGCAAAGCGTTTTTCAGACAATCCTCTATCAGTATCATTTAATGCCTGTAGTATAGATGAGAGGAAATGTTCGTAAGTGTTACCCACCAAAATAAGGTTATCGTTATCGGCATTAAATTCTGCGATTTCCGGTAGATTTGTAGACACCACAGGTTTGCCGAGGGCGTGGTATTCGTTAAGCTTGGTGGGGTATACGGTGGAGGTATAACCCGTTTTGACATAAGGTATGATACCTACATCAAACTCATTTATATAATATGGTATATCGGCAAAATCCTTCTTGCCAAGCAGAAATACATTGGCCAAATTTGCTATTTTAGATATATCAGACTGGACAGGGCCTACTAAAACTATAGACCATTCAGGATGAGTCTTTGCAATAAATCGTATCAGCTCAAAATCTATGTGTCTATGGATACCGCCTATATACCCAATTATGGGTTTCTTTATATCCTTTATATCCGGGGGTATCTTATCAGGGAGAGCCTTAAAATCCTCAAATAGGTCTATCTTTACCCCAAAGGGGAAAATGTGCACATTGTTATTAAATTGTTCGCATTTCGCTTTTAGCCTTTTCCCTTGAGCGAATATCAAGTCGCATTCCTTGAGCAATTCATTTTCAGTTTTAGCCACCTTTCTAGGATTATCCACCAATTCATAAAAATCAGCTATGCAATAGTAAATTAATAATTGCCTGTCAATGTTATTTATAATGTCCAGCGCGATACCGCTTGGCAAAAATGTCCATACTACTGGATTGTGAAAATTCATTGTTTTCATCCATCTTCTAATTGCCGGTAAAAGCATATACCGGTTTAAGAATCTGGCTAATCTTGAATACGGAAAGGGTAAAATCAGGGGCGAATATATATAAAGGCTATCTGACTCTTCCCTGAAACCCTTGACACTTTTAAGCCAGTTGACAAGTCTCCTCTTTAAACGCGGAATATCAGTAAGGGCAGGCATCCTTATACCTGTGTTTTCTATAAACAGGACTCTGTTACCATTTCTGGCAAATGTAGACATAATCTCCTGATGGCCCTGCCAGACAAAGTCCCAGTCAATTGACGAAATGCAGATTATATTTTGATTTTTAAGCATTATATTTTTCTCCGCTGATAACCCAGCCAGCGCCTTCATTTAATCTAGCGATGTTTATGTTTTGAAATCCGCAGGCATTAAACATATTATATAAATTTCGCCTGCTGAACCTATATTCTACCGGTGCGCTCAGTCTGTCATAAAGGTCCCCCCTGAGAGAGAAGAGACCTGTCCCGAAATTAAAAGGGATTTTTTTGGCAAAATCCTGAGTAGCTTTAAACCCTCTTAATAATTTTGATGGAAGTGAAAAAATAATAAAGATAAAAGGTGAGGCTATCAAGCAGAATATATATAGAAGCCTCGGATGTAACCCGACCGTAACAACCCTTATTTTTGTAATAAGCCTGACAGCCATATGCTTTATAAAATTTTCAGAATGGTCTTCATAGAGATATGCAAAAAAAAGCCCATATTTCTTTAGAACCCTTGAAATCTCCAAAAGGCATTTTTGAGGGTTTATTGTATGATGCAACACTCCGAAAGAATATGCGAAATCGAAAGTATCGTCTTTTAAAGGCATATCGCTGACAGAACATTTTATGATAGATACATTTTTTAAGTCAGAGGTGAGTTTTTTGGTTATATATACACCATCGCTTACGTCTATACTCACAATCCTGCTCGAGGGATTATTTTTTGCCATAATATAAGTATCATAACCGCACCCGCAGCCTATATCTATACCTATTTTCCCTCTCACTATTGGCTCGGCAATTACTTCCTGCATCTTATTAAAATGCCAAGTATCCATAGGATGAACATCCTTGTTTCTTTTCCATAAAAATCCGTATGTTTTCTCTGTCTTTTTTTGCTCATCCATTTTAAGCGGTAGTTTCTGGTTCTTCCAATCTTTGACAGGTTAAACCTACTGCCAGCATAAACCAAAAATGCCTCATTGTTAAAACATCCATCGTTATCGCATTTAATAAGAAACCAGCAAGTCCTGCTAATATGCATTTAGGTATTATTTTTGTCAAATTTAAATTGCGGGATTTCTTAATCCTTACAAGAAGATTAGTAACATATATGACGATAACTATTAATAGTCCAAATAAACCAAGCAGACCCGTTTCTGCAAGAACCCCGAGAAATAAAGAATGCGGGTCAAAATTAACACTTTTTTCTTCAACCACTTTATTATATTCCGGGTAAGTCTTAAAACCAAAGGACGACCTAAACCAGTCCCAATTGACATACTCCTTAAAATGCTTATTATATGTACCAAGCCCTATACCTATGATGGGGTGTTTTTTAGCCATACCCACAGAAACAACGGGTGAAAGAAAATGCATACTATAGGAATAATCGGCGGTTAAGGCAATTTTCTTTGCAGGCTCATCCCTTGTAAGATTGAGCGGAAATATAATCCAGATACTCGTGATAAGATAAGCGATAAAAAAAAGCAAAAATCCCGAAAAAGTCGCATATTTTAAAACTGATGCGATTTTTCCTTTTCCAAATAGAGAGAGGATTAAAAAGACACTGAGGAGCAATCCCGCAAATCTCCTTGAACCGGTAAGAAAACTTGTTATCAAAATTAAAAAAATACATACTGACAGGAAAAATTTATTCTTTTGATTAGATTCCAGCATCCATAGAATTACTGCAAATATGAAAGAAATATGCAGGTATGAAAAAAACATATTTGTAATTACGAAGGTTGAGTGTATCCTTGGAAAATGATGGGTCATTGAATCCATAAGAGAATAGGTCAAAAACATATTACCCCTAACTTCTTTTGCCCAAACCGATATACAGAAGGCTGCCAGGCCGAGTAACGACACAGCCATAGTTGTAAAAATCCATATATATAAAAAGGCCCTTAGTCTCTGTTTATCAATAATTATACTTTTAGTTATTAGAAATAAAATAATCAAGTATATAAGTGAAACCATTTCAAAAATACTATTACTCACACTTGTCGAATTTACAAAAGACAATGAAAATAGTATCAGCATTATTGCGAGAGAATATTCTACATATGTTAAATTTAATTTATATTTACGCTGCAAAATTTTTACAAGAGCTATTAATACGAGCGGAACTGCTATCAAATCTGAGAGCAGTATTCTTTTCCCGAAAAAGGTACAAAACGGCAGATTCATTAGAGGAAGAAAAGCCACATAAAGCCAGAGTAGTTTCACTTCTATTGCTGAATTTTTAAAAATCTGCTTAATTTTAGTCATGTTTAACCTGCTTATTTTTATTTAACCGGCTATAGAACCCAAGATAACTAAATACGTAAAGAAAATACCTGATTATCCTGAAAAACCATAGGGGATTCTTTTTTAAGATATGTATCGCATCTTGGAGAATTATCCCTATATTTGCATAGAACCTTCTGCTGGCGTAACTGCACCATTTCCTTACTTCATTATCTGAGAAGTCGCATATTTTCTTATTTAGGAAATCCTTTTCCATCTGCGAGCCTTCGAGCACAGAGAGTGCGTTAAACTGGGCGTAGTGAGGCTTGATCCTCAACGAGTAGTTTATGCTCGTATTAATGGTCTCGCTTGTTTCGCCGGGCAGGCCAAAAATAAACTCGGCAACCGTGGATATCCCCAAAGATTTCGCGAGTTTTATGGTTTTTGACAATTCTTCTGGCTCATTACGATTTCTTCTTATATTCTTCAGTATCTGGGGATGCGCTGACTGTAAGCCGAATATGAGCAAGTCGCAACCCGCCTTCTTCAGCAACTTCAGTATTTCTTGACGATTCTTTCTAAAACTAAATGGATGCACCATACAGGACCAGATCACATTGTAACGGTTTTTAATCAAAAGGTTGCAGAACTCATTAAGCCATTCATAATTGAATCCGAATAAATCATCCCTGAAACCTATATATCTTATCCCCAGTTCCTCCGCACAATAGGCTATCTCACTTATCACATTTTCAGGGCTTCGTAATCGGATACGGTTTCCCCACGCATTAGTTGAGGTGCAATAGGTGCACACATAAGGACATCCCCTGCTTGTTATCATAGTAGTATAGGGTGTCCTCATATTGAATATATGAAAATCATAATAATCGGTCAGGGTCTCATCCGCTTCACGTCTTGGAAAAGGCAACTCATCCAGATTTTCGATAAGCACCTGTGGAGGCGTATCCAGAATTTTTCCGTCAAATTTGTAGCTTATGCCTTTTACTGATGCTATAGGCCGTTTTTTATACAGATATTCCGCTATCTCCAGTATAGTTTTTTCCCCTTCTCCTTTGCATACTATGTCGCAGCCTGCATCAAGATAGTCTTTAGCGCTATAAAAACCCGGACCGCCTACTAAAACGGGGATACCGGGAAGGGTTTTTTTTACCTCTTTTATGTAGTGTATTAATTTCTCCTTAAGGGCGGTTGCAGAATAAAAACCTACAAATAGATACCCGTTATTCTGTAATTCATTAAGCAACATATTAAGGCTAAACGAGTTAAGACTCTGGTCTTTTATAACGGTATCTATACCTTCTTTCTTAAGGGCGCTTGCTAAGTACATAAAACCGAGTTTCGGCACGCGTTTCATTCCATATTCCAGCTTTCCGGATATCAGATAATCCGCATCCTCCTGGCTTAAGTATACTAAAAGGGCTTTGGGAGACTTTAACATATCCTGCATTATTATAGCGTAATATAACAAAAATAAGGATTGCATTGATTACGCAGATTTTTAAACCCGATTACGCAGATTACCGGCGCAAGCCTTATCCCTGCCTTGCCGGCAGGCAGGTGTGTAATCTGCATTTTAATCTGTGTAATCCTAAAGGATAGTCCTTCCTGATACCTCTTAAGGAAGGGACTAATCATACTCTTGTTTATTTGACAGGGCATCATAGGCGCTTCCCAACTACAATAGAATAAAACATAAACTGATTTAACTTGAGTTTTTCAAATACAAGCTCAATACATCTCTCAAACGGTATAAGCCCAAATGAGGGCAAGGCAAATCTTTTCGATAAAGATACACCGAAATTATGCGATTCCAAAACCTCTTTTATATTTAATAGAGAAAAGGTCTTTATATGGGGGTGTAAGCCGTTGTCTATTTTAAATATGTTTGCCATCTTATCATAAAAAGGAATAATGGCGGTTATAATCAAAAGACCATTTTTACGCAATACCCTTCGAGATTCAATTAAAAATTTATTCACATCTCTTAGGTGGTCTATTACGGATGCCGCCACAACAATATCAAAGGTAGAATCAGAAAACGGCAGAGCTTCTCCTGCCCCGGCCACAAGGTTTATATTTTTGGCTGTCTTTAACCTTATGCAGTCTAAGGAGGGTTCTATCCCTACCGCCTGTTTTAAACCAAGCTTATTATTAAGGAAAGACAACAGATATCCGTCAGCCGAACCTATGTCAAGCAAGGATAGCTCTTTTTTCAAGCCAAGGCTCTCTATTGCTTCAAAAATCTGCTGAGAGCGTCTATTTAACTTATATTTATTGATATAACTCTTATTTCTATTTATTATGTAGGCTAAATCCATAATGCCCCTTTAGCGCCCAACCGATGAATGAAATAAGACCGCTTATTATATAAAAGGAGGTAAACAATAAAAATGAATAAGAGATGGCGCTTTCAGCCCTTAGCCCTATCAATGAAAAACAATATACTAAAGTTACCTCTCGTGTCCCAAACCCCCAGATTGTAATGGGCAATATTGAAACAATGGTAGCTATTGATAAAAAGAACATAACCATAACAAATGTTATATTAATAGACATAATGCGCGCTAACAGGTAACATTGCAAAAAATAGAAAAAATGAGATACGAGGGTTAGTATAAATGCGGGATAAATTCGTTTTCCTACTATCCTTTTGATGGCGGACAGAAAACTCTTAAACTGATTTTCAAATAAACTTTTGTCTATTTTAGACACAAACACCTTATAAATCAGCCTTGCCGCCTTCTCTAAAATGGATTTATCAAACAGCATAAAAGGAACAATAATTAACAACGCGATAAAAAGAAACAGGATATTATATCTATAATCTTTGATTGTTAAAAAGTTCCAAATTCCCGCTATTCCAAACAGGAAGAGCAGATACAGATCGAATAACCTGTCTATTATAATACTAGCCATTCCTTCTATCAGAGGAACGCCTTTATCCGCTTTTAGATATACCGCCTTTATTGCCTCTCCGGCTCTTCCCGGTGTTACAATCCCGGCATAGATCCCGCCAAGATAGGATACAACAGAATCCCCGATGGAATAATCAATTCCCTGAAGATGCAGAAGGTAATGCCATCTAAAAGCCTTTATAAATAGGGTGGGTAAGATTATCAAATTGACAAATACGAACTGCAGTATATTTACTCCTGAAAAATTAAGTATCAGTCTTTTAAAATCTATTTTTGCCAAAATAACTATCAAAATAAGGATACCAAAGAGATGATAATATTTTTTCATTCTTAAATTCTGTTATTTTTTTAAACGCGATATAACAGCCATGTGAATAAATGTGGAATCATTTCTCTCCACCTTAAAACCGATTTTTTCTAAAAGTTTTAATAAGTAAGGAGTATTTCTTAGCCAATACCTATATTCATTCATTTCATCAGTCAATATCTCCCTAATTAATTTTGTTTTCTGAGAAACATTTGACAGGGGAGAAAATATCGCTAGCGAAGCTGCCTTTCTAAAAATGGTGTTGGATGGTTCGTAAAATACAAAGGAGCCATTATTTTTTAATACCCTTTTGATTTCACTAAAACATAATCTAAATTCATCCTCACCTTTTAAATGGTGCAAACCCTCATTGACTAATACAACATCAAACATATTGGATTTAAACGATAAATTTACGCTATTACAGACTATGACTCGGCAGTCCTTTCGCGTCTTAGTAACGAGAGTTTCTGAGATATCTGAGCCGAAAACATTAACATAGCCGTTATTAATTAATAATTCCTGGCACTCGCCCTTACCGCAAAAAAGCTCTAAAATCTGTAACTCCTTCTTTTGATTTAATATTCCAAGTCTTTTAATGACCGAGGAATCTCTTTTATATTTATGCTTTTTATTATCGAAATATTTTAAAAAAGCGCTATCCCACTCATTGTGTATTTCAATTTTCTTGTTCATTTTTCCTGAGCAGTCTATTAAATACCAATTTAATAACCAAGGTAATCCCCTCCGCCATAATTTTGCCCGACATTTTTGAATACCCCGCAGTCCGTTCAATAAACACAATCGGAATTTCTTTTATATTAACACCTAACTCCTTAGCCCTATAAGATGTCTCTATTTGAAACGCATATCCTTTTGAAGTTATTTTATCAAAGCCAATCTTCTCAACCAGACCCCTTTTAAAACACTTATATCCGGTAGTAACATCTGTTAAGCCAATCCCCGTAAATATATTTACGAACCACTTGGTTGATTTGGAAATAATATTGCGCCATAGGGATCTGTTTCTTATGCTCACTCTTCTTAAAAACCTTGAACCTGTCACCAGGTCATAATCTCTGGCATAATGTAAAAATGCCGGAAGGTACTGTGGATTATGCGAAAAATCGGCGTCCATCTGACATACATAAGCAGAATCCAGATTATTGAGAACGAATTTAAAGCCCTCTTTATAAGAAAGCCCCAGGCCCCGTTCGCCCTTTCTATGTATAATGTGAATATGGCTGTTTCTGTCTGAGAGCTGCTTAACAATACATCCTGTTCCATCAGGGGAGTTATCATCAACTATAACAAGGTGTGCCTCAGGCAGGATTTCAGAAACAGCAGCTACTATTCTTTCAATATTTTCCTTCTCGTTATAGGTGGGTATAACAACCGCTACTTTTTCTCTTTTTGTTTCATCAGCGTATTTGTTGCTTTTTAAAAGCACTTCTTCAGCCTCAGAGGTATCGGTGAAGAGATGGGAATAGAGTTCTGATTTCTGGAGAAGCATTTTTAATCCCACCTTTACATATCTCTTAAATTCCCCGAAGGATTGAAGCTGAAATACCCTGTTAAATAAAATTTTTGGCCTGAAATAAAAACATATATAAAATTTTTTTGTCAGGGATTCTATTTCCTGTTCGCTTAGTTTTGACCACGGCGTGGGAAGTCTATGCGTTATTCTCTCCCCTCTAACGTGTTCTCTCCAGTGGTCCTTTCCTGTTTTTTCTATCATACTTCTATCAAGCTCTGTCCCGGGTTTGGCAATGGTGCGGCATACCTGGATAAAATCCAGCCCGAGTTTTTTTGCAAAACCGATGGTCTTATATACAGTCTCTTTAGTCTCTCCGGGATTTCCGACCATAAAAAAGCCCATAGTCCTTATGCCATATTTTTTGGAGAGCCTTATTGTATCCATCACCTTCTCAGGCGCAATCCTTTTATTTATACCATCCAGAATATCCTGCTCAACGGATTCTATCCCATAGTAAATCTGCCTGCAGCCAGCGCCTGCGGCTTCTTTAAGCACCTCCTCATCCACTACATCCACCCTTGAGCGCGCCGACCATTCAATATCAAGGTTACGCTCTTTAAGGATCCTGCATATCTCTAAAATCCTGTTTCTTGGCATAAACAACACCGCATCAAAAAAATCTATCTCCCTCACATTAAACTCCCTGTAGCAGAATTCTATTTCCTCAATTACATTTTTGGGTGTCCTGGCGCGGTAGGCAGTTGGTATAGCGCAAAAGGTGCACTTAAAGGGGCATCCTGTACTGGTAAGCATAATTGTAAAATTTTTCCTCTGAGATATAAAAGAATAATACCTGTCATTTGGAAGAAGATGCCTTGCGGGAAAGGGATATGAATCAAAATCCACGTATTTATTATCAGGAGAATTCACAATAATATTTCCTTCTTTATCTCTATAGGCAATACCCGGGACATCCTTTAAATTTTTTCCTTCCTCTAAAGCGGATATAAACTTAGGCAATGTCTCTATAGCTTCGCCTATGATTCCGTAGTCTATCTCCTTATGAGAAAGTGCCTCTTGTGGATACAGCGTCATATTAACACCGCCTGTTATGACCGGGATATCCAGTTCTAACTTAAGAAAACGAACCCATTCTAAAGCATCATGGAAATGATAGGTTTCTGACCTGAATCCCAGAATATCTGGATTAAATTTTCTTATTTGATTGAGCGTTTCTTCTTTAGATAAACCAAGGGCGCGCGCATCAATTAAAATAACCTTATGGTTATGTCTTTCAAGAATTGCCGCTACATACGCTAAAATTATTGGCGGAGCCAGACAAAATTCCTCATCCACCGTGCTTAAGTTCTCGGAAAATATCTTATGCGAATACGGAGGAAATACTAATGCAATTCTCAATCTCACATCCTTTTTTACATTCGGTTATTTCTAAATACTAACTTTAATGAATCTACCCAATCATAAGCCCCATCTATTTTCATTTTAAACCTAAAAGCGTTATCCCGCCAAGAGATGCGTGTTCTCTTTAATTCAAACAGGTTATTTTCCGGATAGTTTTCACCTAATATATTTGTGAAGCACGCTAAATACCCTGCTTTTTTTACGAGGTTCTGCGTTTTTTTTGAAAAATCTGAATAAAATCCATAGGGATACGCAAAATATTTAACAGCTATGCCCTTCTCTTCAAAGTTCTTTTTTGAGTCTGCTATTTCTATCTCAAGATCATCATCTGTCAATGTGCTTAGTCGTTTATGAGAGTAGGAATGAGAACCGAACTCAAATCCCCTTTTTTTAAGGGAAAATATCATATCCCAATCCATGAATTCTTCTGTCCTTGAGTTCATTGACTTAAAGATATTTTTATCGCCGCCCACATATTGATATACAATAAAGAACGCAGCGGGTATGTTAAGTTCTTCCAAAATATTCACCGCTTCCCCGTAAACATTTGCCAAGCCGTCGTCAAAGGTTATTACAATTGAATCGGATGGTAAGTCATTGTTTTTTAATCTGGTTATCCCTTCGTCCAAACTGATAATCTTTTTATTGGACTCCTTTAGAATATTCATATGCTTCTTAAAAACGGCTAAGCTTACGTTATTCTCCTCCGAGTCTTTATAAAATAATTTCTCTGATACAGAATGATAAACTAAAATCCTGATTGATTTTTTTATTCCCCTGTTTTTTAAAAACAATATAATCTTTCTAAAAGGAAAATGTAATATAGCTATTAAATCGGTCAGAAAGATTAGTATATTTTTTTTAAACACCACAGGATTTTGATCACAGGACTTTTAACTACCCAGAAATTAACCAAAAAACGCCTATATTTATCGTTAAAATAAGCATTTATTATAACTCCAAATTCGCATAACCGCAATATTTATCTTAAGTAATTCCGTCTAACGAAGGCATTTAATCTATTACGAAAATGGAGGGTTTGGTAAGCGTTTAAATCTTAAATAATGATTGAATAAATCAATGTTTAAGATTATAATATGAATAATAGATAATATCAAATATAACAAAAAACTTATAAGACTGGGATTAACAATGACTCATGTTTCTAATAATAAAAAAATAGTTGAGACTATATTTGGCGTGATTGACAACATCAATCAAAGGCTTCCGAATGAAGAGCGTTTGGAAAAATCAGTTGACACAGTTTTGTTCGGCACATCCGGTAAATTAGACTCTTTGGGATTCGTGCAACTGATCGTGGCAGTAGAACAAGGGATTGAAAAAGAATTCGGGGCAATAGTCACCTTAGCGAATGACCAGGCAATGACTCAAAGAAACAGCCCTTTCAGAACTGTAGGAACGCTTGCCGAGTATATTCAGTTGCTTTTAAACCAGGCTAAAACCTCTCAAAAAAAATGAACCCCGTTAGACCTTTTAGTGGAGCCCCTCGGCCTATCCCTCGCAACTTGGCTCGGGATGGTTCGAGGGAATGGTGAGTCCTTCGACTTTGCTCACCTCGTGCCGAGGTAATAAAACGCATGGCACTCGGTGCCGAGGCAGAACAGTGAGCCTGTCGAACTGCGCAGCCGAACCAAGACCCGGGGATTTCTGCGAGGGATTAAATATAATGATACGTTTTATCCAAATTTCTTTATGGTATTTGGTCTCTTATGGGATAAATCTAAAGGAGGTCTGACGGGGTGAATAAGAATCGTGTAATTCTAATTACCGGAACAAGCAGGGGTATTGGTAAATACCTGGTAGAATACTATGTTAAAAGAAACCTGCAGGTTATTGGTTGCAGCCGGACACAGATTAAGTATAGTTACAAAAACTACAAACATTTTTGCCTGGATATCTCCAATGAAACTGATGTAAAGAAATTGTTCTGCGAACTTTACAGAATTTACAAACGATTGGATATTTTAATAAACAATGCGGGCGCAATATCAATGAACTACGCCCTGCTTACACCCCTTGCGGTATTGAAAGAGGTTCTGGACTCAAATTTTATCGGGACATTTCTATTCTGCCGTGAGGCTGTCAAACTAATGCAAGTAAACCGATATGGCAGAGTCATTAATATCTCCAGTATTGCCGTGCCACTTAGCAGCGCAGGAAGTTCTATATATAGCTCCGCAAAAGCAGCTGTTGAACAATTTTCCAAGGTTTTAGCCAAGGAGATTATATCTTACGGCATTACCGTTAATACCTTAGGATTGTCATTTGTGAAGAATAGCGGAATGGTTGAAAAGATTAGCGAGAAAACTATTAAGGAGTCTCTTGAACGAACAATATCAAAATCCTGGCTGAACATTAAAGATATCACGTATGCCTTAGATTTTCTAATCTCTCCAAGGGCTAGTACAATTACCAGCCAGACGCTTTATCTGGGTGGTGTATAGCGGGTTATATAAATGAGCAGTCGGGAGTTTTCTTCGTCTGTTCGACTGCTCATCCTGAGGTCGTCCGAAGGATGACCGAAGGATCTCATAGCGAGATTCTTCCTCTTCACTTCGTTCAGAGTCAGAATGAGGGGTCGGATAAACATATAAAAACACCCCGACCCCTCATACAAAGTCTATCAAAATGAGAGCTCTTATTAAAGATATAGCTTATTATCTTCCTGAATACGCCCTAACAAATGAAGATTTGCATAAAGAAAATCCTGCCTGGGATATCGAAGCCCTGCTAAATAGTGTTGGGGTGCTCAAGCGCCATATTGCGCGTGATAACGAAACGGCTTTAGACTTATCTTTTCAGGCTTGCGCAAAGCTTTTTTCCAATAACAAAGACACTAGAAAACAAATAGATGGAATTATTTTCTGCACTCAAAGCGCAGATTATATTATGCCCCCCAATGCCTGCATTTTACACAAAATGCTCGAGCTGCCCGAAGATGTATTTGCCTTTGATTTTAATTTAGCCTGCTCGGGTTACATCTATGGCCTTCTAATAGCACAGGGATTAATCCTTACGAATACGGCTAAAAATATCTTATTGGTAACTGCTGATACCTATTCCAAATATATAAATAAACAAGACCGTTCTGTAAGAATGCTCTTTGGTGATGCTGCAGCCGTATCCTGGATAACAGCTTCAGATTCTTCGCAGGGGATTATAGATATTCAATGTGCCACAGCCGGAGAGTTGTATGAAAAATTTATTATACGCGCCGGAGGTTGCCGAATACCTAAATCCTCCCAGACAGCACTTGCTAAAGTCGATAACAGCGGTAACTTGCGCTCGTTAGAAAATATTTATATGGATGGCATGGCAATATTGACTTTTGTTAATTCAAAAATCCCTCGACAAATACAGCAGGTTCTTCAGCGGAATGGCTTGACGATTGACGATATAGATATATTTATCTTTCATCAGGCCAGCAAGGTAGCCTTAAACTCTCTAACTCGCCTACTAAGGATTAAGCCTGAAAGGGTTTATCAAAATCTTGACCGGGTTGGAAATACGGTGTCAGCCTCTATTCCTATTGCTTTAAAAGAAGCCTTGGAGACTAAGCAGATCTCAAAGGGCGATAAGGTTTTACTCTGTGGTTTTGGTGTTGGGTTATCATGGGGTAGCGCTATTGTTGAAATATAAGACTACAACCCATCTTCATGTAATATTCTAATTATTTTCCTAAATATGAGCATTGGATATGGTACTATTCGTTATCCATTCTTTCCTCAAATTATCTATATAGTTGGTCACTAACTTCTAATATATCATATAGATACTGCAATTTAATACAAACGCAATAAATGTGTTGTGGTGATAGGATGGATAATAAGTTTAAGCCCAAGCTTACGAATGAGCATAAGACCCATCCTTAAAGGTTTAGGATGGTCTATCCCGCAGGATAAGGAGCATAGGAGAGTAGGCTTATGAGGCGAAACTTCTCCGTGAGTAGCGAAAATACTATCCCCTTTAATCCTACAAGGATAGCCCTTCCTATACCTCTTAAGGAAGGGGCTAAGGGGATGGGGGTGCTTGTAGGAGAAGTTTAGCCGAATGCCCGCCTGCCAAACCTGCCTTGCCGTCAGGCAGGGAACTTGTTCGGCGGACAGGCTCCGAGCACCGCCAGCGAAGAAGTAAATTGGGCTTAA
>CAZDNS010000015.1:20862-32670 GCA_964506845.1 uncultured Planctomycetia bacterium | reverse complement strand
CCCCTTTAATCCTACAAGGATAGTCCTTCCTATACCTCTTAAGGAAGGGACTAAGGGGTTGGGGGTGCTTATAGGAAAAGCCGAGCCGAATGCCTGCCTGACGGCAAGGCAGGTGACGAGCACCGCAAGCGAAGAAGTAAATTGGGCTTAAGCTTATTATCTATCTTATCCATCACAACACATTTATTGCGTTTGCATTAGTTATGAGTTATCAGTTAATAAGGTAAAATCAGAGTTTACCCCGTTACAAAACGTTGAGGTTTCACATATATGAGAGTTGAAAAAAAGTTAGTTTTTAACTATGGGTTAGATCCACATTTGAATTTTGTAACGGGGTTTACAATTCTTGAATCAGTAGTTGCGCTTGGAATTGTTATACTGATACTTGGTATGTCGATACCATGGTTTTCTAAATTTGGTAAAAGCTCCTCAATAAATTCTGCCAGCCACAGCATATCCAGCATTTTAAGAACTGCTCGTTCTTACGCAATATCCAGAAACAGTAACTATACGGTAAATTTCGATACCGCTTCTGTGCCCAATGCGGTATGGATTAGCGATTCCTTAGGTAATATCGTTGGGAAAAGATATAACCTGCCAAAGACAGCCGCTATAACAAATATTACCTTCCAAAACGATATAGCCACCTTTAAACCGACAGGCGGAATTTCAGGGAATAACGGCTCTGTAACTCTTACGGATTCAGGCGGCCTGACGAAACAGATAACCGTGATTAATACGACGGGAAGGGTAAAAGTAAATTAATACAAACGCATTAAGTCCTGTTACATCATCTCGTCGAGAAAGACCACTGGGACGTAACATTTTCAAGGACTTTTGTATTAGTAATTTAGGAATTAGTTATTAGGAATTAAAACCTCCTCATTTCTAAAAATGTTAAAGAGAAAAAAAGGATTTACCCCGTTACAAAACGTTGAGATTCTTCATATATGACAGTTGAAAAAAGGTTAGTTTCTAAATATAGATTAGGCTCACAGTTGAATTTTGTAACGGGGTTTACACTTATCGAGATCATAACTGCATTGAGTATTCTGACGGTAGGGATATTGAGCTTAGTTTCTTTACTTACAGTTGGTCTTTCTTCATTCGGCACCTCGCAGGATGTAACGGTGGCGATTCTAACGGCGCAGCAGAAACTGGAAGAGGCAAAGAGAAACGGCATAGATAGCCTGCCTATTCCGCCAGCGCTCCCGGCAAAAGGTTCTTTTTCGCCTGCCGCACAGTTTCCGGACAATCTGAGGTTTAGCTGGCAGATGGCGGTTTCGTATGTAGATGACGGTATAGGAACAGATACCCCGATAACCGACCTAAGAGAAGTGATTGTAAGAATAAGTTGGTCAAGGTTTGGAAAAACATACAGTGAAGATTTTATTACCTACATATCTAAACATTAATAAAAGAGGCATAACTATTATGGAGATACTGATAGCCTCTTTTATTCTTGCTATAAGTTCTATCAGTATCTACACTATCTTTCGAACGGCAACAACAACATACTCCAAGGCGCAGAGGCAGTTAGAAATGGCGCAGAATGCGAGGATTATACTGGAGCAGATAACAAGGGAGCTTCAGGGGGCGATGTTTAATCAAAGCGCTGGAATATCCTTTGTTGGTTATGAAACTGGAAGCGGGATAAAAAGCGGAAGCACTAGAGATGAAATTCATTTTGTTAGCCCTATCCCTAACTCTGGAGACTGGGACCTGTGCGAAGCGGGTTACTGGGTAAGAGGGCTTGATAGTACCCTTATGAGGTGTTTTGAGACTAACCCTGATTTTAATTTTTTAAATAACTCAAGCAGTGAATTAGGATACAATGTAACGGATTTACAGTTTTTCTATTATTACAGAAACAGTGGTTTAAACTGGGTAAGGTCCCAGAATGCAAACTGGAATTCAAACCAGGATATCGTGTCAAATTACGACGCAAACGGGATCCAGCGTAACCCGGACGGGCTTCCGGATATGGTAGAGGTAAGGCTTATCGTCAGGGATGATTTCTCACGGGAACAACCAAAGGATTTTTTTACTTTTATATACCTGAGAAATAGTAACTAGTCCCGAATGTAGAAATTCTGTAAGTAGAACTTCGGGATCCCGTGCCGAATGAAGTCACAGAAGAAGTTTCTCTTCGGCATCCCGAAGTGATGCTACGTAGGACAACCTCATTCGGGAAAGAATCGCCAAAGAAAGTAACATCATTCGGGACAACTCATAACCAGTAAATAGTAATGAGAGCCAATAATAACAAAAAAGGCATAGCGTTGCTTTTGGCGGTAGGGATACTTTCAATCTTTACAGTTACCCTGACTGCCTTTGCCATAAATATGCAGCTGGAAAAGACGGCAACCACAAACTATTTGAATTCGGCTAAGGCAAGATACCTTTCAGGAGCGGGTATTGATTATAGTCTGGCAGTTGTCAGGAATAATTTCAAGTCAACCGTAATAGATGCGCTGAGTGAGCGCTGGGCAAGCCCTTATACACTGAATTTTCCAACTTACGGTTCCATACAACTTTCTATACAGGACGAGCAGGCAAGGATAAATATAAACAATGCAAGCCTGCTTCTGCTTAGCAATATTTCCGCATTAGGGCCGACCCTGGCTCAGAATATAATAAATTATAGAAGCACCAGAGTATTTTCTACAAGGGAAGAGGTAAAGCTTGTATCGGGCATAGGCTCCTCAACCTATAATTCTATCAAGGATTTAATAACCGTAAATTCTTACATAAACCCAAACAGGCAGAACCGTTCCCCCGTAAATATAAATACCGTCTCGCAAACCGTCGTAACAGCAGTTCTTACCGGAATATCAGACGGGACAAACACAATAACATCCCCTGAAGCGCAATCTCTTTCCAACGAGGTAATGAATAACAGGCCGTTTAATTCCTGGGCGGATTTTAATTCTCTTATAGATAACAGCGCCTCGATAAATACTGCAAAAAAAAATATGCTAAAGACTCTTTTAAATCCCTATTCTAAATGGCCAGCGCCTAGCCCTACAAATTTCACCACAGAGTTTTGCCTCTTTTCAGGGTGTTTTTCGGTAACCTCAAATTCCACTATCTTAAACAGGGCGGGCAATACTGCAGCAAATGGCAGTATCTATGCGGTTATCTCCTTATTTTCAAACTTAAACGACGCGGCCTTTATTTATACCACTAAAGAGGATTTTCGCGGGGAAGACGCGAATTACAACGACGTTTTAGACTCGGGTGAGGATTTAAACGGAAATGGTGTCCTGGATGTGCCTGTATACAGTAGGGTTACCTGGATGGACTCCTGCCCTGTAAATTCTACGGATGACCTTGGCTTAACCTACCTGCAGGATTTTGTAAACTATCCGGACTGGGGTTATCAGGCGATAAAGGATTCTCTAAAGCTCGGTTTCTGGGATAATTTTGACGAGGATACAGATTATACCAGCAGTGAATGGGTGAGCGAACAAGGAGGTTATGTAATCCAGCACTCGCCGTATGCCTCAAAAGCCTCTCAGGATAAACAGTTAATAACCAGTGCTAATTATTCTAAATTTGTATTATGGGATATAAGTAAATGGACATTTGGCGGAAGGTTTTCCCTGCGTTTATATAATTTTGATGCGCCATCGGTTCCAAGTCCCGGGGACGGCTGCGAAGATGTAGGGCAGATTGAGTTTGCAGGGGTGGGCGGAGGGCTTCATAAACTATTTATGAATAACTTTGGTTATGTGTACTGGCCACCATGGGGGAGAATGGATATAAACTCAAGCGGCGACATAACCGCGCCAGAGGATTTTATGGATGTTATGTTCCGCTGCGCCCTGTGGCCAAACGGCGGAGTCGCCTCAAAATATGTTACCCCGAGTTATGACACCTTCGGACAGGAAAAAACCTATAAGATAGTCTCAACAGGCGTAAATCAGCAACCTTCATATTTTATAACCTTTAATACCTCAGGTTACACATTGGTTGCCCAGCCCTGGGATAACAACAGGTATAATTTTCCATATTTTACGCCTTCCTCTGGTTCAGGGTGGTCATTGTCTGCCTGGAGGCTGAGCTTCTACACAAATATGGCGCTTCCTGTGTGGGATGATGTAAGGTTAATACCTAATTCCGGAACATATACCTCTAGCTCTTTGGGTCTTACAGGTATTTCTTCTTTAGAATGGGGGACGATTTCCGGCACAGTAACTATACCCTCCACAGCAAGTCCGATAAATGAGACCGTGGTTTTTGAAACCTCCACTGATGGCGGAATTAGCTTTGTGCCTGTGCAAACAGGGGGGGATATAACCCAGTCTCCGTCACAGTCTATCCAGTACAGGGCAGTCCTTGCTACTAACGATTCAGATTTAAGCGAGACACCCGCGCTTGAAGATGTAACGCTCACATTTTTGAAACCTAATTCCGCAAAGACAGCTTATTATAAACAAATATCAAATTAACTTTATTATGAAAAGCAGACTCATTTTTTTGTTCACATTTTTTTTAAGTGTATTTAGTTTGAACATTGTAAAAGCAGACATAATATATCTAAAAAGTGGAGGAAAACTGGAAGGAAAGATAACCAGCCAAACACGCGAGGGATATGAGATAAAGGTAAAGGCAGGCAAATTATTTATTAAAATTGAAGATGTTGAAAAAGTCGAGGAAAAAGAAATAGATGTATCTAAAATTTATTCTCCTCTTGAGGAGTATAGCCTAAGGTTTTCTAAAATAGACCCGGCTAATGCCGAGGCGCATTTTCAGTTAGGCATGTTTTGTTTTGAGAATAAACTATATGAAGAGGCAGGCAATGAATTGCGCCTGGTAAAGAAACTGAACAGCTCATATGCCGAGAAAGTGGATAGGTTACTTAAACAGATAGAAGAATCTAAACCTAAGGCGGATATGTTGCGCAAACAGGAGCCTGTCAAGATAGATGCGCCGCTCGAGACAGAGGTGTTTAATTCCTCAACCGCCGGGTTTAACAAAGAAGGTTTTGCGATGTTTTTGAATACCTTTAAAGATAAAGATAAAAGGACGGAATTTCTAAGAGAATGTTTGTCAAAAGCCCAGGAGTATGAAAGGCAGGGGTATGCCGAGGCTAAGACAGATGAAAGGCAGAAAAAGTTACTAAGTGCACTTGAATTCTACAGGCAGGCGGCCTTTAGCGAAGAACTCCAAATTGCTTCTACTGCCAGTGAGTCGATAAAGAAATTGACCAGAAAATTAGTTGAGCCCCAGGAAGGAAAACTGAGCATGCCCATAGGCAGGCTATATAACGAGATAAACGAAATGATGGCAAATATAAGTGGTGAAGAGGCGCAAAGATATTGCGATGGGTACTTAAAAATGGGAAAAAACCTGGAGGCTGAAGCGGATAATCTTGGCATTAATTCCAGCGACTTCAAGTCAAAACTTCGTAGTGCCTTAAATTGTTATCTAATTGTCTATAATTTTACAAACGAGGAGGCAATAAGAAAAGAAGTCTTGACAAGCATAAAAAGGTGTAATAAAAGACTATAATATATCCCCCAAATATTTTATAAAAAAATAAAGAATTAAATAAAAAGAAATAAAAACCATGGCAGTCTTAGGAAAAGCTAACGCATTTATAGGCATAGACATAGGCGGAAACTCAATAAAACTTGTTGAGTTAAGGTGCCTAAAAGGAGCTCTACAGTTAAAAGAGGCCATTGTCAGTGAATTTGAATTTGACATCTCTAATCTTAAGCCCCTTCAGACTCAGGATGCCATAAGAGACCTGACAAAGGCGCTTATAAAAAATGCAGGGACAAATACAAGAGAAACCTGTGTTTCCATATGGGGACAGAGCGCTTTTATAAGGTCGATAAAACTCCCGAAGGTGGCAAATAAAAAACTACTAAAGATGATAGGTTTTGAGGTGCAGCAACAGGTTCCCTTCCTTATGGAGGAGATTATCTGGGATTATCAGATATTTTCAGACCCCCAGAGCCCCGAATACGATATTGTTCTGGCGGCAGTCAAAAATAAGGTAGTGAAATTTATACTCGAAGGCCTCAAACAGACTGTTTTAGATATTGAGGCGGTGGATGCCAATCCCTTAGCGTGCCTGAATGCGATTAAATTTATATACAAAGACGAGAGTTTCATTATAGTTGACATCGGAGCAAAATCCACCAATGTAATAATCAAGGATAGCCACAGGGTATGGACGCGCTCAATAGCCCTGGCTGGAAACGATATAACAAAATCTATAATGGTGCACTACAATGTAGATTTTAAGAAGGCAGAGGAGCTTAAAAAGAATGAGGCAAAGGCGTTACTCTCTGAGGTGGGAAAGTTAATAGATGAGCGAACTACCTCGAAGGAATTAGCCGTTATAATAAATCCTATATTGACGAACATAGTTTCCGAGGTATCCAATTCAATCGGATTTTACAAATCCCAGTTCGGAATGTTAAAAGACATAAAAAAGATTTTGATAACAGGGGGTTCCTCCTGCATTCCAAATATAGACAAGTTTTTTGAATATAACCTGGGGATACCGACAGAAAGGGTGGATTTGACAAAGAATTCAAAATTTTTGATGGATAAACCAGGGCAGATCAATTCAAGCCAGATTTATACTGCAGCAATAGGGCTGGCATTAAGGGGATTTAACGAGGCCACATACATAAAGATAAATCTGCTTCCCCCTGAGGAAAAAATCTTAAAATCCTTTAAAGAGGGACTGCCTAAATTAGTTTCGCTTATGCTGCTCGGGATTATAGCAGTGTTTATGACAGGCTATATATTTTATTCTTTGAATAAAACCCGAGACGTAGTTTATAAAGACTTAAACTCTCAAAAAGGACAATTGGATACTTATGATAAAGAAATAAACCGATTGAATGCGGATTTAGCGCTCCTGAGCGAAAAGAGCGATAAATTAAACCAGTTTAAGGCAAACCGATATTTCTGGCCAAGTATTTTTGCCGAGATTGCAAGGGTTCTTCCAAGGGAGTTATGGCTTACTAACTTGAGGCGCGATTCCTCTGCGATAATTATAGAGGGAAAGGCAGAGGGGACTTTTAGCCAGATATCGGAGTTTAAGGACAGATTAGAGCAGTCAAATAGGTTTAAGAACGTAGAGATAATTTCGGCAAATCTTGAAAAACAAGCCTCAAGGAAAGACCAGGAACTGCGAAATTTTACGATTAAGATGCTTTTAGAATGAAACCAGCCACAATAAAACTAGTTTTAAATAGAAAGCCCGTCTATATACTTACCCCCTCGATATTAATATGTCTCCTTTTAATATGCTTAATCTGGACATTCAGTCTTGTATTATCCTATATTTCATTAGGGAGTAGAGTACGCTCTTTAAATAGCCATATAGCCGAATTTAAATTTGACACAAGCGAACTTTCAGATAAGGAACTTTCCGAATTAAAGACAATCCAGGCAAAGGTTTCTAAAAAACCAAAGGATTCAATGGGTAGCGTTAACAGGACAGAAGAAGCCGAGCTTATATCAGAATTTATGAAAGCCAAGGTTTCCAGGTTAAATAGTAGCTACAGCGAACTATTGTCAGAATTAGGCTTAAGCACAAAACCAAAGACAACTCAAAAAGTGTTAAGCCCTATGGATTTCAAGGATATTTTTTATAAAACACAGAGCGCTATAATGGAAGAGGCGGCTAGGTCCAATTTCATAATATCTGATAAATCTTTCGGATTTGAAACGTATGAAACTGAGCTGCCCAAGAAAGAGGAATTAGATGCCCTTTACTCACAACTCTACTTTTGCAAAGAGGTTATATTATTGATGGCAAGAACTAATATGAAAGAACTTAAGAAGATAAAGATGATTACTCAAAAGGATATCAAGACAAAATCCCAGGAAACCCTCTTTAAGGAAACGGCCTTTAAGTTTGAGGTGGAATGTTTTACCTCAAGTCTCGCAAATTTTTTATTAGACCTTAATAAACTGGACGGCCTTTTTCTGGTGAATGATTTGAGGGTAGAGGCTAAACAGGATGGTTCAAGGTTGATATTGGTCGATATGGATCTCTCTGTCTTTGAGCCGGTTATGCTATCCTCCGATATTCAACAGCCCCAGCGTATAAAAAAGAGTTCCCTTGAGTTAAAGGCAGTAAATATTTATGATGTCCTGTTTAAGCGGGATATCTTTAACAGGTTTGAGTATTTGGAAGAAGGAAGGCCGGAAGATGTAACGGTTAAGGAAAAGAAGGTTGTCCAGGAGGTTCTTCCTTCATACAGGGGTTTTATTGAATTTCCAGACGGCACTCTAATAGGCCAGGTTAACCTGCAGAACAGGACATACTTTGTGGGAAAAGGAGAAAAATTTCTTAATTATGTGGTTAATGCGATTTCAAAACACACATTAGAATTAAAAAATTTAAAGGATTCTAAAAATTTACTGCTTAAATATAAACTTCAGGAATAATCCAAAAATACTTGACAGATATTATAACTATATGATATTATTTGTGTTAATATTATCTAAATCATAAAATGCATCTCAAACTCTTCAAAGCCTTATTTTCAGTAGTTATATTAGCTTTATCTGTCTCATTTGGATTTTCCCCTTTACTTTTTTCTCAGGAAAATAAGTCTGAATCCTCGGGTGAAATTGTAATTTCAAAACAGTCAGATACTTCCAAGAAGGCCGAGAAAGAGACCGCTAAAAAAGTTATTTCTGAGAAGAAAGAAACAAAGAGCATTGAAAAAACTCCATCTCAAGCGCCAAAAGAAACGCCCAGACAGAGAGAAACGGCTAAAAGAGAGGATATAAGACCTGTTAAGAAGTCTGCCAGCGTGCTGATACAAGAAGGTAAAGCCCTTTACAGCTTAGGCGATTATGAGGAAGCGCTCAAAAAGTATGAAGAGGCAGAACTGCTTGAGCCGAATAATATTAGAATTACAGAATTGAAGAAAGAGGTAAGGGAAGCGCAGATGAACCTGGATTTGATAAAGGCAACCACTGAGAGAGAGCTTACGGAGAAAGAAAGGCTCGTAGAAATTCAGGAGCAATGGTCTACAAAGCCTACGGATACAGAGGAAACCCCGGAAAGCCCAAAGAAAAAGTCCTCCTTAGAAGAGATAGAGAAAAAAGCCAAGGTAAAACTTAGTGCTTGCGATTTCGATAACGCAAATGTAAGGGATGTTATTAATTATCTTGCGGATTTAAGCGGTATAAATATAGTTCTGGACGAAACTGCGCTGTCTTCTGCGATGAATGTCACCGTGCATCTTAAGAATTTTACTGTCCTTGATGCTTTAGAGGTGGTTCTTAGGACAAAAGGGTTGGGTTACAGGCTTGAGGAAAACCTTATATGGATTTCTACTGCGGATAATCTGACGAAAGAGAACCTTGAAACTAGGATATATCATCTCTCTCATGGTTTGTCAAACCTGACCGCCTTTACCACATTTGACACTATTACGACCCCTGCCGGGATTAAATCAAACGATGTGGGCGTTTCAGGGATACCTGCCACCTCAACGCTTACCAACGTAGCTACCCCGGGGGGTGCCGCACCGTCTACATCCGAGGTTGCCACTCTTCCGCCAACCACGATAATACCTACCATAGAGGGCGTGAAGATGGGAGGCGCCGGCGGGCCGGGGGGCATGGTTACCATCAGCATAAAAGATGTCCTGTTAAGCTGTGTCACGTGGCCCGATGGCTCAAGGATATTTTTAGATAACAGGACGTCAACGCTCATTGTAAGGAATACACCCTCAAATCACGCAATTATAGAGAAGATTTTATACGAACTTGACATTACTTCATTGCAGATTATGATTGAGGCTAAATTTGTCGAAATTTTTGCAACCGATTTAAAAAATATCGGCATAAACTGGACGCCTCAGATTACCGCAACCGGCGCCTCAAGGCCTACTACAATACCCTTTGAACGTTCGACCTCAGGGGGAGATTATTCACCCTTAAGCAAGCCGTCTTCAGATTTTCCTCCCGACCCGGGCGCCGGATTTAAATATGCCGATACCGCGAATTTTACTTTCGGCGTATTAGATTTTACGCAATTTCAGGCGGTTATGTATGCAATTGAAAGCGATTCGAGAAATAATCTTTTGTCAGCGCCAAAGGTTACTACAATAAACGGCCAGGAGGCAGTGATAAAGATTGTAAGAGAGTATATCTATCCTACTAGTTATGTAACTACTGCCGCAGAATACAATGCTGCGGGAGTAAAGGTGAAGGAATCCACATCTACGCCAGGTAATTTTAAAACAAGGGATATCGGTATTATATTAAAGGTTGTCCCTGTTGTGGGTAAGGATAAGAATACTATAAACCTTACCTTAACCCCAGAGGTGAGCGAGCTTGGAGAGTGGAAGAACTATGGTTCGACCACTGTTCCCTATGAGATGCCATTCTTTGACTCAAGGAGATGCACCACCAGCCTTGTTGTAGATAACGGCGATACCATTGTTATGGGCGGCCTTATAAAAGAAAGCTACACAAAGACTAAGAATAAAGTTCCTCTTTTGGGTGATATACCGCTTTTAGGCAGTTTTTTATTCAGTAGAACCTACGATAAAAAAGAAAAGAAAAATCTGCTAATCTTTGTTACGGCGCATATATTGTTGCCAAAAGAAAACCTCTAGATTTTTAGTCCAACTTATCATTTCTTCCGTATTAACCCGGATTTTGCAATAGCAAAATCCGCCACGAGCGATAGCGAAGTGGCCGCTCGTCCAAATTCGACGAGAATTTGGACGGTCTTGCGGGGTATCCCAAATTTTGCTTGCGCTAAAGCGCATGCACAAATTAGTGCGGTGAAAAATCCGGGATTACCTCGACAAGCACGAGAAAATCTCATCGAGATTTTCTCGGTCGACCCTGCGGGCAAATTTTGCTATCACAAAATTTGGGATTAATCAATCATGGTAGTTAGGACATCATTTATAACTATAACTTAGGAAATAGAAGTGATAATGTTTATTATTATTAAATACTCTTGACGTTTTGGTAAAAAATATGGTATAATTAAATAAATTAAAAAATCTTTTATAAACTTTTAACTTCTTGAAGTTACATAAGATATATAATTCTATTAAAAGCAGGAGATGAATAATATGAAAAGACATTTTTTTGCCAGAAATTTACTCTGTTTCTTTGCCTTCATTTTGTTAATTTCTAATACAGGTTTTGCTCAGCCCATAACGCCTATAATTATTGTTCCTGGTACAAGCGTAAGCGGAAATTATACTGTAAGTTGGACAGATGAATCCGCTAGCGGCGCATTGTATTATGAATTATGGGAGGATGATAATTCTGGGTTTTCAAGCCCTAATTATTTTTGGCCAAATTCTAATTATGTAAGTATAATAAATACAACTAACGGCACATACTACTATAGAGTAAGGTCGTGGACCAATGCGCCTGAGGCAGGCGGAATACCCAGCGACTGGAGTGAAACAAAATCCATAACTGTACAACTTTCCTCTGCTGTCCCAGCCACACCAACCCTTACAGTCCCAGCAACCAACAATACAGGCAACTACAACGTAAGCTGGACTTCTTCTAACGGCGCCACCATATACGAGCTCTGGGAATCCACAAGTTCTTCCTTTACCTCACCGAGCTTCTTCTGGCCTACTACCTCTCCGCAGAACATAATCAAGACCGGCTCAGGCACGGTATACTACTACCGAATACGCGCATGGACTGCTACCCCGGAAAACGGCGGTATACCGAGCGCCTGGTCAACAACTCAATCCATTAATGTAACCGCGCCAAATCCGCCAGCCACACCAACCCTTACAGTCCCAGCAACCAACAATACAGGCAACTACAACG
>CAZDNS010000015.1:0-20762 GCA_964506845.1 uncultured Planctomycetia bacterium | reverse complement strand
CTTCCTTTACCTCACCGAGCTTCTTCTGGCCTACTACCTCTCCGCAGAACATAATAAAAAGTACCTCTGGTACATACTACTACAGAATTAGAGCATGGACCAACACACCAGAGAATGGCGGAATACCAAGTGGCTGGTCAACAACTGGCTCTATAGTCGTTACTGCGCCTCAAACGCCTCCGACACCTCAATGGCCTGAGGCACCCACAGGACTTACGTCTAATGCAACTAATCCTGACACAGACGGTAACTATACTGTTAGCTGGAATGCGGTGAACGGCGCTACTAATTATGAACTGCTTGAGGCAAATAACTCCGCTTTTAATAATTCGGCTGCGTATTATCCCATAGGAACATCGATGAATGTTATCAAAAACGTGGCAACGGAAAGCGGCAGGTGGTACTACAAGGTAAGGACGAATTTTAGATACGATAACGCCGACCATTATAGCACCTATTCAAACACTATCTCTGCTAATGTAAATTCTCAATAGTCATTAATTAATATCTTTCAATACTCGCATTTATTGTAATAATTATTCGTTAAGGCCCGCCCTTGTCTACAATTTAATATGCGTCTTGACTTATCCTGATGGCTATAAAAAAACTATTTTTAATCGACGGTAATTCCTTTTGTTATCGCGCATTTTTTGCCATAAGAAATCTTTCTAACTCAAAAGGACAACCCACGAATGCAGTATATGGTTTTATTACAATGCTTAACAGGATTATCGAGGAAGAAAAACCCGATTACCTTGCAGTCGCATTTGATTTAAAAGGACCTACCTTCAGGCACAATATGTACGATAAGTACAAGATTAATAGAAAACCGATGCCTGATGAACTCGTGACGCAGCTTGAGCCCATAAAGGAAATACTGCGCGCTTATAATATAAAGATATTCGAGAAAGAAGGTTTTGAGGCAGACGATGTTTTGGCGACGCTTGCTAAGCGCCTGTATTCGGACCGGCTTGATATATATATAGTAACCGGTGACAAG
The DNA here is from genome assembly GCA_964506845.1 of uncultured Planctomycetia bacterium. Taxonomy (GTDB): domain Bacteria; phylum Omnitrophota; class Gorgyraeia; order VGKN01; family VGKN01; genus CAZDNS01. Next base: position 19,762 of record CAZDNS010000015.1, on the reverse strand, counting down.
GATACCCTTCAATTGGTAAATGACAATATAAAGGTTTACAACACGCACAAGGAGGGCTTGATTTATGACAGGGAAACCGTCAGGAAAAACTTTGGCGTAACCCCGGATAAGATAGTTGACCTTATGGCGCTTATGGGCGATACCTCAGATAATATACCAGGCATCTCCGGCATAGGCCCCAAGACCGCCATTGCACTGCTCAATGAATTTGAAAGTCTGGATAATCTGTTCCTGAATCTGGATAAAATTAAAAATGAAAGATTAAGGGATAATTTAAAAAAGAATAAAGATAACGCAATATTAAGCAGGGAATTAGCCGCTTCTAAAATTGATGTGCCAATAGAGGCTGCGTTAAACGATATGCAACTTGGCAAACCGAATAGAGAAGTTTTATTTAATTTATTCAAAGAATTGGAGTTTAGGAATTTCTTAAGGGATTTTGCTCCGGAAAGCGCCTCTGAGAAAGATTTAGACTATAGGCTCATAGACAAAAAGGCAGATTTTGATAATTTTGTGAAAGAGTTAAAAGAAAGAAAAACCTTTTCTTTTGATTTCGAAACCACAAGCGCCTATCCTATGCAGGCAGAGGTAGTAGGGGTATCCTTTTCTTTCAAGGAGAAAGAGGCGTATTATGTAGCCATTCTAAATAGAGGAAAATATCTGTTTGAGCCCTCTTATGTATTTGGGCTTCTTAAGAACATATTTGAAGAGCCGTCTTATAAGAAGATAGGTCAGAATATAAAGTATGAGAAGATAATCTTAAAAAATATGGGCATAGGACTTAAGGGTATATATTTTGATACGATGGTCGCCTCCTATTTGATAAACCCCTCCAAGCCAAATCATAACCTTGACGATATAGCGCTGGAATATTTAAATACAAAAATTACCCCCATCGAAGACCTTATGGATAAAAGTAAAAGACAGTTCAGTATGAGCGATGCGGACTTGGAGAAGGTTTATAAATACGGCTGCCAGGATGCGGATATAACCTTCAGGCTTTATAGAATATTAAAAGATAGGCTTAACCACTTTGGGCTGGATGAATTGTTCTTTAAGATAGAACTTCCGCTTATAGACGTATTGGCACAGATGGAGATAAACGGTGTAAGATTAGACACTGCCCTCCTTCGTAAATTATCCCGAGAGCTGGAAGAGGCTTTGAATAGATTAACAGGCGAGATATACGAAATGGCTAAAACCACCTTTAACATAAATTCTCCCAAACAGCTTGCCGAGGTCCTCTTCGAGAGGCTTAAGCTGCCTGTTGTAAAAAAGACCAAAACAGGCTTTTCCACGGACGTGGAGGTTCTGGAGGAGCTTGCCAAGACGCATCCGATAGCCAAATCCCTTTTAGATTACAGGGAACTTTCCAAACTTAAAACTACATATGCCGATGCCTTGCCAGGGCTCATTAATCCAAAAACAGGCAGGGTGCACACCTCTTTTAACCAGACAGTTGCCCAGACAGGAAGGCTTTCAAGTTCAAACCCCAATCTTCAGAATATCCCTATAAAGACCCAGACAGGTAGAAAGATAAGAAAGGCATTCATACCCGAAAGCCCTTCAAATCTTTTAATATCGGCAGACTACTCGCAGATAGAGCTGAGGATTTTAGCCCATCTTAGCAATGACAGCGCACTTATAGAAGCGTTTAAGAATGACCTCGACATACACGCCCATACCGCAAGCCTCATCTTTAATGTAGAAGAAGGGTTGGTCAGTCCCAAGATGAGGGATATTGCGAAAACCGTAAACTTTGGAATTGTCTACGGGATGAGCCCATATGGCCTTTCAAGGGACCTGGGTATTGACGCCCAGAAGGCGAAGGAATTTATCGACTCCTATTTTAACAGGTATCCAGGGGTAAAAGCCTATATAGAGGAGCAGATAGATTTTGCAAGGAAACACGGTTTTGTAAAAACAATCTTTAACAGAAGGAGATACATCCCGGATATCTCAAGCACAAACATTCAGGTAAGGCAATTTGCAGAGCGCACCGCGATTAATACCCCCATACAGGGCTCAGCAGCAGACCTTATTAAACTGGCTATGATAAGGATATGCGAAATATTAATGGCTAAAAAACTAAACTGTAAGTTGATACTTCAGGTCCACGATGAACTTGTATTTGATTGCTCTAAGGGGGATATTAAAAAATCAGAACTCACAATAAAGGATATTATGGAAAACGTTATCAAACTAAAGATACCCATAAAGGTTTCAATAAAAACTGCGGATAACTGGCTGGATGCATGAACCGCCAAAGCGCAGAATATAACCGCAAAGACGCAGAATAAAACCACCAAGGCGCAAAATAACCACGCGTTACGGGGTTACTAATTTCGCGATTTAGCGGTTGCAAATTTTGCGTTTTAGCGGTTGCAAAGGAGGGATAGGTTTGATGAAAAAACCAATTAAGGTCTTATTTTGTTCAAGCGAGGTTTTGCCTTTCGTAAAGACAGGGGGGCTTGCAGATGTATCCGGTTCGCTTCCATTAGCGCTTGAAAAACTGGGGGCAGATATAACAATTATAATGCCGAAATATAAGGGAATAGATAAAAATATCTCTGTTATAGGGAAAAATATAAAGGTATATTTTATAGAAAACGATGCGTATTTCCTGAGAGACGGTCTATACGGCATTAAGAATATAGATTTTCCGGACAACCTGAAAAGATTTGCATATTATTCCAGAAAAACCCTCGAACTTCTTAAAGAGATAAGTTTTAAAGTTGATATTATACATGCGAATGACTGGCAGAGCGCGCTGATTCCGATCTATCTAAAAAATATTTTTGCGAAAGATGAATTTTATAAAAGCATAAAGACTATCTTCAGCATACACAATCTGGCTTACCAGGGTATATTCTCAAAAGAGGAATTTCATAAATTAGGGTTAGACTGGAGTTTATTCAACATAAATGGTCTTGAATATTACGATAAGATAAATCTTATGAAAGGGGCGATTATATTTTCCGATAGAGTCACCACCGTAAGCCCCACCTATGCGAAGGAAATACAGACCGCCGAATACGGCTGCGGTTTAAACGGCTTATTGACAGCGTATACTGATAAGCTATCCGGTATATTAAACGGGCTTGATTATGAGCTCTGGAATCCCTTAAAAGACAAACTCATCGCTAAAAGATATTCCTTCTCAACCCTGCGGGATAAATATATAAATAAAATTTCCCTTCAGAAGGAATTGGCTCTTTCGCCAAACGAAAAAATACCCCTTTTCGGCCTTATCTCAAGGCTGGTGGACCAGAAGGGGCTTGATATTCTGGCAGGCTGTCTCGATGAGATGCTGAAGAAAAACCTGCAGTTTGTGCTGCTGGGAACAGGGGACCAGAAATATCATCAGCTATTTGAAGAGGCAAAGAAAAATTATCCCGATAAGGTTTCTATCACACTGGGGTACGACGCGGCTCTGGCGCAGAAGATATACGCGGGAAGCGATGTATTCCTTATGCCTTCAAGATATGAGCCCTGCGGTCTGGGCCAGATTATAAGCCTGAAGTATGGGACGGTTCCGCTTGTCAGAAAGACAGGCGGCCTTGCCGATACGATAATAGGCGCAAGCGAGAATCCTGCTACGGGAAACGGCTTCGTATTTACCGAGTATTCTTCCAATGAGTTGTTAAGGACAATTGAAAGGGCGTTAAAATTTTATGAAGATAAGACGCTCTGGAAGTCTATTATCCACAGGGGAATGAATTCCGATTTTTCATGGAAGGCATCTGCAAAAAAATATCTGGAACTCTATAAGAGTCTAATTTCCTAAAGGGATGAAAATAATAGGCGTAACCGGTTCCATAGGCACAGGTAAAAGCACAGTCAGCAATTTTTTTAAAGAGTTAGGCGCATATGTAATTGACCTTGACGGGATTGTGCATGAGCTTTTAAGAAGCGATGCCTCCACATATAAAGAACTAACCGCCAATTTTGGTAAGGGCATACTGGATAAGGCGGGAAAAATAGACAGGAAGCGCCTGTCAAAAAGGGTATTCGTAAACACCAAAGAACTTAAAAATCTCTGTTTGATTATACACCCTGCAGTCATAAGGATTTTAAAAGGGAGACTCGATGAAATGAGAAATAAGGATCCTGATAGAGTTGTAGTGGTGGACGCCCCCTTATTAATTGAGGCAAATCTGCTGGATTTAGTGGATATGGTTTTGGTGGTAAAAACAAATTTGCAAAATCAATTTAAAAGGTGCATCAAGAAACTTAAAATTTCAAGGAAGGATGTTGAAAGGAGAATGCTTGCCCAGATGCCGCTTTCACAAAAGGAGCGATACGGCGATTTTGTTATAGATAATAATTTTACGCAGTCCAACACAAAAGAACAGGTTAAGAAGATATTTGAGCTTATAAGTAGAAAACCCTAATTTTAATAGGGTTAATTCGCACAAACAAAGAGGTTAAACAGAAGAGATTTACCTCGAAGTTCAGGGGTCATTTAAAAAGTATATCCCTCGCGTAAACATCTCAAAAATCTCTACGATATTTTTGGGATACGCTTCGGGATTAATTCACACTTATAACTTACGTCACTAACGTTCCGTAAGTTATGTGTTCATTAAGGAGGAGGATAATGGATATAGCTAATTTAAACATTGATAACCTTAAGAAGATGAAGATAGCAGAGCTTAATAAGGTTGCCAAAAATTTAAGCATAAACAATGTGAGCGGCATTAAAAAGCAGGACCTTATCTTTAAGATTTTGCAGGGACAGGCGGAAAAAAGCGGACTTATATTTGGAGAGGGCGTCCTTGAGATACTCCAGGATGGTTTTGGATTTTTGAGGAGCCCGAATTATAATTATCTTCCCTGTCCGGACGATATCTATGTAAGCCCTAGCCAGATAAGAAAGTTTGATTTAAGAACAGGGGATATCGTAAGCGGCCAGATCAGGCCTCCAAAGGAAGGAGAGAGGTATTTTGCCCTTCTTAAGGTAGAGGCGGTAAACTATGAGAACCCCGAAAACGTTAAGGAGAAGGTCCTATTTGATAATCTGACCCCTCTTTACCCGCAGGAAAGATTTATCCTTGAAACTGAACCAAAAGAGATTTCCACGCGGATAATGGATTTACTGACGCCGATAGGTAAGGGCCAGCGCGGTCTGATAGTGGCTCCTCCATACAGCGGAAAGACGATACTGCTTCAGAAGATAGCAAACAGTATCACAAAGAATCATCCGGATGTTACGCTTATAATCCTTTTGATAGACGAGAGGCCCGAGGAAGTAACCGATATGCAACGCTCTGTCAAGGCAGAGGTTATAAGTTCCACATTTGACGAACCGGCAGAACGGCATGTGCAGGTCGCCGATATGGTGCTGGAGAAGGCAAAGAGGCTTGTAGAGCATAAGAAGGATGTAGTCATACTCTTGGATAGCATAACCAGACTGGCGCGCGCGCATAATGCGGTTGTTCCACACAGCGGAAAGATTCTCTCCGGAGGGGTTGACTCCAATGCCCTTCAAAAACCCAAACGATTTTTTGGCGCTGCAAGGGATGTGGAAGAGGGAGGAAGCCTTACCATAATTGCCACTGCCCTTATAGACACCGGAAGCCGTATGGATGATGTTATATTTGAGGAATTTAAAGGGACCGGGAATATGGAGTTAACCCTTGATAGGAATCTGTTCCAGAAGAGGATTTATCCGGCTATCGACATAAAGCGTTCAAATACAAGAAAAGAAGAATTGCTGTTAGACCCTGAGGAGCTTAAGCGCATCTGGGTTTTGAGAAAGGCCCTGAACGAACTGAATTCAGTTGAGGCTATGGAACTTTTGATTTCCAAGCTCTCAAAGGTAAAAACAAACGCAGAATTTCTGATGAGTTTGAATCAGTTGAAGATAGAAGAGGATTAACGCGAATAAATCCAAATATTAAAAATTAAAATGTAAAATGACAATGTAAAATTCAAAATGTTTAAAAATTTGGGATTTTGATATGTCATTTTGATTTTTGCAATTTGATTTTTACATTTAATTATAACAGGAGGTGAGTGAATTGAAAGATAAAATACATCCAGAGTATAAAATGACAACCATAACCTGTGTATGCGGGGAGGTTATACACACGCGCTCTACCAAACAGAACATAAGGGTAGAGATATGTTCGAAGTGCCACCCCTTCTTTACGGGAAGACAGAAATTAGTTGACTCTGCAGGGAGAATTGAAAAATTCAAGAGGAAGTTTAAGAGCGAATAAATACTATGTTTGAGAAACTATCTGATATTGAAGCCAGATACGTTGAGCTGGAAAAGAAGATGAGCGAGCCTGAAACTATCCAGGACAAAGCGCTCTATACCAGGCTTTCTAAGGAATTGGCGGATATCCAGAACCTTGTGTTAAAATTCAGGTCTTACCAAAAACTCTCTAAAGAAAAACAGGACTTAGAGGAATTGCTTATAAAGAAACACGAGGAAGAATTTTCCAAATTGATTGAGCAGGAAATTGCTTCTTTGAAAAAGAGGCTAGAGGAGGTTAAGGCTGAACTGGAGAATTTGCTTATAGGCGAAGACTCCGAAGAGAATAAAGATATAATAGTGGAGATACGCGCAGGAACAGGCGGCTTAGAGGCAAGCCTTTTTGCCGCAGACCTCTTCAGGATGTATTCCAGATATATAGCGCAGAAGGACCTTAAGATGGAGGTATTAAATACCTCGTTTACAGAAACAAAGGGATTCAGGGAAATAATATTCTCCGTGAAAGGAAAGGGCGCCTATAAGCGATTTAAATTTGAAAGCGGGGTGCATCGCGTTCAAAGGGTTCCGACCACAGAGGCATCCGGCAGGATACACACCTCTACCGTGACTGTTGCGGTTCTGCCGGAAGCGGAGGAACTTGAGGTAGAGATAAGCCCCAAGGATATAAGAACAGATGTATTCCGCTCATCCGGGCATGGCGGCCAGAGCGTAAATACAACCGATTCAGCGGTACGGCTTACGCATATACCCACAGGCATAGTGGTTACCTGCCAGGATGAAAGGTCGCAGCTTAAAAATAAGATTCGGGCAATGAGGGTTTTGAGGGCGAGGCTCCTCGACAGACTAAAAAAAGAGCAGGAGAGTAAAATCTCAACCAACAGAAAATCCCAGATAGGCTCTGCCCAGAGAAGCGAGAAGATAAGGACTTATAACTTTCCTGACAGGCGCGTAACCGACCACAGGATAGGTTTAACGCTGCATAAATTTGACAGCATAATGGAAGGTAATTTAGATGAACTTATAGACTCTCTTCTTATAAACGAGAAAAATACGATACTTAATTGAGGGGGCGGGGTATTTTCTATATGCTTCTCCGACCCCTCATGAGCAGTCGAAGAGACGAAAAAACTTCCCGACCGCTCACTTAATTCTAAAGAATATGCTGACTGATTCAGGTAATATACTTAATATATTAAACTATTCCGAAGAATGCCTTAAGGAGGCAGGTATAGTTTCTGCCAGAAACGATGCGGAAATTCTGCTTACGCACCTTTTGGGCATAGAGCGCTTTCGCCTCGTAGATTTTGAATATATAGACGATGCTATCACTTCCGAGTATAAAAAGTTGCTAAAGGAGCGAGCGAAAAGAATACCTCTTCAGCATATAACAGGCAAGTGTTTTTTTATGGGCATAGAACTGCTTGTTAAAAGAGGAGTGTTTATACCAAGGCCAGAAACAGAGATTCTGGTGGATGAGGTAATCAAGGCAGTTAAAGAAAACACCTGTCCTGATATAATGGATATATGCTGCGGCTTGGGGAACATAGCAATAAGTTTGACAAAATTCCTGAGCGATTGTAGAATACTCGCTATCGATAATTCCCTAGACTCGATAGAAATGGCTGAAATGAATGCTCGGAGAAACTCTGTAGCAGGTAAAATCAGTTTTATGAAGAGCGATATTCTTTACGACACTCCTGCATTAAACCATGGGTTTGATTTAATTATCTCAAATCCTCCATATATAAGGAGCAGCCAGATAAAAAAACTCGAGCCCGAGATTCAGTATGAGCCCATAGACGCTTTGGATGGAGGTATAGATGGGCTTGAGTTTTATAGAAGAATTTCAAGGATAGGATACGACTTGTTAAAAGAAAGCGGGCTGATTGCTTTTGAGATAGGGTTTTCGCAGGCTAAGGGGGTCTGCTCTATTCTGGAGGATAACCTTTTTGAGATTATAAAAGTGGCGAAGGACTTAAATAATATTGACAGGGTGATAATTGCGAAGAAGTCAAATGAAGCCCAAACTTGCGGAACTAACCTATTCGACTTTGCTCAGGGTTCGTCCTGAGTGTAATCGAAGGACGAAGTGAACGCAAGTTTGTTGGCTGAATTTGATCCCGCACTAATTTTTTAGAAATGTTTAGCAAAGTAGAAAATTAGTGCTGGGTTTAATTCGCAGACGTCCCAAAGTTTCGGGACTATAATTTATGTCACTAACGTTCCATAAATTATCTGCTTATTAAAGGCATGGAAAAATTTGTAATTGAGGGCAGGAAGAGGCTCAGGGGCGTAGTTCATATAAGCGGCGCGAAGAATGCTGCCCTTCCAATACTTGCGGCAACCCTGCTGAGTGATGAGCCTTCAGAAATAAGAAATGTTCCAAACCTTAGGGACGTAAACACAATGGTAAAGATACTAAAGACCTTTGGGGTAAGGGTTTTTAACGGAGACCAGGTCATAAGAGTGGAGCCAGCAGGGTATAGCCTGTGCGAAGCGCCGTATAAATTAGTTAGCACGATGAGGGCCTCCATATGCGTGCTTGGCCCACTTCTTGCCAAAAAGGGTTTTGCCAAGGTTTCTCATCCCGGAGGATGCATAATAGGCCCAAGGCCGATAGACCTTCATATTAAAGGCATAAAATCACTCGGAGCAAATGTTTCGATAGAAGGTGGTTATATATTTGCCAGGGCAAAGAGACTCCACGGTGCCACTGTATATCTGGGAGGTGCATTTGGCTCTTCTGTGCTGGCAACCGCAAATGTTATGATGGCAGCCACATTAGCGCAGGGCACAACCCTGATTGAGAATGCCGCCTGTGAGCCTGAGGTTGTTGACCTTGCCAATTTCTTGATTAAGATGGGTGCAAAGATAAAGGGTCACGGAACACCCCTGATAGAAATCTACGGTGTTAAAAAACTCTTTGGCGCAGAACATACTGTAATACCTGACAGGATTGAGGCAGGGACAATCCTGGTAGCCGCGGTTATCTCAAACGGCGAGGTGGAGATAAAGGGCGCAAGGCCTGAGCACCTGGGCGCAGTTATTGATAAACTTAAAGAGGCAGGCGCTAAGATTTCAATTGATGGAAATAAGATTAGGGTAATAGGCAGAGAGCGCTTTAGGCCGGTAAATGTAACTACCCTGCCGTATCCCGGCTTCCCAACGGATATGCAGGCGCAGTTTATGGCTGCAATGTGCCTTACCGACGGGATAAGTATAATTACCGAAAAGATATATCCCGAGAGGTTTATGCATATAAGCGAGTTAAACCGGATGGGAGCCCAGATTATGCTGGAGGGCCCGAGCGCCATTGTTCGCGGCATACCGAGGCTCAGCGGCGCGCCTGTTATGGCCTCAGACCTTAGGGCATCTGCTGCATTGGTTTTAGCTGGCCTCGTGGCTAAGGGCAAAACAGAGGTTTCAAGGATTTATCATATAGACAGGGGATATGACAGGATAGAAGAAAAATTGGTTTCTTTGGGAGCAGAGATTCGCAGGGAAAAGGAGGAGTAGATATGGCAGTTGTTATAAGGATGAAAAGGTTTGGCACAAAGAAAAAACCACATTCCAGAATAGTGGTTACAGATAAACGTTCTCCGAGAGACGGGAAATTCATAGAGCAGGTGGGATATTACGACCCATCAAAAAACCCTGCCCTTGTAAAGATTGATAAAGAGAGGCTGCTGCACTGGGTTAAGTTAGGCGCCAGGCCTTCGGAGACAGTCCGCAGTCTCATGAAAAAAGAAGGCATATTTAAATCAAATGAAGCCACAACTTAGCGAACGTTAGTAAAGCTAAGTTGTCTGGCTGAATTTGACCCTTGACAATTTTTGAAATGTGGGTTGGTGTCGAAATTAACCATAGACCCAAAAATTGTCAAGGATTTAATTCGCACAAGCAAGAAGTTAAACAAAGAAGATTGATACTTGACATTAAAAAATGTCAAGTATCAAGTGCTCATTAAAGGAGAGATTTTTGCTGTTCATTGATATCCTTACCATCTTTCCAAATATGTTCAGTGGGATCCTGAATGAGTCTATCCTGAAAAGGGCGATTAAATCGCGCCTTCTAAAGGTAAGATTACACAATATAAGGGATTATTCTAAGGATAAGCATCATAAGGTGGACGATAAGCCATTCGGCGGAGGCCCTGGAATGGTTATGAGGATTGAGCCGATATACGATACGCTGCGACATATTCTAAGGGGCAAAAAAAGGAAAGAGGCGAGGGTTATTCTCTTAAGCCCCCAGGGAAATCTGCTTACGCAAAGGCTCGTCAGGAAATTCTCTAAGGATAAACACCTTATTCTTATATGCGGCCACTACGAGGGTATAGACGAAAGGGTAAGGGAATATCTGGTAACAGACGAAATTTCCATAGGTAACTATGTGCTTACGGGCGGAGAGATAGCAGCCTTAGTAATAGTAGATGCGATTGTCAGGTTTCTTCCGGGAGCGCTTGGAGACAAGGATTCTGCAAAATGCGAGTCCTTTTCTAACGGCCTTTTGGAATACCCCCAGTATACGAGGCCCTCGGATTTTAAGGGAATGAAGGTTCCGGATATTCTTTTAAGCGGAAACCACAGGATGATAGAAAACTGGAGACAAGAACAGACTATAAAAAATACGCTTTTGAAAAGACCGGAGTTAATCAGAACCGCAAAAGCGCAGAATATAACCGCAAAGACGCAGAATAAAACCACCAAGGCGCAAAATAACCACGCGTTCCAGGGTTACTAATTTCGCGTTTTAGCGGTTGCAATTTCTGCGTTTTAGCGGTTGCAAAGGAGGAATAACGATGACTAATAAGATAGAACTTATAGAAAAGGAATATCTCAAAGAGAAAACCCCAGCCTTCAATATAGGAGACGTTGTAAGGGTATATGTGAAGATTTTTGAGGACGAAAAGGTAAGGTTGCAGCCGTTTGAGGGGATAGTTATAAGGAAGAGAGGCTCAGGCATACGTTCCACATTTACAGTAAGAAGGATTTCCTACGGAGAGGGCGTGGAAAGGATATTTCTCCTGCACTCACCTAACATTGACAGGGTAGAGCTGGTAAAAGAGGGCAAAACCAGGCGCGCTAAACTTTATTATCTCAGAAAAAAAATAGGCAGAGGAACAAAGGTTGAGGAGAAAAAAGAATTCGTCAAGGAAGAAGAAGGCGCTAAGGGCGAGCCGGCTGCGAGCTCTGAGTGAATTTGAAACTTCTTTAACCGATGGCGCAACTTTAAGTTGCGGCATAGACGAGGCAGGCCGCGGCCCTCTGGCGGGTCCGGTGGTTGCAGGCGCAGTCATCGTCAAAAAAAGAAACTTTAAAAACCGCGTAGAGGATTCAAAACGCCTGACTGTTAAAGAGAGAGAAGAGGTTTTTAAGGAAATTAAGAAAAAGTGCCTTATAGGGATTGGCATAGTGGATAATAAGGTTATTGACAGAATAAACATATTCCAGGCAAGCCGGCTGGCGATGAAAAAGGCTTTAGCCTCTTTAAAAATAAAGCCGTGTTTTTTATTAGTCGATGGAAATATGAAACTGGGTATTCCGATAAGCACGAAATATATCATAGGTGGGGATGGAAAATGCCTGTCCATTGCCTGCGCCTCGATAGTTGCCAAGGTAACAAGAGACGCTATTATGAATGCCTACCACAAGCGCTTTCCGGTGTACGGCTTTAAGTTCAATAAGGGTTACCCCACAAAGGCGCACCGAAAAGCCCTTAGCCGGTTCGGGCTGTCTCCGATACACAGAAGAAGTTTCAAATTTAAACCAATCTCGAACTCCACAGGCCTTGCTACGGCATAGAGGTATATTAGGAAAAGAAGCCGAGACCCAGGCCTTAGCCTTCCTTAGAAAAAAGGGTTATAACATCATAGCCCAGAATTACTCCACAAAATTTGGCGAACTGGATATAGTGGCGCAACACAAAGAATACCTCTGTTTTGTTGAGGTGCGCTCAAGGAGTTCAGACGAGTTTGGGCTTCCCGAAGAATCTCTCACATATAAGAAGAAGAGACACATTACACTGGCTGCAAGAAAATTTATAAAAACCAAGCGCTTAGGAGAACCTATCTGCAGATTCGATATGGTATGCGTCAATTTCACGGCCGACTTTAAGCTTAAGACTATAACACTGCATAATGACATCATCTCATAAGACAGACATAAGAGACTTAACCTACGAAGAACTGAAGAATTTTTTAGGGGATATAAATATCCCTTCTTACAGGGCAAGACAGATATTTATACATCTTTATCAGAAAGGCCTCCATAATTTTGACGATATGTCGGACATTCCTGTAGCCTTAAAGGAAACCCTGAAAGAAAACTTCTACATATACCAGGCAGGCATCGTTAAGAAACAAATTTCTAAGCAGGACAGGACCATAAAATATCTGCTCAACCTAAGAGATAAAAACCTTATTGAATGCGTACTAATAGGGGGTTATAGGAACACCCTTTGCCTGAGCACGCAGATAGGTTGCCGCTTCAGGTGCGCTTTTTGCGCAAGTAGCAAAGCTGGATTTGTCAGAAATCTGACCTGCTCCGAAATTTTAGAGCAATTTTTGGTTGTTAAAAGAGATATTTATCCTCTCCGAATAAACAATATAGTCTTTATGGGAATGGGAGAACCTTTGGATAACATTGAAAACCTGATAAGGGTTATCAGGTTGCTAAATTCTGAATATGGCCCAAACATTGGAATAAGAAAGATTACCGTATCAACCTGCGGGCTGATTGACGGTATAAGAAGGCTTATCAGTTCAGGCCTAACAACTGAGCTTTCCATATCCCTGCATGCCCCTTGCGATAAGATAAGAAACTCCCTTATGCCGATAAACAGAAAATTTAATATAGGCGACCTTATAGAGATAGCGAAGAAATATACACAGAATACGAAAAGAATGATTACCTTTGAGTATATATTGATAAAGGGAATTAATGATTCCTATGCGCAAGCAAGGGAACTTATAGAGCTCCTTAAGGATTTAAAATGCAAGTTAAATTTGATAGCCTATAATAAGGTTGAATCATCGCCTTATGAAAGTCCAGCCCAAGAAAAGGTTATGAATTTTTACAAGCTTCTTAAAAGTGGCGGTATAGCCATTACTCTAAGAAGGTCAAAGGGCAGAGATATTGAGGCTGCTTGCGGGCAATTAAGACTTAAATACTCAGATGGAAAAATTTGATTGTATAGTTATAGGAGGAGGTCCCGCTGGGATGATGGCTGCCGGGACAGCTGCTTCAGCAGGAAGAAGGGTGCTGCTGATAGAGAGGAATAACTCACTCGGCGCAAAACTTGCCATATCCGGAAAAGGCAGATGCAACATAACAAATACAGGCGATATTGATAAATTCCTTGAGAACTACGGAAAACAAGGCAGGTTTCTCTATAATTGTTTTCACCAGTTTTTTAATGAAGACCTGATAAACTTTTTTGAGGACTTGAAAGTCAGGACCAAGGTTGAAAGGGGCGGCAGAGTCTTCCCTGTATCGGATGAGGCGTACTCAATAGTAAATGCCTTAAAAGGGTTTTTGATGAAAACCAGGGTAAAGATTATTTTTAATAAGAGGGTCAAAGAAATACTAACCGAGGATTTAAGGGTAAGTGGCGTAAAGACATTTGACTCAGGATATTATTTTTCGGGTTCGGTAGTGCTGGCAACAGGCGGGCTTTCTTACCCGGGGACAGGCTCAACAGGGGATGGTTATGAAATGGCAGGGAAGTCGGGCCACAGGATTATAAAGTGCCTACCTTCTCTGGTGGGGCTTGTGGTAGATGAGCCTTTTGTCAAAGAGCTTGCAGGCGTTAGCCTTAAAAATATCAGCGCCAGCCTCCTTGTAAATGGTAAATATATAAAAAGCATTTTCGGAGAGATGGTGTTTACGCATTCCGGATTATCCGGGCCAATTATACTCTCCTTAAGCAGAGAGGTTGCCAGGTTCCTTTACGAGAAAGAGAAGGGCATAGTTATTTCCCTGAATTTGAAACCTGCCCTAAGTGAAGAAATCTTAAATAACAGATTAGTCAGGGAGATTAAGAATTTCGGCTTGAGGCACTATAAAAATTTATTAAAGGAACTTCTTCCAAAAAGTGTGATACCTGTATTTATCAGCCTATCCCGGATAGAGGCTGATAAAAAGTCCAATCAGATTACTCAGTCCGAAAGGAAAGTAATTTCTAGATTACTATCAGATTTCAGATTTACTATCAAGGATACGCTGCCCATAGAAGAGGCTATTATTACCCAGGGCGGAGTGGATACTCGCCACGTTAACCCAAAAACCATGGAATCAAAGCTAATCAAGGGTTTATACATAGTCGGCGAGGTTCTGGACATAGATGGCCTGACCGGCGGCTATAACCTTCAGGCAGCGTTTTCAACTGGTTATGTTGCGGGAAAATCTATAGGTAGTTCTAATACAAGCCCAATAAATGTTTTGCAATGATAATACGTATAATAAGTTTAAGCCCAATTTACTTCTTCGCTTGCGGTGCTCGGAGCCTGCCTTGCCGGCAGGCAGGCATTCGGCTAAACTTCTCCTACAAGCACCCCCATCCCCTTAGTCCCTTCCTTAAGAGGTATAGGAAGGGCTATCCTTGTAGGATTAAAGGGGCTCGCATAGGAGCGTCTTACGGAAAAATCTCGCCTCATAAGAGTGTGAGCTTAGGCTCCTTATCCAGCGGGATAGACCATCCTCTTCCTTTAATCCAGAAAGGATAGGCCGACCTCTTTCCATTAAGGTCGGGCCTTAAGGATGGGTCTTATGCTCATTCGTAAGCTTGGGCTTAAGTGTAAATTTACTTGATATGTTAATTTAAATTGATTTGTCGGTAAAATTATGCTAAAAATTACTTCAATATAATATGGTTACTTTTATATATATAATAATAAGCATAAGCCTGGTAAGCCTGATATCCCTTATAGGCGTTGTGAGCTTTATAGTAAAGGAGAAATTTTTAAATAAAAGCCTTTTCTTTATCGTTGCATTTTCGGCAGGAACGCTTTTAAGCGGGGCAATGCTCCATCTAATACCCGAGGCGCTCGAGAAAGGCAGTCATCAGGCGGTATTCTTAAACGTCCTTTTCGGTTTTCTTATATTTTTCATCCTTGAGAAATATCTCTACTGGAGGCATTGTCACAACGGCATATGCGATATCCATACATTTACATATCTGAACCTTATAGGAGATTCTATCCACAATTTCATCGACGGTATGGTTATCGCGGTGAGTTTTTCCTTTTCGCTAAAAGTGGGGATAATAACTACTCTTGCCGTTATCTTTCATGAGATACCGCAGGAACTGGGCGACTTCGGCGTCCTTGTCTATGGCGGCCTTGGCAAGAAAAAGGCGCTTCTCTTTAATTTTATCGCAACCCTTACCGCATTTTTAGGCGCAATCTTAGGGTATCTGGTTTCAGAAAAGTTCATCAATTTTTCATTCGTGCTTCTTAGTCTTACCAGCGGCGGATTCATATATATCGCGAGCACCGATTTGGTGCCCGAACTCCATAAGGAAACCAGCCTGAAAAGATCAAGCCTGTCTATTTTGGTCTTTTCCCTCGGTATATTGTTTATGTGGTTTGCAAGGAAGATAGGCATATAACACTTGCACCCATCCTAAGAAATCTATGAAAAAAATCACGGTTTGGAAAATAATAACAATAAGCGCTTTAAGTTATGTAATCTTATTCATCCTCGTCTATAATAAACTCCTTACCGGGCTGGAATATATTATATCCAGACGCATCAACGCACTTTCAAATCCATTCCTTGATTATTTTATGGGTATATATACCCTGTTTGGCTCTGCAGAATTTTTTATTATAGCATCGGTAATTATCCTTTTGTTTCTATATAAAAATGGAAAACTGAGACTCGCAAATTATTACATACTTTTCTCTATTTTTCTTTATTTCCTTGAATTTGTGAGCAAGGCTTATTCGCAACAGGTGCGCCCGCCTCTGGAGTTTAACCGGCAGGTGTTTAATTTTGGTATCCTGCATATTAAGACGCCCTTTTGTTTTCCGAGCGGGCATATGCTCAAGTTTACCTTTTTGGCAGGATTTATAGGTTTCTTTATGGTTAACCAGAAGTTTAAACAAAAATGGTCTTTCAGGCTTTTCTTCATAATAGCGCTGATGGCTATGGCTTTTAGCCGTATATATCTGGGTGCTCACTGGGCGAGCGATACAATAGGAGGTATATTTGGCGCAATTTTCGTTTTGGCACTTTTTGCAAGGTTTTATAAGGCCGATAATCCCGGAGGGATAGACCATCCTAAACCTTTAAGGATGGGTCTAATTGAAAAATATCGATAAGGCCTATTTTAAAAAATTTTTTAGAAACTGGCGCTGGGTAGTAATATATGTAGCCCTGATTTATACAAGCCTGCCGTTTCTGCCATTTTTATGGAACAGCGCTGTCAGGTTTTTTGGCAGAAGATTTGATTATTTTCCAAATGCCCTTCTTTTTGCATTCGGCTTTGTAATAGTTTTCTGGATTATTTTTGTTTTAAGGTATAAAAGGATTTCGCTTTATATATACCTCGCGCTAATCTTTGTTTTAATATCCTTGATTTTTTTAAATTTGAAATTACCAGTAGAGCGTATCCACATCTTTGAGTATGGAATTTTACCTTTTTTGATAGCACATTCTTTAAAAAAACAGGGTGTTGTCAAATATATAAGTTTAAAAAATTTTTTAATCGGTTTTGTTATAGGAATTATCGATGAGTTTATCCAGATTATACTTCCGAATAGATATTGCACTGCCTCGGATATTCTGCTTAACGGTATTTCTGTGTTTTTAGGGCTTTTGGTTTGGATGATAATTCGTCAATATAATTAATTTGACAATCTATTAGAGATATAATATAATTAAAAAAGACATAGAATTTTAAACCGTGAGGCGTAAAACACTATGCCTGACGGTTTTTTGTTAATCCCAAATTTTGCTCGCGCTTTTGCGCAGGCAAAATTTGCCCCCAAAGGGGTTGCTCGATAAAATCCGACAAGGATTTTATCGGCTTTGCAAGGTAATCCCAGATTTTCCTCGCCTGCGAAGCAGGCAGGCACCATTTTGTGCAGCCGCAAAATTTGGGATACCCCGACATACTTGATTAAATCTCTTCGAGATTTAATCAGTCGGCCTTTCACCCCCTGCAATTCTGCAATCCGCAGAATTGCAGGGGATTAAGTCCCTGAAATCTTTCAGATTTCAAGGGAGGCAGATTTTGCTAATGCAAAATCTGGGGTTAATATAAAGTTCCGAAATTTTAAAGAAAGGAGCACAAAAAATGCATAAAGGAAAGATAAAAAAGTTAATCCGCGATAGGGGTTTTGGATTTATATCCGATTCTGACGGAAGAGAGGTTTTCTTTCACAAAAGCAGCCTCGTAGAAACAACATTTGAATCATTAAACAGTGACGATGAACTGGAATTTGAAGTGGAGAAAACCGACAAGGGCCCCTGCGCAGTTAATGTAAGGTTAATAAAGAAGTAAGCTTAAGGCAGAGGCTAAATTGAAAATTGCGTTTATTGAACCACGTACTACCAGCGCAAATGTTTACAGTAAGATATCCATACCGCTTCTAGGGCCTCTTTATTTAGGGACAATCCTGAAAAAAAGAGGCCACAGTGTTCATGTCTACAAAGAAAATATCTTTACTCCCGACTATTCTAAATTAGACTCAGATTTAATCGGGATTTCTCTCCTTACCTCAACCGCAAAGCGCGGTTATGAGATAGCCGGTAAATTCCCCAGGGAGCGCGTTATTCTTGGCGGGCCGCATGCAAGCCTTGTGCCTGAAGAGGCAATAAGGTTTGCAAGACAGGTGGTAATAGGCGAGGCAGATAGCGTTATTGCCGATGTGGTGGAAGGTAAAATTACCTCTTCCTTTGTGCAGGGCTCGCCCGTAAGTAACTTAGACGAACTTCCATTCCCGGATTTTTCTCTTATCAAAGGTGCAAGGCTGCCACTTAAAATTACCCCCATTTCTACGTCCCGTGGATGCCCCTACAATTGTAACTTCTGCTCTGTAACTAAATTTTTCGGCCGTAACTATAGATTTAGAAGCGCCCGGAGCGTGGTGGATGAGCTTACTTCTAACGCTGGTAATTTTTTCTTTTTTAGCGATGATAACTTTGCCGCAAATACTGGGCGCACCAAAGAGCTGTTACGCCTTATGATAGAAAATAAGATTCGGAAATGGTCTTGTCAGGTCCGTTGCGATGCAGCAAAAGATGATGAACTTCTCAGTCTTATGGTTAAGGCAGGTTGTAAGTATGTATGCGTTGGCTTTGAGTCTATTAATCAGAAAACATTGGATGCCTACCAGAAGAGGCAGAATGTATCCCAGATTAAAGAAGCCATCCGTTCATTTCACAAACATAAAATTAAGATTCACGGAATGTTTGTCTTAGGTTCAGACGAAGATACTGAGATGACTGTATGGGAAACACTTAAATTTTCACTTAAGGCAAAGATAGATACCATTCAGTTTATGATCTTAACGCCGTTACCTGGGACGGATATTTATAATTTTTTAGAAAAACAAAAACGTATCTTTACGAAAGACTGGAATCTCTACGACGGGCATCATGTAGTTTTTAAACCTAACTTGTTAACCGCAAAACAGCTTCAGCTTAGCGTTTTTAAAGCCTATGGAAAATTTTATTCACGTTTAAGTTTTTTATCTTCTTTACTAAGGCTTCGTTTTAAGAATGCGCTATTTCGCTTTATGGGATATAAGCTTGTAAAAAAATGGAATAGGCAGAATGTCCACCTATCATGGCTTGTCCCGTCATCCAATGCATAAATTCGTCTAAAAACCTTCCAGGCATATTTACCCCGTTAGAAATCCCACAGTGTGCCCATTACAAATAGTGCCCTGCGTTGCGGGATTTGTAACGAGACATGGGATGCTATTTCTAATGGGGTTTACCCCGCCCAAGATATTTTTACATAAGACCTTTTTTTATTTAGAAAAACTGCTATAATTATAAATATAGAGATTATGTATATAAAAAGTAGAGAAGATGCTTAAAAAAATTATTTATACGCCAAATGCGCCAAAGCCAAAGGGCCCGTATTCCCAGGCAGTGAGTTATAACGGTATTCTATATATATCAGGACAAATTCCCATTGACCCAAAAACCGGCGAGGTTATCTGCGGCAACATTGAGGCTCAGGCAAGACAGGTCCTGGAAAATTTAAAGGCGATAGCCGAAGCCTCAGGAGCAAAGATGCATGATGTTTTAAAGGTAAGTTGTTATCTTTCCGATATGAATGATTTCGAAGGTTTTAATAAAATTTATGCAGAATATTTTCCTGATGAGCCTCCCGCGAGAACAACTCTGCAGGCAGCAAAACTTCCGGCAAACGCAAGGTTGGAAATAGACGCAATTATTAAACTGACACAAACGCAATAAATATGTTGCTATGATAAGAGGTATAATAAGCTTAAGCCCAATTTACTCCTTCGCTTGCGGTGCTCGTCACCTGCCTTGCCGTCAGGCAGGCATTCGGCTCGGC
>CAZDNS010000014.1:15222-33145 GCA_964506845.1 uncultured Planctomycetia bacterium | reverse complement strand
CGAGCTTTGCCTCAAAATTTCCACAAGGAAATTTTGAGAGCGCTTTAAGCAAGGGGTATATTACCTTTAATAGCCTTCAACTTTTTTCTATCACAGTATATTTATTCTCCAACCTCAAAGGGCTGAATACCCTGCCGCCCCCTTTAAAGAATTTCGGGAAAAATTCAACAAACTGAAGCCTTCCTGAATGTATAAGGCCTCCGAGCACGTTAATTGCTATCGTAAATACATGCCCGACAAAAAGAATCAAAATTGTAACTAAAAAACCAACGAGCGGAATCATATCTCCTATCATAAAGGCTATAAGGTTACACGTCATAGCCATAACGCCCGTAACAAGCCCAAGGGCCCATAGCCTTGAATATGAAAGCGCGTCGCTTATATACCCTGCGGCCACGTTGTAAAAGGCAAATACCCCGTTAAATAACTTAGCCCCTATGCCGGGGTTTGCTCTGCCGGCGGTTAATATTATTACCAGAGCTCCTATCTGCGCCATCCTTCCAAATAGCGTGCCGTAACTTTTATTCAGCGCCTCCAGCATTATAAGCACGAGCCCTGTAAAACCCGTCAAGAAAACAAGCACTGAAACCTGGTCTAAAATTCCGTCCAATATATGCTTCTTTCGTATATTATCATATAAGGCTATAAGGTTTCCTGTAAAAATCTGCACTACGCCGATGCCAAGGGCAATGCCCAAAAGCTTTATCGGTTCTTTATTCGGGTCAAGCAATATAAGGCGGTTTTTTAAAACGGCTAAAAATGAAAAAATCTTTGGAAACCTGGTATTTAAAATATCTACGATATCCCCGAACCACCCGCCCGTAACAGCGCCTAACAAAACCGTAGAAACTCCTCCTAAAAACAACAGCCAGAAGAACGTCTTCCAGTATCTGCCCGGCTTAAGCTTCAAGATTGCCCAAAGCGACAATAGCGCTACTATTACCCCATAGCCTGCGTCTGTAAGGCAAAATCCAAAAAATATAAAAAAGAAGGGGGCTAAAAAAGGCGTGGGGTCAAGCTCTCCATAGGAAGGCAGGCCGTATATTTTTGTTATGAATTCAAACGGCGTGAGGGCAGCTTTATTTTCCAATTCAACCGGCACCACTTCATCAGCTAAAGGTTCGGATATATCAAGGTCAAGATACTGAAAATTTTTCTCTAAAATCTTTTTTACAGATTTTATGCTCCGTTCTTTTATCCAGCCCGTTATAAAAAATGTATGGTCCGTGTTTAAGAAATTTTCCTCTGAATCAAGCTTAGCCTTAAGGTTAAGATAGTAATCATATAAACCCATGAGTTTGGATTTATGTATAAGCAGTTCTTTAAGTTTTTCATTTAAAGAAGCCTCGTTTGCCTCAAGGCCGTGATAGAGGATATCTATGAAGGATAATTCTTCCATAATGTCAGATTTTTCAAGCTCAAACAGGGCTTCGCTAAAACCCTTTCTTTTAAGGATATCCCTGGCAGAAGCCTCTTCATCTTTTAAGCATACAAAGAGGATATACTTGAATTCTTTATCATGGTTAATCTGGCTTAGCTCGTAGGAAAGTTTGCTTTTGTCCAGCTCTGCGAGCAAATCCCCAAAGTCCTTGTGGATTATTGCGCCGCAAATAACGGCTGTATACTTTGTGGCTTTAAATTCTGCCAAATTCCCTTTGAGCGCTTGCCATGGAATCAGTTTTGCCTTTCTCTGGCACAATTTTTCTTTCTGGGAAGATGCTTCCTTTTGAATATTTATAAGCTCCTTAAATGAGCTATATATCTTTTTGTAATCAAATGAGGCAGGTATTTTTTTAAACTCCTCCAGTTTTACCGGCGGGCGTTCTCTTAAAAAACCTCCTCTTGACGGCTCAAGGGCCTCAAGATACTTTATAAGCTCATCCAGTTCGGAAAGTTTTGTGGAGACCTCTTGTTTCTCGTCTTCTTTAATCTCTGTCGTTACTTCTGATATGCGGGATATATGCACAGAAGCCGTCTCCTGAAGCGCGTCAAGGAGTGTTTCTTTTACGCTCTTATGCGCTATTATCCTTATCTTTTTTATCTTTGCTATCGCCATTTTTTCTTTATAGCCTCAACTACAGATGAGGCTGCCTTATCTAAATTTTTTAACGCGCTATCCCTGAGGCGCACTCTTTCTTTTTCTGTTCTTTGTTCTATTTCTTTTGACTGCTCCGATATTTTATGTTCGGTGTCTTTTAGGAGCATATCGGCTTCTATATAAGCCTCTTTGACTGTTTTATCCAAAAGTATTTTTGCCTTTTGGTTGGCATTTTGAATAATGGCATCCGCCTTTTGGTTGGCATTTTGAATAACGCTATCTGCCTTATTTTCTGTTTCTTTTATTTTATTGATTAATTCCATTTTGGATTTTATAGGAAGAAAGACCTATTGAAATTACCAGCAAAAAGTTTATTTGTCAATAACTTCTAGTGTCTTATTTTTTGATAAAATTCCACTTATTATTTTTATACCGCTCTTTTTTACCTTAAAATAACCTGATAAAACCTCGATAAGCAACCTGTTTGCCCTTCCTTCAACGGGCGGGGCCATCAGGTATACCTTATACCTATTTCCTTCTTCCTTAACCTTATTCTGCTTGGCATTAGCGATAACCTTAACGTTGATAATCAAAATTTCTCCCAGTGTAACAGTTCTTTTAACGGCCTTTTTGCATGGGCTTCGGGTTTTTCGGCAGGGTATCCGATTGGAATAAGGCTTATTAACTTATATTGAGCCGGAACTCCCAAAAGTTTCTTCACATCCTCGCAATACGGCTTTTTATCGCCTGCCACCCAGCAGGCGCCAAGGCCAAAGGCGTGGGCGGTAAGTAGTATATTCTCTGTTGCCGCTGAGCCGTCTTCAAGGTAATATTTTGTGTCCTTACAGAATACGACTATACAACAGGGTGCATCTTTTATAAATCTGCCGTTTTCTATACATTCTGCCAATTGTATCTTAATCTTTCCATCGCTAACTACTATAAATTCCCATGGCTGGATATTTCTCGCTGTCGGTGCAAACCGTGCGGTGTCTATAATTTCTTCCATTATTTCCCTTGAAACTGGCTTTTTTAAAAAACTCCTTATGCTTCTTCTTGTCTTTAAAATCTCCAGGAATTCTTTTGTTTCCATATTTATTTCCTGCTTCCGGGCTTTATAGCCTGTATTCCCTTCTTGCATAGGGGGCAATTATCTTCTGTGTAAGTGTCAATTCTTACTTTTATCAAGCTTTTAAATTTCACTCCAAAATCAATTTTGTGGCCGGAGCGGTCAACGATTGAGCCGACACCCACAAGTTTTGCCCTGCTTTCTTTTACTAATTCTATAACTTCTTTGGTAGAAAGGCCTGTTGTTACAACATCCTCTACAACCAAGACCCTGTCTTTTTTATCGATGGCAAAGCTTCTCCTTAAAACCAGTTTTCCTTCTTGTCTTTCGGCAAATATCGAACGGCAATTTAAGGCGCGTGCTATCTCATACGAAACGATTATCCCACCAAGCGCAGGACCTATAACTACAGTGGGTTTTTCCTTTTCAAACCTCTTTGCAAGCTCGCTACATAATAGCTTTGCATATTTAGGATACTGCAAAACGAGCGCGCACTGTAAATATTTTTCGCTATGCAATCCGCTCGACAACTTAAAATGTCCTGTCAAAAGTGCATTGGTTTTATTAAAAATATTTAATATATATTTTTTGGTTAACATAACATTTTTTCGCTGTAACCGATAATTGGCAATTAAACCATTTACCAATTACCAGTTACTAATTACTGATTTTTCCTAATATCTCCCTTGCCTCCTTTATCGGCTCCCTTGCCTCCAATATCGGCCTTCCTACAACGATATAATCGGCTCCAAGGGTTATCGCTTCTTTGGGAGTTAAAACCCTTTTCTGGTCAGAGGTTTTATCGCCTAACGGCCTTATCCCGGGGCTAACGATTATAAAATCTTTGCCCATTCTTTTCCTAACCAGCGCTATCTCTTTCGGTGAACAAACCACTCCGTCAAGCCCTGATTCCTTGGCAAGTTTTGCCAGATACAAAACCTCATCCTTAACTCTCCTATTTATCCCCAGGCTTGATAAATCATTATCATTTAAACTTGTAAGAACAGTGACGCCGACAAGTTTTGGCCTATTCAGGATATTTGAAGCAGCTTTTAACATCTCTTTTGCGCCAAGAATATGAAGGGTTAGCATAAAAACGCCTAAATTTTTTGCTGACTCAACTGCACCCTTTACAGTATTCGGGATATCGTGAAATTTCAAATCCAGAAAAACCTTGCAATTTTTCTTATTAACGATATTAATTACTTTTGGTCCACATCTGGTAAAGAGTTGGCTACCCACCTTAAAGATTTTAACCACGCCTGAAAGTTCGTTAACAATACGCTCTGCCTTTTTTAAATCACCTGCATCTAAAGCAACTATAAGTTTTTCTTTTGACATTTTAGAGAACCTGTTAATTTTTTGATATCGGATACTTTATTTTCCTTCATATATCTTTTGATACCTTCCAATATTTCTAACGCTGCCTTTGGGTTTATAAAATTTGCTGTTCCGACTGAAACTGCGCTTGCGCCAGAGATAATAAACTCAAGCGCGTCCTGACTATTCATAATCCCGCCCATACCAATTATAGGAATTTTTACACTATTATAAACCTCCCATGCCATCCTGAGCGCAACAGGTTTTATAGTAGGCCCGCTTAAACCGCCTGTAATATTACCAAGCAGTGGTTCTCTTGTGTCTATATCCACTGCCATTCCCAAAAGTGTATTTATAAGACTTACGGCGTCTGAGCCTGCATCTTCTGTCGCCCTTGCTATTTCGGTTATATCTCTGACATTCGGGGATAATTTTGTGATAACTGTAAGCCTTGTTGATTTTCTGACTTGCCTAACAACCGCGTAGGTTGATTTTGCATCCTGGGAGAAATTTAGTTTTCCCTTTCTATATTCAATATTCGGGCAGGAGATATTAAGCTCAATCGCCTTTACGCCATTGTCCTCAAGCCGTTTTGCAAGCTCGCTAAACTCTTCTTTGGTATAACCTGCTATACTTACGATAAAGGCGGTTTTCAAGGTTTTTAGAAATGGAAGTTTTTCTTTGATAAAATTTTCCAATCCGCAATTCTCAAGCCCGATTGAATTTAAAACACCTTGTGGGGTCTCAGCTATTCTCGGAGGAGGGTTCCCTGCTTTTGGTTTTAGGGTTATTGTCTTTGTAGTAATTGCACCTAATTTATTTATACCGACTAAATCCTTATATTCCTCTCCATAGCCAAAAGTGCCGGATGCCGCCAATACAGGATTTTTAAGAATAAGTTTTCCTATTTTAACGGATAAATTTATTCCCATCTTATCTCATCCGCGTTAAATACCACTTTATCTTTCTTCTTAAGCTTATCCTTTGGTTGTTCAATTTTCAATAAGCAGTTTTTTTGAGCAGTTCTTGTGCATATTTATTTTCCAAATTAAAACTTAAGCTCTGCTTGAGGGTTTTCTTTCTTAATTATTTCTTTGATGGCTTCAATAAAATTATCTGCGGATTTTAGTGCATTACTGGCGTCGGTTTCTGATATATTAATTTTCCATGGTTCATACATAAATAGATTGCGGTTCTTGCGCATACGATTAAATTTCTCAGTTAATATCATATAGTCTTCGCCCAAAAAATACCTTGTGAATTCTACCACTGTTTTATGCTGGAAGTTTGTTGTCGGTCTAAAACCCCTTACGAACACAAATGCCCTGGCAGAATGGAGCATCGCTGAATAAGCGCAATTATAAGCGAGCGGTGGGTCTCTTTCTAACATAAGCCGTGCGCTCTCCAAATCCTTCTTTGCCCTAATTATCAAATTATTAATCTGGTCGAAACCAACCTTTTGTCTTTTTAATAGTCCCTTTCCCAGATATTCCTTAAGAAATTTATCCAAGGTCATTTTTTGTGCCTTTGATAAAAATTTTAGGTCGTTTTATTACATCTAAAATAAACGAATTGCGTTTCTGCTTCTCCTTTTTAAATTCGGGTTCGGTATAAATAGTATAATTGATTTCACGGTTAAATTCCGATTCTAAATCAGATATCTTCCGCACAAGTCTATCTTCATCCGGTTTACCTAAGAGGAATAAATCAACGTCGCTATCTGACCTTTCTTTGCCTTCTGCAAAAGAACCATAAATAAAAGCTATCTTAAGACCCTGTATATCGTTAAGCGATTCTTTTAGGCTTCCTTTTATTCCTTCAGATTTAAAGATAAGCTGTTTTAATTCTCTGAATAAAGGATTTGTTTTGTTTACATAAAAAAATCTCAAATTCCCGATATTCTGTGAATTCAATATACCATTTTTTTCAAATTTGATTAGTTCCCTGTGTATGCTGCCGACAGATATTTTAAGGATTACGGCTAACTGGCGGATATAATACTTCTGTTCTGGATTAGAAAGGAATTGCTTAAGAACAGCGCGTTTTGTTTTTGAAGAAATTAGAACGTTTAGCATTTTCGTTCTCTTTTTGAGAACAATTGTATCATATTTGAGAACAATGTCAAATATTACTTTTCTTTCACCATACTATCTCATCCGCATTAAACACGGGACCGTCTTTACAGACGAGTTTGTAGCCACCTTTTGTGCTGACTGCACAGCCAAGGCAGACGCCTACTCCGCAGGCGATAATTTCTTCAAGAGAAACCTGACAGTTTATCCTGTGCTGTTTTGCTATCTTTGAGACTTCTTTGAGCATAGCAGAGGGGCCACAAGCGAAAATGGCGAATGGCAAATTGCACATAGCAACTGACAATAAACTCTTAAGTAAATCAGTAACCTTACCCTTAAAACCTAAGGAGCCGTCATCGGTGGCGATTTTTACATCGCAACCCAATTTTTTAAATTCATCTTTGCATAGAATTAAATCTTTGGTTCTAGCACCAATCAATACAGTAGTGAGTAGTGAGTAGTGAGTAGTGAGTTCTTTGGCTAAGAAAAGTAGAGGGGCTACGCCCATTCCGCCCGCTACTAATACTGGTGACTGGTGACTGGTAATTGGTCCCGAATGTAGCAACTGCCTTGGTGTAACTTCGGGATCCCGAAGTGTAACCCCTTTGGGCAACTGCATTCGGGATAACTGGTAATTAAAACCATTACCTAGGGGGCCGATAACGTCTAAAAAATCTCCGGCCTTTTTCTCAGATAGAAACTCTGTGCCTTTGCCCAAAACCTCGTATAATATCTTAAGGGTATTCTTCTCTTTTGAGACGCTGTGGATACTGAAGGGTCGTCTTAGAAGTGGCGTATTATTGTCAGAACATTTTATATGGACAAATTGACCTGGCTTGGCTATTTTTGCAATATAATTTGAGCTAATAGAAATTTTATAATAAAGACTGCTCAGATGATAATTTGATAAAATTTTACATCTGAGTTGTTTCATTTATTTTGACCGCAGTAAAATTATTAAAAGTGCAAAAGAAGAAAACAGGCCTAAAAAAAGCGCGCCCTCTTTTAAGAAATTCATGAGACCAAACAGTTTAACATCCTCCCATGTTTCAACAACGGCAATAAATATAAAAGTTGGTATAACTGTTTTCCATTCACTTTTAATCCATAACCATCTTATTGGTAAGCAAGGATCTACATCTCTTTTTAAAACCGCGGTAATTTTCGGAAAGAAAAGCGGCACATTATTTCTATAAACAGTAAACCTATCGCCAAAAATCTTGAAGAGTTTTTTCTCTTCTTTTATAATCTGCGGAATATATACTATAAGAAATAACGCTAAAAAAACTACGAAGACCCAGAATTTCCACAACATAAAACAAACTCCTGTGCCTAAAAGGAAACTGCCAAAATACATAGGATTTCTTACCACGCTATATGGCCCATCTACCGTAAGTGCGTGGCCCATCTTAGAATGTTCTGATTTATACCCTCTTGCTGAAATCCTGAATAAACTGCCAAAGAGGATAAAACTCAAACCTATAATATCATACATCTCATCAACAAACTGATCTCTGAAAGCGCGAAATGTTACCTTAGAAAAAGTCAATACAATAAAAATAAAAAGAAAAGCCAAAAGACCATTTATCTTTATCCGAAGTTTCATTTACCCCGTTAGAGAAAGTTGCCCCGAAACTTCGGGGCGGTTATTACCGCTTGAAGCTTACCCCATTAGAAAATTCTTCTCTAACGGGGTTTACTTAAAAACCTCTATCCTTCTATGGTATTCCTGTATAGGGGTTACCTCGAGTTCGCCCTTTAGAAGCGCCTCTATGCCGTTAACAGATGCCTGGGCGCCCGGTATGGTAGTTACGCAAGGAATGCCGTGCATAACAGCTGTTGAGCGGATTCTTATCTCGTCTTTTCTGGGACCCTTTCCTGTTGTAGGCGTATTTATTATAAGATTAATCTTACCATCCTTTATATAGTCAAGGATATTGGGTCTGCCTTCCTGAATCTTTTTAATGGGTTTAACCTTTATGCCACTTTTCTGCAGGGCTTTGGCAGTGCCTTCAGTTGCAATAATATCAAAACCCATATCAAAAAGTTTCTTGGCAACAAAGATTATAGACCTTTTATCCTTATTTTTTACGCTTACAAAAACCGTGCCTTTTGTGGGAAGGCTTGCGCTTGCTGCTATCTGGCTCTTTGCAAACGCCCTGCCAAATTCAGTATCAATCCCCATAACCTCGCCTGTTGACTTCATCTCAGGCCCGAGGATGATATCAACGCCTGCAAATCTTGTAAAAGGAAAAACTGACTCTTTTATGGAAATATGGGTGGGTATTATCTCTTTAGTAAAACCTAATTCCTTAAGCGTCTTTCCTGCCATAACCTTGGCAGTAAGCTTTGCTAAAGGAACACCTATTGCCTTACTTACAAAGGGGATAGTCCTGGATGCCCTGGGATTAACCTCAAGAACATATACAGTATCATTCTTGACTGCATACTGAACATTCATAAGCCCTACGACCTTTAGTTCCTTTGCCATCGCATAGGTATATTCTCTTATCCTTTCTATTATCTCATCCGTAAGCGTATGGGGAGGAAGAACCATTGCGCTATCGCCTGAGTGAATTCCTGCCTCTTCTATATGCTCCATTATCCCGCCTATTACGAAAGTATCTCCATCTGCTATCATATCCACATCTACCTCAATGGCATCATCTAAGAATTTGTCTATCAAAACAGGTCTTTCTGGTGAAGCGCTTACGGCATTTTTCATATAAAAATCAAGGCTCTCCTCGTCATGAACTATCTCCATTGCCCTCCCACCCAAAACATAGGAAGGGCGAACAATAACAGGGTAGCCTATTCTCTTTGCAACGGTTTTTGCCTCTTCTATGTCCGTGGCTGTGCCGTTATCGGGCTGGATAAGTTTAAGTTTGTGAAGCATCTGTTTAAATTTTTCCCTGTCCTCTGCTATATCTATTGAAACAGGGGAGGTTCCTATTATATTAACCCCTTCCTTCATAAGGGGCACCGAAAGATTAAGAGGAGTCTGGCCGCCGAATTGCACAATCACTCCATCCGGTTTTTCTTTATCAACTATATTTAATACATCTTCTATTGTGAGCGGTTCAAAATAGAGTTTATCTGAGGTATCATAGTCTGTTGAGACAGTCTCCGGGTTTGAATTTACCATAATCGTTTCAAAACCAATCTCCTTTAGGGCAAATGAGGCGTGAACACAGCAATAATCAAACTCTATTCCTTGGCCGATTCTGTTAGGGCCTCCACCTAAGATCATAATCTTTTTCTTATCTGAGACTCTTATCTCGTCCTCCCTTTCATACGTAGAATAATAATACGGCGTATACGCCTCAAACTCTGCGGCGCAGGTATCTACCAGTTTATAAACCGCTCTTATATTTTTTGATTTCCTGAATTCCCTTATGGTCTTTTCGTCTGTCTTAAGTATATTGGCAAGCTGAACATCAGAGAAACCGAATTCCTTTGCCTTCATCAATAATTCATTTGTTATAGTGGACAGCTCATATTGTTTAAGTTCACCCTCAAAATCTACGAGCTCTTTTATGTTTCTTAAAAACCACCTGTCTATCTTGGTAAGAGAATATATCTCGTCTAAAGAAAAGTTTTGTTTAAGCGCCTCTCTTATATAGAAAAGTCTCTCGGCATTCGGTATCCGGAGTTTTTCCCTTATATGATTTTGCGAGGTATCAAATTTGTCTTTTCCGTCAGAGCCTAAACCGAACCTGCCTATTTCAAGAGAGCGGACGCCTTTTTGAAGCGCCTCCTTAAAGGTCCTTCCGATTGCCATTGTTTCGCCCACTGATTTCATAGAAGTTGTAAGCGTCGGGTTTGCTGTAGGAAATTTTTCAAATGTCCATCTCGGGATTTTTACCACGCAATAGTCTATTGTGGGCTCAAATGAGGCAGGTGTTTCCTTTGTGATGTCGTTGGGTATCTCATCAAGGGTATATCCTACCGCAAGTTTTGCTGCAATCTTTGCTATGGGAAAACCTGTGGCTTTGCTTGCTAAGGCAGAACTTCGGGATACCCTTGGGTTCATTTCAATTATAACCATCCTTCCGTTGTCAGGATTAACCGCAAACTGGATATTGCTTCCGCCTGTTTCAACGCCTATCTCTCTTATTACCTTGATTGCCGCATCCCGCATAAGCTGATATTCCTTATCGGTAAGGGTCTGGACAGGCGCAACTGTTATTGAATCCCCTGTATGAATACCCATAGGGTCAAAGTTTTCTATCGAGCATATAATAACTACATTGTCTTTCAAATCCCGCATCACCTCTAATTCATATTCCTTCCAGCCGACAACGGATTCCTCTATCAGAATCTCCTTTATCATACTTAAATCAAGCCCGAGTTTAGCTGTTTCTTCAAACTCCTCCATATTGTAGGCGATTCCCCCGCCTGTCCCGCCGAGCGTAAAGGAAGGTCTTATTACCACAGGAAATCCTAATTCCTTAACAACCCTTCTTGCGTCATTCATATTGTAGGCAAGCCCGCTTCTTGGAAGGCCAAGGCCTATCTTTTCCATTGCCTCTTTGAATAATTCCCTGTCCTCTGCCTTTTTTATCGCCTCTTTTTTCGCGCCTATCATCTCAACGCCGTATTTATCAAGGATGCCGCTATCTGCAAGTTGTATCGCCACATTCAGGCCAGTTTGTCCTCCTAATGTGGGGAGAAGGGCGTCGGGTCTTTCTTTTGCTATAATCTTTTCTATAATCTCGGCAGTTATTGGCTCTATATAGGTTGCATCAGCCATTTCAGGGTCTGTCATAATGGTTGCGGGATTAGAGTTTACCAATACAACCTTGAAACCCTCTTCTTTAAGGGCTTTACACGCCTGGGTTCCCGAATAATCAAACTC
Source organism: uncultured Planctomycetia bacterium (assembly GCA_964506845.1). Classification (GTDB taxonomy): domain Bacteria; phylum Omnitrophota; class Gorgyraeia; order VGKN01; family VGKN01; genus CAZDNS01. The sequence continues at coordinate 21,788 of CAZDNS010000014.1, read as the reverse complement.
GCATGCCTGCGAGATTATTATAGGACCAGAGCCTATTATCAAAATCTTCTTTATATCAGTTCTCTTCGGCATTTTATTATTTCCTTATTTTCTTATATAACATTTTCTTTTTTTATTCTTTTTAAAGTAATTTCCATAGGCTCGCTCTTTTCAAAAATTATAATCTGACTAGAGAATATCTTATATCTTCCTGGGTTTAATTCTAATCCTTGTTTCTTCATTTGTACATCTAAAGCCCTTGCCTTCTCTTTAAAAGTGGTATTCTGTGGCACTGTTTGATTTAAGGGTAAGTTTTGGTCAACTTGCATTAATACGGCTGGTAAAGAGTTTTCTCTTTTTTTAACCTGTTTCACGCCAATGCAAGCTGAGGAACTTTTTGGAGCAACCCAAGTCCATTCTTTATGAAAAGGAGATATGGGATAGAATTTTCCGCGGTTAAATAGATTTACCCATTCCCGGTAATCATATGATAATATCAGATTCACGAATGGTCCTTTTTCAATTTTAACCTTATTATTTACTTCCATATCTATCTGCCAACTTATCCTATTTGTATCTAAAATTCTTAAATACCAAATCTGTGTAATTGGGGCGTCTTTCCAAACAGACCTTATCATAATTTCATTTGGAGCAGTCTTGTTTATTTGCCACTGGCTGGTTTGATATAGGGAATAAAAATTATTGTTAAACTTGAAACACATATCAAGCCCCTGGTTTTTAGTAATCTTCTTCTCTTTAAAGTATATCTTAGCAATGCCGTCATGGAAGATTAGGCTTAGGGGGCCTTTGGAGATGGAGAATCTCTGTCTTTGGGATTGGAGATAGGAATTTAGGTTTTCTTCTGCCAAAAAAGATATCTGACCCGAAAGTAGATTTTGAGTATTTTTGATAAAGAGAGAATCCTCTCTAATAGCTGTGAGCATAGAAGAGAAATTTATTCCACCGGAAGTTAGTGTATACATCACATTAAATAAACATTTATTTATTAATTCACTCTGAGATGAATCAAAAAAAACGATTGGCATAGCAGTGTCCTTAAGGCTTTTTAGGCCGATTATCCTGCCTATAAACTTATCAGTGAGATTAATATTTTTGTTGCCAAAATCAACTCTAAGGAGTTTGCCTCTATTAAACAGACTTAGCCATTCCTTGTAATGCTCTTTTAGATATATATCCGCTCTGATATCTTCTAATATTACTCCTTTATCATCTATAACTATATTAACCCTCCAATCCAAATTTCCTTCGTTAAATCCTAAATACCATGTTTGAATAAACGGTATATCTGGCCACTTAAATGTTATTGTAAGTTTATCGGAATTTGATTTTTCAACGTTGTATAATGCCTCAGAGGAACTATACTGTAGTCCTTGGTACTTAAAGCTGGTCTCTAAACCTTTATGTTCGGTAATCTCCTTCTCTTTAAAGTATATCTTAGCAATGCCGTCGTGGAAGATTAGGCTTAGGGGGCCTTTGGAGATGGAGAATCTTTGTCTTTGGGATTGGATTCTATCATAGTTATATAATTCCTCTTCCTGAAATATTGGCGTTAATGTTAAATTTTGGGTCATGTTTGATAAAAATGTATCATTATGCGGCTTAGTCAAGATAAAGATATAATTGGAGGTTTTTAAAGATATCTTTCTTCCGCTATGGGTAATAGTTTTAATGATTCTGAATTCCCTGCAAAACCTTTTAAACATTTCTTCATATTTATTAAAATTATTGTCAAGCACTTGTTTTTGATAGAGGTCTCTATTTTTATAAAGCAAATTTTTTATCTCCTCTTTATCTAACCATAATTTATCATTGCCGAGAACAAACAAGATATCAAATCTATCCGATTTATTCAAAAACTCATCTGGTACCTGCCAAAAATCCAATACCTCTACATTCTTATATCCCTCTTTTTGACAAAAATACGTAATCTTCGCGCGCAGGTCGGAAAATTTAGAATCTATTGTCCCTATAACTACCTTATCTAAATTAGATGAGGCTCTTTTGATATACGGCAATATATTGTTAATAAGTATTTCCTTCTCTTTAATATAAGATTCATAAGGAAATGGGTTTGGAAAATTTACAAAGTTCTGAAGGCTTAGGGAAGAATATTTCATAATCCTTGAGCCGATAAAAATATCGTCTATTATCTGCTCTATCTTGCTATAACCAAAATAAGTTACGCCAAAAAATTGTATTACCCCAATAATAATAGCAAATGTTGTTAAGGTGTATCGCAATTTTATAAAAGGAATGGCAGATACTCCTATACTTAAAATCAAGGCTATTGCCGGTAAAATGGGTAGAATATAATGGGAGGCTTTGTTTCCTATTATAGTAAAGGCGATAAAGGAAAACGATAGCCATATAATGAATACGGGTTTATGCTTGGTTCTGCTTTTAATAAAAGGGGGGATAGAAAAAATAAGCAGAAATAAAAAGAAGGGGGAGATTTGATAAAAAAATACGGATTCAAAATAAAATAACAAACCATCCGGAGTATACCATGGAAGCTGAATCTCGGAGGGACGAGTTGTAATATAAGATAAAACCTGAAACCTACTGATGTCTTTTATGATATTAGCTGACCAGTTAACCGCATACCATGGATATGATATAGAAAAACCAACAATAAGAGCGAGGAATATATTTTTGAGTTTAATTTTTTGTTTTATTAAAGATTCTGATTTAAAAGTTTTAAATAGCGTATAAAAAAGCGGCCCTATTATAAAAATTGGAAATGTAAACTTGACCAACATCCCTAGTCCTAACGATAGACCAAAAATTAGCGAATATTTTCTACTAGTAAAACTCTCCGTACAAAGCAGACAATAAACGCTAAAACATACCACCGCGGTCAGGCAGAATTCTAAAAGAAAGATTCTTGACATCCCAAATATCATAGGAAACATGGACAGAATAAATGCAGCAAACAAACCTGTTTCTTCCTTATCTATTTTTTTACCAATAAGATATACGGAAACCATCATTAATAGAAAATAAAATATACTTGTCATAACTGATACCAATCTTGATGTTCCAAATAATATATTTAGGATTGCCGCAGAAAACTGAAAAAGAGGAGGATAAACAGTCTGATGAGGGACTTTCGTTGCATACAATAACTGGATATAATCTTTTAAAGAAGTAGCCTTAGTAAATATACTATAAAAGTTCAAGCTACTCATTAAATGTACAGCCTCATCCTGGCAAACAGGCATCGGTAATTTTTCTAATATAAAATAGTTAGTGATAATGTGTATCAGAATAAAAAGAAGAATTAGTGGAGCCCCTCGTCCTAGAGGCTGAGACTCCCTCCCGAGCAGAAAGAACAATATAGCATTCATCCCTCGGGCTAAAGCCCGGGGATTTCTGCGAGGGATTAAAATGCTATTTTTAAGATTTAACGGCATAAAAATTTTTAATTAAATTATACAATTTACCTCTTATGCAATAGGGATTGCCTGCATAGATATCTCCTGTTTTAAAAAAGACCTCTGCCCTGCAGCTACCCTTGCAATTTTTTCTAAATAAACAGATATTACATGGAAATCCAAATAAGTCAGGATTATTTAGATTTAGCAATTTCTCTGAATTCCAAATTTCTTTAAGACCATTTTCTAGGATATTTCCTATCGGCCTATGTAAAAGGTCGCAGAAAAAAACATTGCCTTTATAATCTATGTAACTCTCGATATGGCCAGCATAACAGGAGGTAATCGTTGTAATAATTGGATGCCGTATATCCTTATTACTAAAATGAGCGAAAGATGCGAGTGAAGCATGTTGGAGTTTATTTAACGAAAGTATCTCTCTATGGTTATAGCCTGAACCTGTTCTTATAAATATATTTACGATTATTCTTTTAACTCGGAAGTTCTTAAAAAATCTTTTTAGTCTTAAAATATCGAAGAGGTTAATTCTGGTAGCTGTAAAATTAATATATAAGTCAAAACCTTCTTGAGAAAGTTTTTCCAAAATATACAAAACATTTTTAAATGTCCCTTCCCCTCTTATAAAATCATGGGTATCGGCTGATATTCCGTCTATCCCTAATGTCAATATAACTCCTTCTCTTTTCTTGAGTTCCTCTATATGCCAATCACTTAGGAGCAAAGCATTGGTATTTATCCTAACTTTTATATCTTTTGACTGAATATAATCTATAATATCAAATATATGTGGATTTAAAAAAGGTTCGCCACCTGTTAGAATAATCTTAAAAACCTCTGCCTCGTTTAATTTATCAATTATGCATCTTATTTTGTTTAAATCTATCTTGGTTGTGATATCCTTTTGTTTATCATTAACATTATAACAATGTTTGCATTTTAAATTACAAGTCTCAGAGATTGTAAAAAATACCCTAAGCGGGGATTTCGGTCTTATAAAGCTTAAATAGCCTATATTACCTATATCAAAAAATTTTGCAGATGGTTCTTCGAAATAAAAAGAATTTTCGTTAGATACTTCTTGTTTAAAGCGCGGTATTGAATTTGACTTTGATATTATAATTTTTTTATTTATAAAAAGCCTCAAAAATTCAGATACCTTTAAAAAAATATTTTTCTTACTTATGCCCGCTGGCTCTTTGAATAGACTACACAAATATGATAGATTTACGCCATCACAATTTAAAAATATTAATGAAGCTGTTTTATTTAGACGGCAAAACTGTGAATCGTTAAAATAAATAATTATTTCTTCATCATTCTCCCAGCGCCATCTGATATTCTTATTTTTATAAAAAAATAGGCTTTGCATATTAATTATAAGATAATATTTTGGTAATTATACTTTAAACTAAAAGGGATAATATATTTTTCTCGAAACTCAGGATTATTCATCAGGCAACCTTCATAATCAGTAAAAAAGATATTATGACTCCACATCTTTTCTAAAATATTTTTTAAAGTATCAAAACGCAGATTTCCAAAACTTAACGGCACAAAAGGGCAGAGTTGGACTTCTCCATAACAAGAAATATGAAAGAATTTTTTCTGCAAAGACGAACAGAAACGGTTAGATTCTTTGGTGCAAGAGTAACTGGATTCTAAATACACAAAATCCGGCTCAAGAAGTTTCTGCACTTGGCGTTCTTCTTCAAAACTTAATTTTTGGTTTTCTTCATTTAACCATCTCCCGCCTAAGGTGGGATGGATGATTCTTGCTGAAACTGCTTTAAGATGCCTAGCAATATTCACTATTTTTTCTAATTCTCCCTCGCGTATCTTCTCTTTTGAAGCATTCATAAAAACACTGCAGGACAATTTTTCTCTAATGCAATTCTTTATTCCCTCAATCGCTTTTTCAAAACATCCTTCTATCTTTGATATTGAATCATGTCTTTCCTTATTTGACCCTTCGATTCTCACAAAGATGTGGTTTAACCCAGCCTCCTTAAGTCTTTTTACATTTTCTAAAGATAAAAGTATGCCATTTGTCTCCATCTCGGTAAATAAACCTTCTCTTGAGGCATAATTTATCAGCCGATAAATATCGTCTCTGAGCAAGGGTTCGCCTCCAATAAAAGATACCAATGTAAAAAAAGATGGAAATTGAGCGATTTGGTGTATAAGCTGCTTTAACTCTAAAAAGGTAAGCTCGTTATCGGTTTGTCTTTCATAACTCCCGCACCAACAATAATTGCAATCGCACTGACATCTATACGTTAAATTAATCATCGCTTTTATCATACCGTTTTTAATACTCCTTGAGGGAAAACCAAGGGTCATCCTAATCAAACGCATCAACTGGCGATGATATGAGTTATTAAATTTTTCTCTATATCTCAATCTATAATTTTTAAATTTATCTATAAATCGCATAGTAATTTTTCTCAAGCGTTAAATTTTATAAAATTGCTCTAAGGAAATTAATAGCCCTATTCATTAGGTCTCTAATCTCATGGTATTTAAAAATCTGCTTAAAAATATGCGAGGGGCGAAGATAGAAACTACGATAACAGTGCTTATGATATTTTCTTAAAATGCCTTCGCTTAAACCGCTCGCCACATAAGGAATTTTTTTCGGAAGTAGATACTTATGATAAAAGCTATATTTTGCATCCTTTACAATCTCTCCTTTGGGGAGAGCTATCTTATATAATTCTGAGCCAGGGAATGGTTGAGTTATAAAAAATATAGCCCTATCCAAAGGGATTTTCTTCGCAAATAGTAACGTATCGCGCAGGCTTATTTTGGTCTCCCACGGTAATCCTAATATAAAAAAACCTAATGTTACAATACCTGCCTCCTTGGTAGATTTAACTGTTCTCTCTATAACCTCAAGGGTAATATTTTTCTTTGCTTTATCTAAAATATCCTGATTACCTGATTCAATACCATATCCGATCAACCAGCAGCCGGCCTTTTTCATTGCCTTGAGGGTTTCCGGGCTTACGCAATCCGCCCTTGCCATACAAAACCAGGGAATATTTAGCCTTTTCTGTATCAATCTGCTGCAGAATTCCATTACTCTTTGCGGAGTTACTGTGAACAGGTCGTCAACAATATCTATCCCCCTAATTCTGTATTTTCTTACTAACAGCTCTATCTCATCCAAAA
>CAZDNS010000014.1:0-15122 GCA_964506845.1 uncultured Planctomycetia bacterium | reverse complement strand
TTATCTTTACTTCATAGCCTGCTTTTTCTAATACTGAGGCAATGTAGGCGAGGCCTAAGGGGGGGTAGATAGGAATAAAATGTTTAAACTTATTTATTCTCGAAAAATTAAAAGGTGGATAAATAAGAAATATCTTTGTTTTATTTAAACTGTTTAAAAACATCTCAGCGGGCAGTTATTTTCTTATAGTTACGGGAATCTTCTCATTTGACTCTAAGCTGTTAATATATTTATCGCGAAATTTTATCTCATTCATTAAACAATCTTCATATTCAACATCTTTAAAAATTTTATTTTGCCACATTTTCCCCAATATTTCATTTATTTTCTCGTTACGAATATTTCCAAAACTAAGAGGTACAAAAGGGCAGGGTTGGACTTCTCCATAACAAGAAATATAAAATAATTTTTTCTTCATAGAAGGACAGAATCTAATAGCTTCATTTGTACAGGTATAAGTAGATTCAAGATATACAAAATCTGGCCTTAACAATTCCTTTATTTTATTTTTCTCTTCACTGGTTATAAGTACGTTACTTTCATTTAGCCACTTTCCAGAAAGTGTGGGATAAAGTATTCTTACAGAGGTTACCCCTAACTTCTTTCCTAAACTAATTATTCTCTTAATTTCATCATTATAAATCTTTTCTCTCGTAGCAATGGTTGAGATGCTGCAGGATAATTTTTCAGCAACACAATATCTTACTCCCTCTGTAGCATTCTCAAAACAACCATCGAAATTTGATATTTCATTATGCAGTTTGGGGTTAGAGTTTTCTATTCTTATAAAGATATGATGAAGTCCCGCTTTTTTAAGTCTTTTTACATTTTCTAAAGATAAAAGTATGCCGTTTGTCTCCATCTCTGTAAATAAGCCCCCTTTTGTCGCAACTTCAATTAAATAAAAAATATCCTCTTTAAGCAGAGGTTCTCCGCCAAAAAAGGAAACTAAAGTACAAAGGGATGGAAGTTGACTAATGTCATAGATTAAATTTTTGAGCTCTTTGCTGGTAAGTTCTTTCTCTGTTTCCTTTGAGTATAAACCTGCACAGCAATAGTTGCAACTGCACTGACATTTATATGTTAAACCAATCATAACTTTTAAAATACCATTATTAACACTTCTCAGTGGCATATTCGCCAACATCTTAGCCAGTCTCATCAACTGCCTATAACATGAATTTCCGAACTTTTCTTTAATTCTAAGTTTATGATTTTTCAATCTATCTATAAAATACATAATCTAAAACCTCATCATCCTTAATAAGTTTGAGGTTGTAATCTAATTTAGTCTACAAGATAGATAATTCCATATTTATGAAAGAATCTCGCAGCTTTTTCTAATCTTTCTTTTATTACCTGCTCAGAGATTTTGGGCAATATGCCTTCTGCGGGTGTATTGGAAATATTAGAGAAAGGGAAAATTTGGACTGAGCCAAAACCAATCTCTTTAACAATATTAAGAGTATCTTCAAATTCTTCCTCTCTTTCAGAGGGAAATCCTACAATTATGTGGGTATAAAATTTTAAAGGGGGATGCACCCTTTTTAATTCAGATAATGTTTCTTTTAACTGATGGATGTCGTGACTTCTGTTCATTAAATTAAGAATTCTATTATTCCCGGATTGTATCGGACAGTTAACCGCCTTTATCTTCCCTGATTTAAAAATAGAAATTAATTGGCGATTATACTTTAATATCCACATCGGATTAAAATAGTCAAGTTGTAGTTCAAAATCTTTATTAACTATTACAAACTCATTCAATAAATCTGGCAGTGTTTGGTTTATATCCAAACCATAAGCACCAATGTTATCGCCCACAAGTATAATCCTCTTATATCCCCTAATCAGTGCATTATGAAATTCTTCAAGACAGGTTTTTATAGATTTACTTCGTAGGGGCCCCACTGCACGCCATATCGCGCAATATGAACAATGAGAATCTACGCATCCCTGGCATATTCTAATGTGATATGTTTTAGCCAAGGTGGTCTTTTCTCTTATATACATCCCAATCCTTTTTAAAATACCCATGGATAACTGTATATTAAATCTTGAACTAAAAACTCTTTTAAACTTCTGAGAAATTTTGTCAGGATAAATGATATTCGCATCGGGTAAATCTTTAAATTTAACTTTAAAATTAGAAAAGAGCTTATCAATATATTCATTATCTTGTGTCCCAAAACTTTCTCCCTTAAAAATTCTGTTTAATCTCTCTTCATTAATTTCTTTTAAACAACCACCTATTATGAGTCTGCCTTTATACTTACTAAACATTTCTATTCTTTTAACTGCGAGATCTTCAATATTCTTCTTATATGCACATGTAATAAACAAAATGCGATTTGCCTTTTTAGCATTTTTACTAATTTTAAAGCCGTTGGACGAAAAATACCTCTCAAACTTCCTTGCATCTAAAGTCCTGGCGAAGCAACTCCCCATATGTTCTATATAAATACTCTGCGTATTTTTACTCATTTATTCGCAAAATAAACAATCCGCTTTTAAATTACATCCACTTATGAAAGGTATATTTTGCTCTAACAAAATCTAAGTTAAATTTTTGAAATAAACGCATAACCTCTCGATTGGAAATCTGTGTATGGTATTCTACGCAATCATAATTTGATATCACATCTTCAAAAGTAGCTTTCATTAAGCCTATAATTGCACCTTTTGCGCAAGAACTAACCGCCATCAGCCCATTATTCCCCATAATTTTAAAACCAGAGATGTTAGCCAAATCTTCGTAAAGCCTGTATGTGAAAAATCCGACCGGTTTATTTTTGCTGGTTGCTACAAAAACAGTATCTGTGCTTGAACTGTTTTTTATCCACTCACTATAGAGAGAATTTGTCTTCTCTTTAGGAATTAAATTATCTAAATGAAATCGGTCGCTCAAAAAAGAGGTTCTTGCTATTTCCATGAGAAAAGGTAAATCTATGCTTTTATATTTTCTTACTCGATAAATTGTGCGAATATTCGGGATTTTATGCCTTACGCTCTTAAAAGCAAACGTCATCACTGTTTCCATAATCTTAAATCCGCTCTCCTCTAAAACATGTACGCTCGATAAATCCTCTACGTCAACTTTACAACTTAAATAAGCAAAATGTTCTTTCCTGCATATTTTAAGGATGGGCTTCAGTAATTCATTTTTTATCCTAAGTGCCTCTTCGTAATCATATGCGGAAATTATATGACTTATTTTACCCATTTTAACACCGAAATGCTTTGTGTCCCATTTAAGGAGGTTTAAAGATATAAGACCAGCAATTTTATTATCCTCCTTGGCGATTAATACCCAACTATGCCTTTGCCTTTTTAGTTCGAATATCTTTCTCAATAGATATTCATCTTTATGCTCTTTGTTTATTATTCTGTAAGTTTTAAAATCATTGTATTGATATCCTTTAATTAAGGCGGTAACATCGTTTAAATCAGAATCGGGATGTAATAGTTCAATCTTCATCGCAAGTTTCGTATCTTATTCATTTGCTACCAATAAATTTTAGACCACCGCAGCCAGAACAATTTTTGTCTACCTTAACCCTAGTACGAAATATCCTGCTTCTTAGGGAGTTCCAGATTTGGCTTAGGCTGCTTTCTCTGAGATTTCCGGCAAGGTATTTAGGGCAAATAAAGACCTCTCCCCTGCATGTAATTATCGCCCTACTTCTTGGAAAAAAGCACCTATAATCCGTTGGGTCCATTCCTTCTAAATAGTGCCGAATTATTTCTCTTTCTGCTAATTGAGGAGAAAAGCATACATCCATGCCTCTATGGTTAGACTCGCGTATTTTCTTAATAGTACTACAAAATATATCTAATTTTATACCCTCCTTAAAATCGTCTTTTAGTAACCACGCAAAAGATAACAATTCAAATATCACCGTATCCACTTTTAATCTCTTGCCAAGCTTTACCACTTTTTCCAGTAATAAATAATTATACTTTGTAATCACGCATCTCAAATTAATCAACGGGAATTTCTTTCCTGTTTCTTTTTTATAGAATAAGACCCTATCAATTCCTTCGACCGCTGCTTCGTAAGATTTTTCAACGCCGGTTAATAAATTATGGGTATGCGAATCTCCGTGCACAGAAATATCGATGGAGATTAATCCCTTCCCAAAAATACCTCCTAATCCCATTTTTATTAAACTCTTCGCATGCTTCTCTGTCAGCAAGGTTCCATTGGTAATCAGCGTTATTTTCATTCGGGATGCAGCGCATTGCATAATCTCTAAAATCTTAGTTGAAAGTAATGGTTCTCCGCCGCTAAAGGTTAAAAGCGACCATCTCGGTATCATGCTGAGAATACGTTTGAAAAGTAAAACCCTATCTTTTTCATTAAATTCATCCTGATAGGTCACTTCTTTCTCGTAACAAAATTTACAATTCAAATTACACTCCAGCCCTACGGTATAGCACACATGAAGCGGGAAGGAAGCATACCCAAAAGGAATAAGGCTGGATAATCTCCCGTGTAAATCTAACATTGAATTAAAAAACCTCAGGCGATTCACTTTTGTATTGATTAAGGTTTAACTGCAAAACTAATAGCTTAGGGTAACGTGTTTTTGTCTACAGCTTTGGGATTAAAATTTAAAATAAAATCTATGCCTTTTTCTATAATTTTAAAGAAATTGTACTTTGAAATTCCAGCGGTTCGTGGTGTATGCCCTACTTTAATCTCCCCTATATAACTTGCTAATTTTGTAAGAAGCGGCTTTATAAACCTAGCTTCTTTTCCATAATCACTAAGATGATTTTTAAGGCTCTTTCGCATAGCCATAAAGGCGCAACCATAATCGTGTATCTTAACCCCTGTCTTTTTCTGTATTATAAAATTTGCTATTAAAGATAGAAATTTTCTTATAAAAGAATCTTCCCTTTTATACCTCCAGCCACTCACTAAATCAAAACCCTCTTCCATCTTAGCAAGAAATTTCGGTACATCCTCTGGCCTGTTTTGAAGGTCACCATCCATTGTAACAATAATCTCACCTTTGGCCATTTTAATGCCGGCTATCAAAGCATATGACTGTCCAAAATTCTTTGAAAATTTTATAACTTTAACATGCTTATCTCTCTGGTTTATTTCTTTAAGGATGGTGAATGCCTTGTCTTGGCTTCCGTCATCTACAAAGATTATCTCATAGAATCTGTTTGTCTTTCCGAGAACATCCGTAAGTTTACCATATAATGGTTCGATATTTCCTTCTTCGTTATATAAAGGTATAACAACGGAAATTTCTGTATTCTTAGTTTCTTCGCTATTCCTCATGTCTACTTAATCTAAAAATTGCAATTATTTATCTCTGTACAATTCTTAATATATCCCTTAAAACTAGAGCATTCGGATCTCTCCTGAAAAACAAAGGAATTTGCCTTTATGCAAAGTCTTTCTGGGACAACCTTCATATGCTAAGGTGTATGCATCGAAATTATTATCTGTTTTAGAAATATAACCTTTATCACATATAGAGTCTTTTTTATTTCTGACAAAGCATACTTTAGGCAAATTCTTTGATTCTATCTTAAAGCTATCTGCCGAACCAAACCATATTATCTTCCACCTATTAGTAAAAAATGGCGAGCCAAACCTACCTTTTTTTATAGATTTATTTAAATATTCCGCTTCCCAGTTTTTATAATCAGGATTTATCATTATGGAAGTTTGTATTCTATCTATATATATATCCTCTTTTACTATTAAAATCACATCTATGTTCAATGCGTATTGTTGTTTACTTTTTATAATCCATTTCAAACTAACCGGAAAGTTCACATAGTCACCTTTAATAACCATATATTCGTTATTAGAATTCTCTATAGTCCATACTATATCTTGAGGATCGTGCCAAAATTTTTTAAAAATTGAGCTATATAAACCAAATCCTTTTGTAATTTCTTTTTCTCTAAAATAAATTTTGAAAGCATTAGAATCAAAAGCAAATTTAAAATTATCTCCAATTTTTATTTCTTTTTTAATCTCGGGGATCCCTTCTATCTCTTTTTTATAATCTTCTATATTGTTTACGATATAAAAAGAGAGAATTTTAACCAACGTTTTATCTTGTGAAGATGGGATTACGTAATAAATAAAATCTATATATTTTTCCTTATGAATATGCACCTGAGAGAGAAAACCTTTATAAGTTATTTGAGGGATGCATATAAAGTACCTGGTTTCTTCATTTGTCTTAATCCCTTTACAAAATTCATAGCTATTTTTCAGCACTAATCTTCGAGAGATTCCTTTGAATAATTTAAAATCGCCATCATCAAAATAGTAAAATAAGGGCGTATACGGAAATGTAGATTTAATTTCAATCAATTTAATATCATTTACCCTTTCAGGGTAAAGGTCAAACATAATATCGCCTGAAATATTACGTGTGATTTTTACATCTATTTTAAAAGTATCCTCAGGCCATTCTAAACTAATAGTATTTTCATCTTTGAGAGTTTTGACACACTTATCCATGGTTAAGACGTTGTTATTTTGAAGAGTTATGGAGAGCTTAATGTTAGATAATTCATTATATATTTTATGCCTTACATATAGAAAGAAGATTTCATTATTTTTAGTGAGCGGATTATAAATAGCAAATCTTTTATAAAGTTTAAATTGTGCTTTTTCAAAGTAATTCTCAAATACTATGAATTTTTGTGGGTATAATTCTTTTACCCTTTTAAACCTTTCTCTATAAGGCAATATCTCTTTTGATAATACAGCGTCTTCATTTTTGATATAAGAATTATTAATAATTAAAAAATTCGCATCATATATATTAAAGTTGTCAATACTATCGCTCAAAAATGTCTTATCGGGGGTGTAATCTAAACTATAACGCAAGAGGCTGTCGCCAGATTCTTCGCATCTATGAATATTATGTAACCCTCTCTGTAACATATAATAATCTAACCTTTGAGCAAGAAATAAAACAAAAGGTTCTTTTTCCCAATCATATACAAAACATGCTGTAGGCAATATACCTTTCTTTGAGGCATTATAAAGAATGTTAATAACTTCTTTTAGGGGATTATCAGGATAAGGTAGAGACCATGCAATTCCGCTATGGCTATGGGTGTCATAGTATGACAGATTAATTTTGTTATTAAAAATCATTTTTTTATAAAAAAAATCAAGCCAAGCCTTAGAATAGGAAATACCGTGGTATTGAATTAGAGAAAACAGAATAAAGCTTATAGCAATTAATTTAAAAATATACTTTCTCTTAAAGAAAGAATATACTCCATAACTTATAATTAATGCTTCAGGAATAACGAGTGAGAGAAAATAACGTGCTTCCAAATGGGGATGCCTTGTGAGAGGAAAAATAAATAATGGCCCTAAAAGATACAGAGTAAAACTAAGCTTGACTTCTTTATTTAAAGGAGAGGTAACAAATATTATAAAGGTAAAAATAAAAAATGCGAAGACCATCCCTCCAAGTTGTGCATTAATAATAAGAAGGATAGCTTCATTTACCCTCCCCAAAAAATCTTTTTGGATATATCCCCAAGAAAGACCTGGATAAGAAACAGGATATTGAATAGGGGCTTCCCCCCATAGATTGAATTTAGGTTCTTTAATTGACCAAATAAATAGGTATGGATATAGGAAATAAAAAGCTATAATCAGCATAGTGCCAAGGATAAGATTGAAAAAGATTTTCTTAGACTCTTTTCTTTTAATTGATTGTAAAAAATAATATATTATTGGGAGCGAAGAAAATGTATAGAAACCGCTTTTAGAATAACCGCCTACAAAAAGTAGCACAATAAGTATAAGAAGATATCTAAAATTAGTGGTGTCGTTCATCTTTTTTATAAAATACAAAAACCATACAAATACACCCAGCAAGGCCATATCAGAGTTAAAAAATCTTGAATGTACTCCAAATGCAGGAATGAGCATCAAAGAGACGCAAGACAATATACCAGATGTATTAAAGAAGAGTCTTTCTGATTTACTTATACCCATTAATATTAGGACAATACATAAAATATTATTCAATAGCGAAATATGATAAGAATAATTATTAAATATTTTATAGAAAATAGTTGCGGTGGAATTAAAAAAAGGTGGGGTATTTGCAGAAAAATCAAAAAAGGCATTTTTATAATCATTTGTTTCGCATAATCTAATACTCTCGGCCAGATGTCTACCCTCATCTGGACCTTGAACAAACTTATTAGCAGACCACCAAATTATATTATTTAAAATAACAAACAACACGATTACGATTATCTGATTTCTGCGATAAGAAAAAAATGGCAATAAATGATTCATCTCATATTATAAATATTCTCAGAATATAAAATTACTTTAACACATACTACACCCTCTCTTAATATCATTTTTTGAATATATTTTTTAAAATACGAACTCACACCATTGCGAAATATCATGAGCTTTGCCTATTATTAAAATCTTCTTTATATTAGTTCGTCTGGGCATATTTTAAAAGAGGGTCATCTGCTTTTCTTTTTTGTCTTCTTCTTTCGGTAATTCTATCTTGCCATAAACGCCGTCATAACCGGGAAGAATCTTCACATTGCCTTTTCTTACATTTATAATTGCCGTTGCTATTTGGCTTGGAAGCGAGCCTGTCAATTTATCGTCCGGTATATCAAGGAGCACCTCAAATTCGCTCCCTAACCTTTGCAATATAGACTTATATTCCGTTTGCACTGTCTGGGAATCCCGTGACTTCAGCCTGACTTGGGCTATTATCTCTTCAAGCGGTATCATATTTTTAAACGGGATTGAATTCTCCGGGACAAAACCTTCTTTTCTATCTGCTAATTCATCCACCCTGTTCATAACACCGACTGTGACAGGCTTCCTGCATTTGGGGCAAATGCCTTTATGTTTTTTTGTATCTTCCGGCGAAAATCTTACATCGCATAACCTATGACCATCATAATGGTATTTGCCTTCCTCTGGAAAAAATTCCACGGTAAATAAAAAGCGTTTTTTGTCTTTTTTCTTTAAGATATCCAGAATCTCAAGATAATCCAATTTCGCATCAAAAACATTGGCTTCCCTCCCTATCTTGGAAGGACTGTGGCTGTCTGAATTCGAGATAAGGGTGTATTTATCCAGCTGGCTCAGCCTCCAGTTCATTCCAGGGTCCGAGCTTAACCCCGTTTCCATGGCATATATCTGGTCTGTATAATCCTCAAAGCATTCTTTAACGCTGTCAAAACCGCTCATAGAGCCGAATATGCTAAACCACGGCGTCCAGATATGGCCTGGCACTATAAGGCAGTCCTTTGAAATGGACAACACTATATCCGCTAAATCCCTGCAGGGTAAACCAAGTATAGGCCTTCCGTCAGCCATAAGGTTTCCAATTCTCTCAAGCCGGGAGTTTATCTTATCAACTATCTCAAATGTCGGAGCAAATATCATATTATGCACGCGCTTTGTCTTACCGCCTTTTGAATATATGCTGGAAATCTCTGTGGTTAAAATAAAATTAACCCCCTCATATTCAAATAAGCCGTATCCCCCTGGAGTAAGTTTTTCCTTTAGCTCTATAAGCCACAGGGGATATGTAAAATCCCCTGTGCCGAGCAGATTTATTCCCTTTAGCTTCGCATACTTGGATAGGTTTTCTATGTCCATATCTCTACTCGTCGCTCGGCTGTATTTAGAGTGAATATGAAAATCGGCAATAATTCTCATTTTTAACTTTTAATTTTTAATTTATCAATTATTTCTTTCACATTTCCCCAATGCGTTCCCTGCCAGTATATTTTGTTGCATGCCGGGCATCTCATAAAGTTCTCGTTTGTCCTATATACAAACTCGGGCACCCTATCTTTTACTTCCACTTTCTTTATTTCTATCAAAACCTCGTTACATATCACACACCGCGTAAACATATCTTCTTCGTTAACCGGAAGCCCTATTTCATCCTTAAGCTGTTTAAGTTGCGCTTCTAACAAATCGCTTTTTATATGAATAAACCTTATGCCTGTATATCTTGCTAAAGAGGCGTTCCTTGATACAACAATTCTATCTTCTCTAAGGCTCCTTAGCACAAGCTCTCTTTTGTCATCCTTCTTCTGATAAGCACTGTCAAAGCCGAGTATCCTTAACCACTTTGCAAGACGTCCTACCTCGTGGGTTAAGATGAATTTCATAATTCAGGTTATAAGGAGCTAATGTTTTGCATTCTCCATAAGTTCTACGAACCTCTCAAATAAATATCCTGCATCGCGAGGGCCGGGAGAGGCCTCGGGATGATACTGGACTGAAAATATAGGGAGTCTCTTATGCCTCATTCCCTCGACTGTTTTATCGTTTAAATTAATATGGGTCAGCACCACATTCTTATCTGGGATTGAATCTATATCCACAGCAAATCCATGGTTTTGAGAGGTGATTTCTACCTTCTTTGTCTCCAAATCCATAACAGGCTGGTTTGCGCCATGATGGCCGAATTTCAGTTTGTAAGTCCTGCCTCCAAAGGCAAGCCCCAATAGCTGATGCCCAAGGCATATCCCGAATATGGGAAACTCTTCCAGCAACTTTTTTATTTCATTTATAGCGTAGGGAATGCCCTCCGGGTCACCCGGCCCGTTTGAAAGAACAAGGCCGTCCGGTTTATATGAAAGAATCTCTTTAGCCGTTGCGCTTGCAGGCACAACTATACAGGAGCAGCCGTTTGAAACCAATTTCCTTGCAATATTATGCTTTGCGCCGAAGTCCATAACCACTACCTTAAATTTAGACTCTGGTGCTTTATTAGCTGGATTGAATATGTCGGACTCGCCCTTTCCCCAGCTGTATGTTTCCGGGCAGGTTACCTCTCGGACAAGATCCCTTCCGATAAGACCCGGAGACTCCTTTGCCTTCTTTATAAGGCTATCGGGGTTTAAATCCATGGTCGATAAGACCGCCCTTTTTGCGCCATAGGTCCTTAAATGCTTGGTAAGCGAACGCGTATCCACACCCTCAATCGCTACAATATTGTATTTCTTTAAGAACTCGTCGAGACTGATTTCAGAACGCCAGTTGCTCTCTATGCGGCTTAACTCCTTTACGACAAAACCCTCGACGTGCGGCCTCAGGGATTCAACGTCATCGCTGTTAAGGCCGTAGTTTCCTATTAAAGGGTATGTCATTGTAACAATCTGACCCTTATAGGAAGGGTCTGTCAGTATCTCCTGATATCCCGTCATTGCGGTATTAAACACGAGTTCTCCGTATCCCTCGCCTGAGGCGCCAAACGAAAGACCCTCGAAATACAAGCCGTCCTCTAAGGCTAAGATTGTTTTAATCTTTTCCATATTTTTTTAAAGCCTCTATCATCTTATCCTTTATCTCTTCTGTGGAATCAATTATCTCGGAATCCGAAGGAGGTTTAAATTCGAATTCGTAGTCATTGATTAACTGATTTATGACAAAGTCCTTGAAGATATGCTGTATTATCTCATTTCCGGATTCATCAAACACGCTTATCTTGTGCTGAAGGCCGTTATTTACGCTAACCCATATTCTTACGGTTGAATTTTCTGGCATATCGCCCTGCGCTATCTTTAGGCTGGAGGGTTCTGCCTCAAACACATACATATCCTCTCCGTTAAGCCTTTCCGTTCCCCTAAGTCTAAGGGTTTCCTTGTTTACCTCCTTGAAGGGCTTGCATAGGCTTGGTTCTTGATAATCAAAGTATCTTGCGCCAAAAAACTCTTTTAAATCAGCAAGGTCTATCCTTGAGATTTGGTTTAACTTAGGTATATGAACCCACATATTCTTTCCGTTTGATATAACATTCTGAACCATCGGCTCTTTTAAAACTACCAACATCTCCATCTTAACCTTGTCCGGCTTCTTGAAGGAAACCATACCCTCTGTTGTAAAACTCTGTTCTATATCCTCCGCCTTAAACCTATATACCGCCTTATAAGTCTCTATAGTATCAAACTTCGATTCTATATCACTTACTGCCTCATTTGTTGAAAGACCGTGGGCACAGGGGGTGTTTAAAACTAAATGCAAAACTATAATAACATTAATGATTTTTTTCATCCCGCTAGAACCTTTTGTCCTAACCAAACAGGTTTAGGGGTTTGATTAATGCAAAAATAGCAGAATATCGTCATTGTTCTATACAGGTTTCTAACGGGAATCGTTCTTTACAATTTTACCCTCTTTCATCATAAACCTTCCTGCCACCATGACATCCAACGGCTTTGCCCAGAGCGTCCAGCCTAAAAAGGGCGTATTTTTTGATTTCGATTCCAGATTATGTTTTTCGACCTTCCAACTGACCACAGGGTCAAATATCAGTATATCGGCATCCGCGCCTATGGACAGGTGCCCCTTATTGTGTAGATTTAAAATTCTTGAAGGCGCAAGGCTCATTTTTTCGATGAGGTCGGACAGGCTTAAAATTCCACCCTTTACTAATTCTGCATAGGATATGGCGAAAGCGGTCTCAAGGCCTATTATGCCGAATGGAGCGAGGTCGTATTCGGTATCTTTTTCTGCTTCAGTATGGGGCGCATGGTCTGTTGAGATAGCATCTATTGTGCCGTCCTTGAGCGCCTCTTTAATAGCCTGTATATCGGCTTTTGTCCTTAGGGGAGGTTTTACCTTTGTGTTGGTGTCAAAATTTAAAACTGCTTCATCGGAGAGGGTAAAATAATGCGGGCAGGTCTCTGCGGTTATATTTAAATTTTTTTTCTTTGCGCTTCTTATAAGTTCTATGCTCTCTTTACAGCTTACATGGGCTATATGAAGCCTTCCTCCGCTAAGGTGCGCAAGTTGAATATCCCTTGAAACCGTAATACTCTCTGATTCGCTTGGTATCCCTTTAAAACCCAAAACTGTGGAAATATACCCCTCATGCATCACACCCTTTGCGGATAACTCTAAATCCTCGCAATGGGATATAACCGGGATATTATACATCCTGGAATACTCAAGCGCCCTTCTCATAATATGGCTGTTTGCTACCGGCATACCGTCATCCGAGATTGCAACTGCCCCGCTTTTTGCAAGCTCGCCTATCTCGGATAATTCCTTCCCGGCAAGGGCCTTGGTTATCGCTCCCACAGGATAGACATTTATCAAATCCACCTTTCTCGCCTCTGAACAAACAAACTCGACAACACCCTTATTGTCTATAACAGGCCGCGTGTTCGGCATAACGGTTATGCTTCCAAATCCTCCCTTTAAGGCGGCGCGGCTTCCTGTCAGAATGGTTTCCTCGTCTTCTCTGCCGGGTTCTCTTATATGGGTATGCATATCAACTAAGGTAGGCGAGACTACTTTTCCGGACGCGTCTATCAGCCTTGCGTCAGATTCTTTAATGGAATTTGAAATTTTAACTATCTTTCCCTTTTCAATTAAGATATCGAGATTATCGTCTATCTTGTTTTTAGGGTCTATGACCCTTCCGTTTTTAATCAGCAGGTTCATCGCTTTCAGGCCTCCCTGATACAAGATACAAAACCGCCATCCTGACCGCAATCCCGTTTGTCACCTGGTCTAGAATTACGGAATACGGCCCATCTGCAACATCCGGGGTTAATTCTATCCCTCTATTTATCGGGCCGGGGTGCATTATCAACACGTCTTTTTTGGCGTGTCTTAATTTATCGCTGTCAATTCCAAATTCAATTGCATATTCCCTGACTGACGGGAAAAGGTTCTCGTTCTGCCTTTCAAGCTGAACCCGCAAGACGTTCAGAACATCTGTATCTTCTATTGCCTCTTTCAGTTTATTTGTAACCCTTACGCCTAATTTTTCTACCTCTTTGGGCATAAGGGTGGATGGCCCGCACACGGTTACATTTGCGCCCAGCCTCTTCAACCCCCATATGTTAGACCTGGCGACCCTTGAATGGGCAATGTCTCCTATTATGCTCACATTTAAACCCTCGATTTTTCCCTTTTTCTCCCTGATTGTAAACATATCCAAAAGCGCCTGTGTTGGATGTTCGTGGGAGCCGTCTCCGGCGTTTACCACGCTTGATTTAACGGCCTTGGCAAGCATATGCGGAGCGCCGGAGGAAGAATGCCTCATAACGATAATATCCACCTTCATTGCCTCAATATTTCTTGCGGTGTCTTTAAGGGTTTCGCCTTTTACCATTGAGCTGGTATTAACGGATATGTTTATTATGTCGGCGCTTAAGCGTTTGGCTGCAAGCTCAAAAGCGGCGCGCGTTCTGGTGCTCGGCTCGAAGAAAAAATTTACGACCGTCTTTCCCCTGAGCGCAGGTACCTTCTTTATGGGCCTCGTGGAGACTTCTCTAAAAGATTCCGCTGTATCCAGAATAAACAGGATCTCCTCTTTTGAGAGTTCCTGAAGTCCTAAAAGGTCTTTTCTGTTCCATTCAGCCATAATTCCTCCGACTTACAAGTTACCAGTTACTATTTTTATTCCGGCTCTTCAACTATCACCTCATCTATCCCATCTATTTCTCTCAGTTTAACCTGAATATTTTCCCTTGCTGCCGTGGGAACGTTCTTGCCCGCGTAGTCCGCCTTAATCGGAAGTTCCCTGTGGCCCCTGTCTATCAAAACTGCAAGCTGTATATTCTTCGGCCTGCCAAAGTCCACAAGTTCATCCAAGGCGCACCTGATTGTGCGGCCCGTATATAATACATCATCCACAAGGACAATGTTCTTTCCTGTTATATGAAAATTTATCTGGGTTTCCTGCACCACGGGTTTATAGGATATCTCGGATAAATCGTCTCTATATAAGGTTATGTCCAGCGCTCCCACAGGTACTTTCTTGTTTTCTATCCTCTCTATGGTAGTCGCTATCCTTTCGGCAAGATATGCGCCTCTTGTCTTTATGCCTATTATTGCAAGATCCTCTACCCCTTTATTCTTCTCCAGTATCTCATGCGCTATTCTAAGTATGGTTCTGTCGATTGCTTCTTTATCCATTACCTTTGCCTTTTCGCGAAATTTCATATTTTAACCTCCATTTTTAATAAGCAGATAACTTACGGAGCGAAGAGACGTAAGTTATAGCGAAGCGTCTGTGAATCCTTCGACTACGCTCAGGATGGTGAGCGAAGTCGAACCATTAAACCCTTGACATTTTGTTGTGGATGCAACTTTTCTAAGG
>CAZDNS010000013.1:0-34499 GCA_964506845.1 uncultured Planctomycetia bacterium | reverse complement strand
TAAAAACACTTTAGTAAAATTAGGGCTGGGTTAACCCAGCCTTTTCTTTAGAAAGAGCTGCCCCTGGGGCGAATTTTGCATGCGCTTTGCGCTAGCAAAATTCGGGTTAATTTTTCAGCGCATCTAAAAAATGAAACTATCCCCTGTTAAAATCATCTAAATTAATGAAGCTCCACGGGTTTATCCCGCGGTATCTGTATTTACCCCGACTCGTAACATATGGGGAAATTCTCTTCGATAATTTTCCCATACTCGTTGGGGTTATCCGCTTCGCATTTCCACCAGAGGCGAGACCTCGCCGTAAGGCAGGCATCCGCGGCTTTACAGACATGGTCTTCTGCGTAGGCGGATAAAAAAGGGGATATAATGTTTGGTAAATTTAGTATAAAGATATTGGTTTTTATATCTGTAGCAGGTTTATTTTTAACAGAGGGTAGGGCTGTGAAGGAAAAATAGGGAAGTGTCCCTGTTTTTCCCTGTTTTTCCATTTTTCTTTACGAATTTGCTTTTTTAAATCCTATATGCTATATTTTATATTAAACGGAAAAACATTTAAGTGATTATATATGAGAGAGCCAGACAAAACAAAAGAAGAGTTAATAAACGGATTGAATAATACAAATCAAAACAATTCCCGCCTTAATCCCGGTATAAAAAGCGCCCTAACACAAACCGAACTGAGCGAAAACGGAGGCCGCTATTACCAGCTACTTGCCGAGGCAGCGCAGGATTTTATATTTATCATAGGAAACGACTGGTGCATTGAGTATGTAAATAGCTTTGCCGCAAGGCATATAAATTGCAGCCCCTCAGAGATTATAGGAAAAAAATTAAGCGAGATTTTCCCTCCTGAAATATCCGACCAGTATAAAGAAAGCCTTAAGAGGGTTTTTGATACAGGCGAGTTGATTAACGTTGAAAAGCAATCCCATTTTCCCGGCCGCACTATATGGCTAAACACCACGCTGGTTCCTATAAGGGATGATAAAGAGAAGGTCTCTTCAGTTTTAGGTATTTCCCGCGATATTACAGAACGCAAAAAGACAGAAGAGGCGCTTATTGAGTCAGAGGCAAAATACAGGAACCTGGTTGAAAATTCCCTTGAGGGAATCGGAATATCCAAGGGGAATAGCGTGGTCTATGCAAACAGGACGCTCCTTGATATCTTTGGCTACGAATCTATGGAGGAATTTCTTAAAATACCCCTTATCGACCATGTGGCGTCTGATAGTAAGCCGTTAGTACAGGAACGGCTTAAAAAGAGGGAAAGCGGAGAGCCCCTGCCTTCGAGATTTGAATACAGGATTATCTGCAAAAACGGCGCAATAAAAGATATAGAGATTTCATCAAGCGAGATTTTTATCGGAAGCGAGAAATATGTCCAGAGCACCTTCCGCGATATTACGGAGCATAAGCGAAAAGAGAAGGCTCTCAGCGAAAGCGAAGGGCGTTATCGCAGTTTAGTTGAAACCTCCCCTTATGGCATTACGCTTACAGACCTTGAGGGGAATATTATTATGGCCAATCCTCAGGCTTTAGCTTTACACGGCTATAATAGTGTTGAAGAGATAATTGGGAAAAGTGCCTTTGACTTTATTGCTCAAGAAGACTGGACTCGTGCCAAAGAAAACCTTCAAAGGACCTTAGAAACCGGATATATAAAAAATGTAGAGTATACGTTGCTAAGGAAGGACGACACTTCTTTTCCTGCTGAAATGAGCGCTTCGTTAATTACGGATGACGAAGGTAAACCAAGGGCATTTATTGGCGTGGTGAGGGATATAACCGAACGTAAAGAATCCGAGAAGCGGATATCTATGATAAACGAATGTTTCTTAAGTCTTGGAGCAGACCCCCTTAGAAATATTAATAGTCTCACTGCCCTTTGCGGTAAACTTCTTAAAGCAGATAGCGCAATGTATAATTGTATAGAAGACGGATTATTGCGGTCTATGGGAAAATGGAATACCCCTGTGGATTTTGAATTAGCGGATAAACCCGAGGGGCATATCTGCTATGATGTTATTAAAAGAAAACGTCCGGAGATTTTGATTGTGCGTGATTTAGAACAGAGCCCTTATGCCCAGACAAGTCCTTTAATAACGCGCTATAAATTGAAAACCTACATCGGCTGTCCTGTGAAATTCTCAGATAAATTTATAGGCACTCTTTGCGCTGTCTATACAAAAGATGTTATACCTTCTAGTGAGGATAAAAAGATTCTAACTATAATTGCCTCAAGTATAGCGGTAGAAGAGGAGCGCAGAAGAACCAATAAGGTATTAAAAGCAGAGCGTAATATGCTTAGGACCCTTATTGATAATCTGCCGGATTATATCTATGTAAAAGATATCCAAAGTAGATTTATTATTAGTAATTCTGCTGTAGCGCGCGTTATGGGCGCTAAGAATCCAGACGAGATTATCGGGAAGACAGACTTCGATTTTTACCCAAAGGAAATGGCAGAGAAATATTTTCAGGATGAGCAAAAAATTATATCTTCGGGAGAGCCATTGATTAATAAAAATGAACCTGTCATTGACCGGATAGATAATAAGAAAATTTGGGTTTTGACCACAAAGGTACCCTTAAGGGACAGTTACGGAAACATAACAGGCATTGTGGGTATGGGGCGCGATATCAGTGAACTTAAAAAGATTGAAGAGGCGCTGCGCGAAGAGGAACGCTTCCTTTCCAATATCTTTATGAGCATACAGGACGGAATCAGCATTTTAGACAAAGCGCTTAACATTGTGCAGGTTAATTCTGCTATGGAAAAATGGTATGCCTATAATATGCCCCTTGCTGGTAAGAAGTGTTACGAGGCCTACCATAGCGCAGACAAACCCTGCAGGATTTGCCCTGCGCTAAGAACCTTAGAGACTTCCTGCGCCGCCTATGAAGTTGTCCCTAAAAGACAAAAAGACGGAGAAATTACAGGGTGGCTTGACCTCTATACCTTCCCAATGTTTGATATGGAAACAGGCGAACTGAAAGGCGTGATCGAATATGTCCGTGATATCACGGAGCGAAAAAAAGCTGAGGAGGCTTTGAGTTATAGGGCAGAATTTGAGAAGCTTATTACCTCTATATCAACAAACTTTATTAATATCCCATTAAATGAGGTAGATAACGCTATAAATCTCGCGCTTAAAAAGATTGGCGAATTCTCAAAGATAGATAGAAGTTATGTATTCTTAGCCTATGACGATGCCACGAAGGCAGATGAGACACACGAGTGGTGCGCTGAGGGTATTACGTCCGAGATTTCTAAACTTAAGGGCCTATCAGAGAAAGAGTTTCCATGGGTTGCTAAAACCCTTAAGGATTCAAAAATAGTTTATGTGCCCTCCCTCAATAAACTTCCGCCTGAGGCAAGCGAAGAAAAAGAATTCTGGCAGTCCCGAGGACTCAAGTCTGTAATCTGCGTTCCGATGTTTTATGCTGGAAAACCCATTGGATTTTTAGGCTTCGATTCTATAAAAGAGGAAAGAACCTGGACAGATGAGAGTATAATGCTTCTTAAAATAGTCGGAGAAATATTTGCAAATGCCTTAGAGCGTAAGCGAGCTCAGCAGGAGTCAGAGACGTTAAATAACGAACTTCTTAAATCAAACAAGAAATTAAAACAACTCACCCTCAGGGACTCTCACACCGGCCTTTACAATCATCGCTACTTAGGCGAGATTATTGAAGCAGAATTTTATCGCTCCAAGAGATATGGGCATTCCCTTTCAGCGATAATGCTGGATGTGGATTATTTTAAATCCATAAATGATGTCTACGGCCATCAGTTCGGAGACCTGGTGCTCAAACAACTCGCCAGACAACTCAAGAGAATGCTCAGGCAGTATGATATAGTAATACGCTATGGCGGAGAGGAATTCGTTATTATATCTCCGGGAACAGACAGGTCCACGATTCTGGTATTAGCGCAAAGACTGCTGGATGCTATAAGTCTATATAATTTTGGAAATAAGAAATATACCGTTAAACTTAAACTAAGCCTGGCGGTTGCCTCATACCCTGAAGACAAAATAAACAGGGGTATGGATTTGATAGAACTTACTGATCAGGTCCTAAGTAAGGTGAAGGAATTTGGAGGGAATAAGGTTTACTCTTCAATTGATCTAAGCAGGCAGAGAGGCTCTCTGGACCAAAAGAGCGCTGAAGATGCAAACATCAAATCTCTGAAGGAGAAGATAGAGAAACTTACCAAGCGCGCAAATCAAAGCCTTATAGAGGCAGTATTTGCCTTTGCAAAGACCATAGAGCTGAAAGACCGTTATACAGGCCAGCATACCGAAAGGACCGTAAGATACGCAACCGAGATTGCCAGGATGCTGGACCTTCCGAAGGAGGAGATAGACCGGATAAGACAGGCCTCAGTGTTGCACGATCTGGGCAAAATAGGAATAAGCGAAAAAATTTTACTAAAGAGACTGAAACTCTCCAAAGGCGAATTTAACGAACTCAAGAAACACCCGCAGATTGGCGCTGACATCATAAGGCCTATTCAGTCCCTGCACGATATAATACCGCTTATCCTGTATCATCATGAACACTGGGACGGAAAGGGCTATCCCAACAGTTTGAAGGGAGAAGAAATTCCTATAGGAGCGCGGATAGTTGCTATTGCAGATGTCTACCAGGCGCTTACCTCAAAACGGCCGTACCGAAAAGCCTATCCCAAAAAGGAGGCTATAAAGATAATTAAAAATAACTCGGGCAGTCAGTTTGACCCGAGGATTGTTCAGGCGTTTCTAAAAATTTTAAAGAGTAATAAAGATCAGTAAATGAAACAGTTTGAAAAAATTACAGCAACCCATTTATTCTGCGATAATTGCGGGATGTCAATGCCTGTTTCTGAAAAACTCCTTTTAGTCCTTCCAGACGGTAATCTTTATGATTATGTTTGTGTGTCCTGTGGTAAATCGGTTGGAACCCGACAGGAGAAAAAAGGCTTATCCGTAGGGTAAGAGACCATAGGACTTTTTTACTATTTTTCCCTTTGAATACCCCCCTGTTTTTCTAAAAAAATTCTATTGACAAGGTTATTGAATAATCCTATAATTCTTCCATTCTTCAACCGCAAAAGCGCAGAATATAACCGCCAAAGCGCTATCGCAAACCCGCAAAAATCTTTGCGTTCTTTGCGGTGAAACCGCCAAAACGCAAAGGAATATTTCGCGATTTAGCGGTTACAAATTTTGCGTTTCAGCGGTTGCAAAATAATTTTTTTTGATAAAATAAGTGAAAGATTTCACAATATGCGCAATCACCACACCTTTAAGGGTGGATATAAATTCTCCAGCTACGCAGGCCAGCCTTCCGAGACACTCCTGGATATAAAAATACCCTCCAGGGTTATTATTCCCTTAAGACAGGGCTTTGGAAAAGATGTAAAACCCCTGGTCAAAATTGGGGATAGGGTTTTTTGCGGTCAGATAATCGGCAGAGACGATTCCACCATATCAAGCCCTGTCCATTCCTCTGTTAATGGAGTTGTGGAAGATATAAAGAGAATGAATTATTTTAAACGTGACGTAGGAATGGTAATCATAAAAAGTGAGGGCGAAGATAAAATCCAGAAAATCGAGGGTTTTACTCAGGACTGGAATGAATTGTCCGGCGAAGAAATAGAAAGATTAATTTATCATTCAGGCGTATCCTCTCTGGACAGAGAAGGCATACCGACGCACTTTAGAAGTTCGATAATTTCTCCGGAGGCCGTAGCGGACCTTATAGTCCACGGCGTAGGTTCAGAACCCTACAATATTTCATTAGGTGTATTGCTGAACGGCAAAAGGCTCTTTCACTTTGTAGAAGGGCTCAAGATATTGAAAAGGATAATGCCGAATGCAAAGGTATATCTGGCTCTGAATTCACATAAGAAAAGACTTCTTGAAGAGATACATAAATTGACCTATCGGCTTGAGTGGTTAAAGATCAGACCCCTTGAGCCCAAATATCCCCAGGGGTACGACGAGATGCTTATACCGACTATACTGGGCAAAAAATTTCCCTTTGGCTACTCTGCGGCGAATATCGGGGCAGTGGTTTTAAATATACAGGCAGTATTAAGCGTATATGAGGCTGTCTGTGAGGGAAAACCCCTTATCGAAAGGATTGTGGCGCTTTGCGGAACCTCTTTCAAGGAGAACCTTCACATAAAGGTGCGCCTCGGTACTACACTAAAGGAAATCGTGACAGGGAATATTAAGGAGGATATGCCTTCAAGGGTCGTCTTAAACAGTTTATTGACAGGTTTCGAATTGAACGATTTCTCCCTGCCAGTGGACAAAGTCTATTCTCAGATAATAGCAATCCCTGAGAATAGAGAGAGAGACTTTCTTGTGTTTATGAGGCCTGGCCCAAGAAGAGATTCGTATTCAAGGACCTTTCTTTCAAACTTCATTCCCTTTA
Organism: uncultured Planctomycetia bacterium; assembly: GCA_964506845.1. GTDB lineage: Bacteria > Omnitrophota > Gorgyraeia > VGKN01 > VGKN01 > CAZDNS01. Next base: position 28,073 of record CAZDNS010000013.1, on the reverse strand, counting down.
TAGAAAAACACTGCGATACAAATATGCACGGAGAGGAAAGACCCTGCATATCCTGTAACTACTGCGAGGAGATATGCCCGGTTAGCATTATCCCGCATCTTTTGAGTAAGTATGTCCAGCGCGGCATAATTGATGAGACGCTGATGAATTACAGAATTTTTAACTGCATAGAATGCGGTTTATGCAGTTTCATATGCCCGTCAAAAATTCCCCTTGCAAGGCACATAAAAGAAGGGCAGGATAAACTCATTATACAGGGTTGCGACCGCGCCCAGTGCATTGTTCCCTATTTTAGCAATTTAAGGGGAATAGAGGAATATAGAGGAGTGACAAAGTTGTAAATTTTAGTTCTTTGAGTTCATAGAGTTATAGAGTTTATTGAGTTTTTAACTCAAGCAACTTAAAAACTCAAGTAACCCAACGAACTTAATAAACCAAAAATATGAAATTAATAAAACGAACACTATACAGTTTATCTAATATTATAAGTAAGAATAAATTTCTTAATAGATTTAAACCCGTACTGACTGCGACCGATGAATTTTATTTCGGGACAGATAAGGTCGCAACGCTTCCGCATATCGCTGATAACATAGACATAAAGCGCTTTATGAGTTTTGTGGTTATTGCGCTTTTGCCGGCGGTATTCGCCTCTGTTTATTTCTGGGGCTACAGAACGCTTCTGGTCATACTTGTTTCTTATGCTGCAGGCGGGCTTGTGGAAGTATTGTTCGCCGCCTTTAGAAAAAAAGAAATACACGAGGGTTTTCTGGTAACGGGCTTGATATTCCCGCTTATTCTGCCGCCTACAGTTCCGTTATGGGTGGTGGCAGTGGGGGTTATGTTTGGAGTGACATTCGGGAAAGAGGTGTTCGGAGGAACAGGAAGAAACATATTTAATCCCGCGATTGTAGGCAGGATTTTCTTAACCATAGCATTCCCAAGCATAATGACTACCTCCTGGCAGGAGCCTTTTAAGGGAGGGTTAGCCGGCTTTAGCCGTTTCAGCGCAGATGCCATAACTGCTGCAACGCCTTTGGGCGTTTTTAAAAGCGATAAACTGATTCCCCCGTATGCCGAGCTTCTTTTTGGCGGTTCCTTAGGTTGTATTGGCGAGACCTTTAGAATCGGTATTATATTAGGAGGAATATTTTTGATATTGGTAAAGGTAAGTAATTGGAGGATTCCCCTTTCATATCTGGGCTCAGTTTTAATTTTTTCTTTTCTGGGAAATCTGTTTTCGGATAAATTTGCACCGCCATTGTTTCAGCTTTTGTCAGGCGGCTTGCTTCTCGGAGCATTTTTTATGGCGACAGACCCAGTGACCTGCCCGTTCACATTGGCGGGAAAATGGATAGCGGGTATCCTGCTTGGCTTTTTGACGGTTCTTATAAGAGCGCTTTCAGGCTATGTGGAAGGGGTTATGTTCAGCATTCTCCTTATGAATGTCTTTTCTCCATTGATAGATACCCTTGTCCTAAAGGTTAAATACGCAAAGATAAAGGTATAATGAAACATTTTAAAATTATAATATTTGTTATTGTTATGGGCACAGTCTCAGGCGCATTCCTTGTGGGAGTTAATGCCTTCACCTCTCCAATGATAGCAAAAAATGAACAACTAAAGTTAAAATCATCAGTATTGGATGTGGCAGAGATACCTTATTCAAAAAAAGAAATTGAGGCTATATTTGACACTAATATAAAAGTATTCAAAAAAGGAGAATTCACCTATTACAAAGCGCCTGACGGAGCAACGATATTTGAATTTTACGGCTCAGGACTCTGGGGCCCTATTTCCGGGACATTAAGCCTGAACGCAGATTTAAAGACATTAAAGAAGATTAGGATACTTCATCAGGAGGAAACCCCCGGGCTTGGCTCAAGGATTGCCGAGGAGGATTTCTTAAAACAGTTTAAAGACAAGGAAATTTTTCCAAGCATTGTTTTTACCCCTCAGGGAAGAGCAAGGGCGAACAACGAGGTGGATGCGATAACCGGCGCCACAGGTTCAAGCAAGGCGTTTGAAAAACTGCTGAATGAAAATATACAAAAATATGTAAAATTGATAAACCCCGTTAGAAATGACTAACATTGTACCAGACTATTTTTTCCGTAGGATTACATATCGGATTTACGTTTACAGTATAAATAAGATTTCTAACGGGGTAAAGGGTTAACTCTATGCCAAAAAAACAGGTTGCAAGGAGTCTAAAACATACCAAGGGTTTTAAGGCATTTGTCTACGGTATATGGCAGGATAATCCCATATTCTGTATGATATTAGGCATATGCTCTAGCCTGGCCATAACCAACCGCGTGGCAAATGCAATCGCAATGGGAGTGGGTGTAACTTTTTGCACTGTATTTAGTTCATTATTTGTAGCGTTGTTCAGAAATGTAATCCCCTCGAGGGTGAGGATGCTTGCATATATGGTTATAATAGCCACATTTGTTATATGCGTGGATAGATTTTTAAAGGCGTATTTTCCGCCTATAAGCGAGGCGATGGGTCCCTATGTGGGTTTGATAATCACAAACTGTATCCTTATGGGTCGCGCTGAGGCATTCGCCATAAAGAATAATGTGTTTTATTCTGTTTTAGATGCGTTAGGATGCGGGATAGGTTATAGCGGTATGCTTATCCTTATGTCAATAGTAAGAGAGATAATAGGTTTTGGCTCCATACTGGGCCACAGGGTTATGCCTTCTTCGTGGACAGACTGGGTGGTTATGACTATTGCACCGGGCGCATTCTTCCTTCTGGGCGTGTATCTATGGATATTCAGAACTATTGCTAAAAAGGTAGAAACATGAACACTATGAATCCCTGGATAATACTTATAGCCTCTATTTTCACCCATAATATCGCACTTACCTATATATTAGGGATGTGCCCGTTTATAGTTATATCGCGTAACTTTAAAACCGCTGTTGGGATGGGCGTCTCTGTAGTGTTTGTAGTTACTATGACCGCCGTAATAAACTGGCCCATATACTGGAAGATTTTAGTTCCGTTAAAATCCGATATCATCTCATACCTAGTTTTTATTATCACCATAGCCGCATCTGTGCAACTATTGGAAATGATAATAGAGAAATTCTTTCCACCCTTACAGACCTCATTCGGGATTTTTCTGCCGCTCATAACGGTAAACTGCATAGTATTGGCGGTAAGTCTTTTTATGGTTCTCAGAAAATATAATTTCATCCAGACCATATTTTATTCATTCGGCACAAGCCTGGGCTGGGCGCTTGCGATTATAGTAATGGCTGCAATAAAGGAAAAACTGCTTTTGGTGGGTGATATACCGCCGGGATTACGCGGGCCGGGGATTACTATGATAATAGCCGGCCTTATGGCATTTGCCTTTATGGGATTTGCAGGAATTATAACTTTGCAGTGATTGGTGATTGGCTACATCAAATATTTGTGCGTTAAAAAAGAAGAAGAGGTTTCTATCAGCCAATTAACCAATTACCATTTAACCATTTAACCAAAATATGTTGCCTATCCTTTTAATGAATGCAATTTTGGTTGTTATCGCCATTCTATTGGTTATAGCAGAGAAATTTCTTGTCACCTACGGCGAGTGCAAGATAATCATAAACAAAGAGAAAGCCCTTGCTGTTGAAGGAGGGAATAATCTCTTAAGTTATTTTGTGGAAAGTAAGATATTTATTCCCTCTGCCTGCGGAGGAAAGGCCACCTGCGGCTATTGCAAGGTAAAGGTGCTAAGCGGGGCAGGCCATATCCTTCCCACAGAGGAGGTATATGTATCCAAGCAGGAAAGACTCTCAGGCATAAGGCTTTCCTGTCAGGTAAAGGTAAAAAATGACATTGAAATTTATATACCGGAAGAACTCCTTTTAGCGCAGGAACTTAAGACCACAATTCTAAGCATAGAAGACCTGACCCATGATATAAAACATATTGTTCTTAGGTTAGATGAGCCAAAGACTATAAGATTTAAGCCCGGCCAGTATGTTCAGTTTAAGGTGCCGGGGACAGATGAGTTCAGGGCATATTCTATTGCCTCTTCTCCCTCGCAGGACGGTAAAATAGAACTGATAATAAGGCTTGTGCCTGGCGGGCTATGTTCCACCTATATTCACGAGGTCCTTGATGTTAATGATGGAATAACCATAACAGGTCCTTATGGAGAGTTTTTCTTGAGGGAGGATTCAAATAAGGATATTGTATGTATAGGCGGCGGTTGCGGTATGGCGCCCATAAGGTCGATAGTATATCACCTGAAAGAGAAGAATATGCCAAGGAAAATTATGTACTTCTTCGGAGCAAGGAGAACGATAGACCTGTTTTATACAGAGGAGTTGCATGAAATTCAAAGGCAATTTCCAAATTTCAGATATATACCCGCCTTATCTGAGCCGAAACCAGAGGACAAATGGGAGGGCGAAACCGGTCTAATAACCCAGGTAGTTGAAAGATATGTTGAGAACGGCGCAAATATGGAGGCATACCTATGTGGTCCACCGCCTATGATAGACGCCTCTTTAAAGGTGCTCACCAAAAAAGGCATTCCGTTAGAAAATATATATTACGATAAATTTTAATTTTCTCAAAAGCTAAAAAAGAAAAGGGCAGGAAGATTCCCGCCCTTTTTGTTTTTATAATATCTTATTCTACAGGCGCTATTTCATCGTCCTTGTAAGTAAACCTTGGGGTCCCGTCCTTTTTGTGTATCTTTGTTTGGTAAACCTCAAGTTCTCCTTTATCATTTTTCTTCATCCAGAAGTCAATGTCATAGGTTGTCTTTCCATCATCCGTAACAAAATCCGTGCAGGCAAAATAGGCATCGTCTTTTTTGAGGTAACTTACCTTATCCTCGTGAACCCTGATAAGTCTAAGTTTTAAATCTTTACCCTCCTTGGTATCTTTAAGAGGAAAATAGCCATTGTTAGCCTTTGCTACATTGTTTATATGAGTCTTGATCCCCTTTATTATTTGCCCTGCGGAAAGCATTGCTTCTTCACCGGGATGTTCGGCGCTTTCACCCGGATGCTCGTGACCGTCATGCTCAGAGGACGTCCCCATCCCTGGATGTTCTCCGGGATGCTCAGCAGAAAAAGCAATTCCTGACAAAAAGACCATCGAAACCAACATTATGAAAAGACACACTAAATACCTCATCTTAATAATTCTCCTTTCTAAAGTTAATAGGGCTTCACAAAAATCGTTCAGCCCTTGATTACGGAGATTAAAAAGCAGATTACAGAGATTAAGACTCAACGAGAAATCGCTGTAATCTTTTTAAAATCGTTGTAATCAACAGCCCTAAACAGAATTTTATGAAGGGCTGAAAGTTAAAACTGCTTTGTTAATTTCTTAAGGTTCTCTGAGCTTATTATTTTAAAGTCAACCTCCTTTCGTATATTTTTAAACTCTTTTTTATTTAACTCGGCATACGGAAATACAAAGAAATTAAGGGGTTCTTCTGACTGCCTGGGATTTAGAATTATATCCCTTCCCACAGTTAGTAACACCCTGTCCGCGTCAAGATTACCAAAATAGTAATCTCTAAGTTCGGGGTGTTTATCTGCCTCAGATATATCAACAGGAATCCAGCCTTTATCCTTTAGATAAAACTTTGCCCAGCAATGGTATCCCTCTATAACACCCTCTTCCTTATCATTTGGTATGCCCAGGCCTATCTCGAATTTTGCAGGAATACCTATTGAGCGCACAAGAGAGATAAAGAGAGAGTGGTAATCAGAGCAAATGCCCTTTTTATGTTTTAAGGTTATCAGGCTATCGCCGATGCCGCATATGTCCGGGTCATCCTTGCTGTAGGTCAGGTTGTTTATAAGGTAGTCATATATAGAGCGCACCTTTTCAAGGTCTGTTTTTTTATTTCCGGTTATTTCTGCGGCAAGAGTTCTAATTTCTTTATTTACAGTAACCCTGCCTTCACTTTTCAGGTAATGTTTTGCCGGTAGAAGTTCTGCTGGGGAAGGAATATCCTTAAACAGTATCTCCTTTCTTTTAACTGTAAAGAATATTTGAATTGTGGTATTTTTCTTGTTTGAACTATTTGGTTTTATGTAAAGAATCTTGTTGTTATATGTCTTATCAGATGTAAACCCCGTTAGAGAACGAGGTTCTTTTATCCAATTAGAAAAAAAATTTTTAACTGAGTCAGCTTTAAATGATGACCACTGCTTAAAGTCAGTGGTTTTCTCTAACGGGGTAAAATTACATGTTCGGTCAGTCTTAATTTCTAAGGAAGAGATATTCTGGTAGATATCATCAGAGGGCAGGGGAATCCATACGCTTAAATCGTTTTTTCCTTCAGGCAGGGCTTCAATAGTTAGCCTTTCGGTTATCAGGAAGGTTTTTTCGTTGCTCATCTGTTGCGCATACACTGCGGCTGAGAAAGAAATTACTAAACTTATTGTTATGATGTATTGTTTCATAGGTAGGGATAAATAAGGATTATAATTTTAATATGTTTTTAAAAATTGTCAAGATGATAGATTGACACAGGTCTTGCTTGTGCATATAATAAAATAAAAAACTTGGAGGTAGGCTATGAAAACGCTAACAGAATATCTCTGGTTTAACACAAAAAACAAAAAAGAGTTCATAAATATAACCGATGAGGTTGAGTTAGTAGTGAAGAAAAGCCAGATTAAGGAGGGTTTTGTTCTGGTAAGCGCTATGCATATTACTGCATCAGTATTTGTAAATGATGAAGAGGATGGTATAAAGGCGGATTTGTTGGAGTGGGCGGAGAAACTGGCGCCGTTTAAAAGGGAATACAGACACCATAACACAGGCGAATCTAACGCAGATGCCCATCTTAAAAGTATTTTGTTCCATCATGAAGTAATTGTACCCGTAACAGGCGGCAAACTTGACTTAGGCCCCTGGCAGCAGGTATTTTACGGAGAGTTTGACGGTCAGAGGAAAAAACGGGTAATAGTCAAGATAATTGGAGAATAAGTTTGTTAGATGATAGCTTAGCAAAAAGTGTATAAAGTATCATTCCTTACTTTAGTATTTCTTTCGCCAAGACAAGCAACCCAATTCTCTCCGCTCGCTTGCGGTGCTCGGAGTATTCGGCTTGACTTCTCCTACAAGCACCCCCATCCCCTTAAAGGGGCTAGGATTTCTGCTACTTACGGAGAAGTCTCGCCTCATAAGCTTACTCTCTTATGCTCCTTATCCAGCAGGATAGACCATCCTCTTCCTTTAATCCAGAAAGGATAGGCCGACCTCTTTCCATTAAGGTCGGGCCTTAAGGATGGGTCTTATGCTCGCTTCAAGAATTGGTTGCTTGAGTTTATTCAGTTTTAAAATATAACGTATAAAACTCACTCACACGGGGCTCTAATAGCGGTTACGCACTTTATGTATGTTATCTGTTAAATTTTTCACTTGACTAGGATTTTTTAAATAGTATAATTTAGCAGTTAGCGATGCTAAAATGCTAAATCTCTCAAGAACCTGTCACCACGCCCTAAAGGCGCTTATGTATCTTGTAAAAAATAAAGGGAGGCCCTTTATTAAGATAGAAGAGATTGCAAGTAAAAATAAAATTCCTGCCAATTTTCTTTCCAAAATATTCCAGATACTGGCTAAGAATGATTTTGTCGTCTCCCAGCTTGGGCCCAAAGGGGGAGTAAGACTTTCTAATGATTTTAAACATCTCTCAGTCTATGATATTATTATTGCTATTGATGGAAGAATGGATTTGGAGGAGTGCGTATTATTCGGCGATAAAAAGTGTCCCGAGATTAAGAATTGCCCTATTCAAGATGAATGCAGAGACTTACGAACAAGAATCTGGACTAAATTAAAAAGAATGAAATTAGTTAAATTGTCTACAAAACAAGGACTGCATTGATTACAGCGATTTTTAAAAAGATTACAGCGATTTAGCGATGATGCTTTAATCTCTATAATCGGGCCTTTTAATCGCCGTAATCGTATTTCCATTTATTTGACAAAGTAATATAACCTATTTTTGAATGATATCCTGGACTGATTTATTAAATTCTAAATCTGATTTAACCAAGATACCCAAGAAGAGTCACTTAAGATATTCTTCTTTAAAATCGCCACAGGTAGTGGCCTGGAATGTTACTTCCCATTGTAACCTATCTTGCAGACATTGCTATTTTGAGGCTACGCCCAGAAAAGAATTAAACGAATTAAGCACAGAAGAGGCAAAGGATTTTATAAGAGATTTGGCCATACTAAAAGTTCCAGCACTCCTTTTTTCAGGCGGAGAGCCCTTATTAAGAAGGGATATCTTTAAACTTGGAAGGTTTGCCAGGGATAGCGGGATAAGGCCGGTTCTTTCCACAAACGGCACCCTTATAACAGATAAAACTGCAAAAAGGATTAAAGAGGCAGGGTTTTCCTATGTGGGAGTAAGCCTTGATGGAATGGAAAGGATTAACGATGAATTCAGGAAAAAACAGGGCGCATTTTCTCTTGCTATGTGTGGTATAAGAAATTGCAAGAAGGCAAATTTAAAGGTAGGGTTACGCTTTACCCTGACCAAATACAATTTCAAAGACCTGTCAGATATCTTTGAGCTCATTGAAAAGGAATCCATACCAAGACTCTGTATATATCATCTGGTTTATACGGGCAGGGCAGGTAATCTTAGGAATAAAGATTTAACCCACAAAGAAAAAAGGCAAATTTTAGAACTTATCTGGCAAAAGACCCTAAATTCTCATAAAAAGGGTTTAAATATTGAGATTTTAACTGTGGACAATCATTCTGACGGAGTCTGGATTTATCTGAGATTAAGAAAAAGAAATCCTAGTCAGGCTAAGCGTGCCTTAGAACTCCTTAAGATTCAGGGCGGCAATAACTCAGGGATAAGAATAGGCGCAGTGGATAATTATGGAAATGTCTATGCTGACCAGTTTTTAAGAACCCATCCCTTGGGGAATATCCGTAATAGAAGATTCAGCGATATATGGCAGGATGATAACAATAGTTTTTTACAGGCGTTAAGAGATAGAAAACCTCTTTTAAAGGGTAAATGCCGTAGGTGTAATTATTTTGTATTGTGCAATGGTAACTTTCGAGCACGGGCAGAGGTAGTATCAGGTGATATCTGGCAGGAAGACCCTGGGTGTTATTTGACTGAAGAGGAAATAAAAGAGTTATAGAGTTATTGCGTTATTGGGTTATAGAGTTAACCCTAATTAACTTAATACAAATATGGAATACAAACCCCGCTTAATATTCTGGGAACTTACGCAAAGGTGTAATCTTAACTGTTTATATTGCAGGCGCGAGGATTATTCCTCTAAAGGGTTATCATTGGATGCAGCCTTACGAGTGGTAGATTTAATCGCAGAGTCCTATAAACCTATAATAGTATTCAGCGGCGGAGAACCGCTGCTTTATAACTATCTCTTTGAGGTCGCCGCTTATGCCAGTAGTAAATATTTACCCATAGCATTGGCTACCAACGGAACGCTTATTGATAGAGATTTGGCAAAAAAGATTAAGGCAGCTAATTTTCACCGGGTTGCATTTAGTATTGATGGCGCTGACCAAAAAAGCAATGATGCGCTGCGGGGAAGAGGCGCATTTTTAAAGGCAATGGCAGGAATTAAATATCTGAGGTCTGAAGAGATAGAACTTCAGATTAATACCACAGTTACAAAAGAGAATTTTAAACAATCTCATTCAATTTATAAACTTGCATTGGATTTAGGAGTCAGGGCTTTGCATCTGTTTGCGTTTGTTCCTGTGGGTTGCGGAGTAGACGTGCCCAGGGAAAAACGGCTCTCACCAGAAGAATATGAAGTCTTTCTTAACGAGATGGCATATCTGGCGTTGGAATCAAAGATAGAGATTAAGCTGACCTGCGCCCCACATTATAACCGTATTTTGGCTAACAACCCCCAAAATCTTATTTCAGGACTTACAAAGGGCTGCTTGGCAGGAAGCGGGGTATGTTTTATATCAAGCAAGGGAGAGGTTTATCCCTGTGGTTATCTTCCGATTAGTGCCGGAAACATATTAAAAGACACATTCAGAAAAATATGGACAGGGTCCTTCCTATTTAAGAGCCTGCGCGATACAGAGTCTCTTAAGGGAAAATGCAATGTATGTGAGTTTGTCAACATATGCGGCGGTTGCAGGGCGCGCGCATACGCAAACACAGGAGATTATTTGGAGGAGGAGCCGGATTGCGTCTATCTACCCTTGAGCGTAAAATCTTAAATTGTGTTCAGCAGGATATTCCGCTAACCGACCAGCCATTTAAAATCCTGGCTGATAGATTAGGGATAGAAGAGGGAGAACTGCTTGGTTACATCAGGAACTTAAAGGATAAGGGGATTATCAGGAGTTTTGCTGCTGGCTTGAATCATAGAAAATTGGGTTTTAAAAGTTCGCTGGTTGCCTTAAAGATTCCAGAGGATAAATCGAATGAGATAGCCAAAGGGCTAATAAAATACAATGAGGTTACCCATTGCTATTTGCGAGAAGGCGAATATAATCTCTGGGTGGTATTTATATATAAAAATGGAACACTGAAAGAGGTTTTGGATAAACTGGCAAAACGCATTGGAAGGGATAACATTTTAAGCCTTCCCACAAGAAAACAATTTAAACTTAAAACAACCATTAGACTTTAAATATATGAAACGTATTACGCGAAGAAAATTTTTGAAAATATCCGCTGCCACAATATCCGGGCTTGCCTTAAGCGAGCCCCTTCTTGCGAGTTTAAAATTTATTCCGGAGATTGATAATCCCCTGGATTTCTATCCGGACAGAGACTGGGAGAAGATTTACAGGAATCAGTTCAGGCACGACTCTACCTTTCATTTCCTGTGCGCTCCGAATGATACGCATAACTGTCTTCTAAGAGCATATGTTAAAAACGATGTGGTTACAAGAATTGGCCCAAGCTACGGTTACGGGAAGGCAAAGGATATATACGGAAACCAGGCTTCTCACAGGTGGGACCCTCGGCTGTGCCAGAAAGGTTTAGCTATGATTAGGAAGGTCTATGGACCCAGAAGGGTGAAATACCACTCTGTGAGGAAGGGGTTTAAAGACTGGTATGATGATGGTTTTCCGAGAGACGCAAATGGCAGGATTCCTGAAAAATATCTGAACCGCGGAAAGGAGCCGTTTGTAAAAGTGCCGTTTGAAATAGCATCAGAGATTGTAGCAAGGTCTATGGTGAATATCGCCACCACATACTCCGGCGATAGAGGAAAGGACCTGCTTAAAAAACAGGGCTATGATGAGGCAATGATTGAGACTACAAATGGCGCCGGCACACAGGTTCTAAAATTCCGCGGAGGTATGCCGCTTTTAGGCGCTACCAGAATCATGGGTTTTTACAGAATGGCAAACTCTATCGCGCTTCTGGACGACTATATACGAAAGGTCGGCAAGGATAATGCGTTAGGAGGAAGGGGTTTGGATAATTATTCCTGGCATACAGACCTGCCGCCCGGACATACCATGGTATGCGGCCATCAGACAATAGACTTCGACCTTGTTACAGCAGAAAATGCAGATATGGTGGTCTGCTGGGGAATGAACTGGATTTCCACCAAGATGCCTGACGGACACTGGCTGAGCGAAGCGCGCATCAAGGGGACAAAGGTTGTAACCGTTGCCTGCGAATATCAGTCTACATCCAATAAGGCGGACAAGGTGATAGTGGTGCGTCCGGGTAGCGACCCGGCATTTGCGCTGGGATTAGCAAATATAATTATCAGAGAGAATTTATATGATGTAGACTTTATAAGGGGACATACGGACCTCCCGTTTCTTGTCAGGATGGATACGCTTAAACTGTTGAAGCCGCAGGAGGTTATGCCAGACTATAAAACAAGAGAACTCAAGAATACCCAGTTGTTAAAAGAGGGAGAAAAGCCTCCTGCTAACATAAAACAGACCCGTCATATAACCACAGAGAAACTCCGTGCTGAATGGGGGGATTTTGTTGTCTGGAGTTTGGATAAAAATGGACTTGAGGTTATAAGCCGTGACGATAGCGGCGTGGTTAAGAACCTTGCCATTGAAGGTGAGTTTACCATAGATATGTTGGACGGCAAAAAGGTTAAGGTGCGGCCTGTCTTCGACCTTATGAAGGAACACACCTCTTATTTTACGCCAGAAGTAGTAAGCGATATATGCCATGTGGATAAAGAGGCAATAGTATGGCTTGCAGAGGAGATTGCAAAAAATAAGTCAAAGACACTGGTTTCAGTAGGGATGGGGCCGAATCATTTCTTTAATAATGATTTAAAGGACAGGGCGATATTTCTGGTATGTGCGCTGACTAAGAATATAGGTTTTTTTGGAGGAAATATCGGAAGTTACGCCGGTAACTACAGGGGCGCATACTTTAACGGCCTTCCTTTATATATAGGCGAGGATGTTTTCGATATTGAGTTAGACCCCTCTAAGATACCGCATTATAAAACCTATTATAAGATGGAATCTGCCCATTATTATAATTACGGCGATAGGCCCCTAAGGGTTGGCAATAAATTATTTACCGGGAAAAGCCACCTCTCCACTCCCACAAAGTTTATATGGTTCGGAAACAGCAATTCTATTTTAGGAAATCTTAAATGGCACCATGATTTTGTGGTAAATACGCTTCCGAAAATAGAATGCGTGGCAGTAAATGAGTGGTGGTGGACAGCCTCCTGCGAGTATGCGGATGTAGTCTTTGCAGTAGATTCCTGGGCAGAGTTTAAATATCCGGATATGACCGCAGCAGTTACAAACCCCTTCTTTCAGATTTATCCACGCACACCGCTTAAGAGATTACACGATACCGTAGGCGATATTGAGACCTTTGCCGGTGTCGGAAAGGCGCTTTCAGAGATAACAAAGGACAAGAGATTTGAAGACTGCTGGAAATTCGTATATGAAAATAAGGTTGAAGTCTATCTTCAGAGGATAATAGATAATTCTTCAACATTAAAGGGATACAGGATTGAAGAGGTAGAAGAAAATGCTAAAGGGGGAATCCCCGCACTACTTATGACACGAACCTATCCTAAGATTATGGGATGGGAACAGTCAAATGAGGATAAACCCCACTATACAAAGTCAGGCCGCTTAGAGTTTTATCGTGACGAGGATGAGTTCCTGGAGCATGGAGAGAATATCCCTGTTCACCGTGAGCCAGTTGATGCAACCTTTTATGAGCCGAATGTAATTGTCTGTGGCGCAACCAATTTAATAAGACCAAAAGGTCCAGAAGACTACGGGTTGTCCAAGGATGACCTTTCGTGCGAGGTCCGTCAGGTGCGAAATGTAATAATACGGCCGGCAGAGCTGACAAAGACGAAACATCCGAGAAGAAAGGACGGATTCAACCTTATATATATTACCCCAAAGTATCGCCATGGAGCACATACTACGCCTGTAGATATAGATATTATCTCTGTATGGTTCGGGCCATTCGGGGACGTGCGTCGGAATGACAAGAGAATGCCATGGGTAGGGGAGGGATATATAGATTTAAATCCTGAGGATGCAAAGGAATTAGGTATAAATGACGGAGATTATGTCTATGTTGATGCAGACCCTGAGGATAGGCCTTTCCGCGGTTGGCAGGATAAACCCTCTGATTATAAGGTGCACCGCGCTATGATGAGAGCAAGATATTATCAGGGACTTCCACGCGGCATAGCCCGTTCATGGTTTAATATGTATGTAGCTACCTATGGCTCTGTAGAAGGCCATGAGAATAATCCCGATAAACTTGCAAGAAACCCCCGCACAGAATATCAGGCGATGTTTAGATACGGTTCGCATCAGTCTGCAACGCGTGCCTGGCTTAGGCCTACCTTGATGACCGAATCACTTGCAAGAAAGGAATATTTTGGCCAGATAATAGGAAAGGGTTTTGCCCCGGATATACACTGCACCGCAGGCGCGCCAAAGGAGTCTTTTGTGAAAATAGCCAAGGCAGAAGAAGGTGGGATAAAGCATGCGCTCTGGCGGCCCGCTGAGCTTGGGTTTAGGCCAGAATATGAAAATGAAGCAATGAAAGAGTTTCTTAAGGGAGACTTTATTGTAGGTTAAATGGTAATTGGTGATTGGTTAAATGGTAACAAATTCAACCTTTTAACTTTTTAACCATTTAACCTTTTAACCAATTAACCAAGAAGGTGAGACGATGCATCGTGTCTACAATTGGCATTTGAATAGAAAGATGGATTACAAATATCCGGAATCCAGGCCTGATAAACAGGTAGCATGGATATTTGACACAAATAAATGTATTGCCTGCCAGACCTGCACCCTTGCCTGTAAGAACGCATGGACATCGGGCAAAGGTCAGGAATATATGTTCTGGAACAATGTGGAGACCAAACCGTGGGGGTTTTATCCACTGGGTTATGATGTAAGAATCCTAGAGAAACTCAAAGCCCAGAACTGGAAGGGTAATAAGTATACAGGCAAAACAATCTTTGAAAGCACACCCTACGGAGAGGAAATCTTAGGCTGGATGCCTGAGGAAGAGGACTGGGCGCATCCAAATATCGGCGAGGATGAGGTAAGCGGTCAGATTGAGGAAAGGGCGAGTTATGAATTACCGCATATGAACTGGATGTTTTATCTTCAGAGGATATGTAATCATTGCACCTATCCCGCCTGTCTTGCTGCCTGTCCCAGAAAAGCCATTTATAAAAGAAAGGAAGACGGCATTGTGCTGATTGACCAGAAGAGATGCCGCGGGTATCAGGAATGCGTGCGTGCCTGCCCGTATAAAAAGTCAATGTTCAGGTCTTATACCGGAAAATCTGAAAAGTGTATCTCCTGTTTTCCGGCAGTTGAGAATGGTTTTCAGACCCAGTGTGTTGTAACCTGTATCGGCAGAATCAGGTTATTCGGCTTTAAAAGTATCTGGAATAAACCAAGAGAAAACAACCCCATAGATTATTTTGTGCACATAAAAAAGATCGCCCTTCCGCTCTATCCGCAATTCGGGCTTGAGCCCAATGTATATTATATTCCACCGATACATGTGCCGGAAGCGTTTAACCGCCAGCTCTTTGGTCCCGGCGCCAAAACAGCTGTAGAACTTTACAAGCGCGCATATGAAGATAAAAAACTTATAGGGCTTTTAATGATGTTTGGCGCAACAGACAGGATAATTAATTCATTTGAGGTAACAGGCGATATCAATAACGGTTCTTGTATTGGTTATGATAACGAACATAAGGAGATAGTCAGGGTTCCCTTAAAGGAACCCATGATTATCAGGAAAGAATATGACAAAGAAAGAGACGTCCATAGATTCAGCGTTACTTAATTCCGAACAATGCCTCGGGAGTGATAAAGAACGTATGCTCAGGTATAAGGAATTCGCAGCAGCGTTCTCATATCCGGATGACAATTTTTTTAAATTTTTTCCTGATAGTGGATATGAAAAAGAAAAATTATGCCTTGAATATGACAGGCTCTTTCGCGCAAATGAGGTATGGTTATACGGTTCTGAATACAAGGCAGAGAACGAATTCCAGAGGGTTAATGATTTATCCGATATCAGCGGCTTTTATAAGGCATTTGGTTTAAATGCGGATAAGGACAGGCCTGATTCGTTAGTCTGCGAACTCGAATTTATGTATTATATTATTTTTAAAAAACTCTATGCCTTAGAAGGAGATAACATTAAGGATAAAAAGAAGAATGCAGATGTATGCACTGAAGCCCAGAAAAAGTTTTTTGGCGAGCACCTGGAGCCTGCTGCAAAAAAGATAGCAGAGAATATTATTTTAAAGACCAAAAATAGATTTTATTCACAAGTAGCCAGAGAGTTAACGCAGTTTTTAAAAACCGAAAAAGCCTATTTAAATGAAGCCACAACTTAGCGAACACTGAGTGAAGCTAAGTTGTTTGGCTGAATTTACCCAGCACTAATTTTAGAATCGTAAAATTAGTGCTGGGTCCAACTCGCACAGCAACTTATGTTCCCTTAGAAATCGCTCGCCCTACGGGCAGGCATTTCAAGGACTTAGTCCTGGAAAATCTTTGATTTTCACGGGGCACTTTGTTCCATAAGTTGCGTACTCGTAGGAGGTTAGATGAAAAAAACCGTTGTAATAGCGGTTTCAGCTATAGTAATAGTGTCCTTTGGCGCATTGGTCTATTATGGCCTGCGCCATGCAAGAGGAGTTCCTGTTGCCATTGAAAAAATAGAAAGGGTTACTTTGGAGGCACCCTTTATTGACAGAGAGATTGATTTGTCAAAGGGGATTTCTGAGGATATCTGGAACGCAATTCCCTCAAAGGAGATAAAACTTATGTATCAGCTTATGGTATTGCCCTGGCCAAGAGGCTTGATAGAGCCAATTAGCGTCAAGGCGTTCCATAACAAGAGCGATGTCTATTTCTATATTGAATGGAAGGATGACACGCAGGATATTTTTTTAGAAACAAACAGATTTTCAGATGCCTGCGCTATTATGTTTCCTATGGATGAAAAGGTGCAGCCGCATTCTATTATGATGGGATTTTTAGGAAAAGCGAATATCTGGCAGTGGAAGGCAAGCCAGGACAGGGAATACTGGTTTAAACAATTACGAAAAACATCTGCTTATTCGGATTTCTATTATCCGTTTGAAGATGAGGAGTTGTTTGTTATATCTAAAGAGGAACCGAAGTTTTCAGCAAATGACCTTCTGGCTATAAGAGTAGGCACAATCACCAAGAAGGAAACGTATAATGTCCATGCAAGGGGGTTTTATAGCCAGGGTCTTTCTCCTGTTGAGGCCGGCAATACAGAAATAAAGAGCAGGCTAAATCACGGAAGATGGAAGGTGGTTTTTAAACGCTCCTTAAAGGCAACTGACGCAGAGGAGGATGCAGTCTTTGATAGCGGTAAAAAACTTTGCGCCTTTGGCGTATGGAATGGCTCAAAGGGCGATAGGGGCGGAAGGAAGTCTATATCGGATTGGGTGGAGTTAGTGATTGAATAAGTCCGGAGGAATAAATCATGAAACCTAAGATAAAAGTTACGCCAAATCGGATATTGGATATGGGATGGGATTTTGCCAGAAGCCGTACATTGGCTACGGGGATAGAGCTCAATATCTTTACGCATATAGCTAATGGCAAGCGGACAGTCAAAAATATTGCCTATGCAGCTGAAAGTGACCAGCGCGGAATAGAAAGGTTGCTCAATGCGCTTGTAGGCCTTGAATTGCTTAAAAAAGACAAAAAAGGATGCTATCATCTCATGCCTGATTCTAAGGAATTTCTAGTTTCTGAAAGACCTGCATATCTCGGCTCTATGTGTATGCACACTACATATCTTGATAAAGCTTGGAGTCACCTTACTGAATCTGTGAGAACTGGTAAGCCATATATGAGTCTGGATGAGAAGAGCTCGGCTGAAGATTTTTTTCCAGAGCTTATTAAGGCACTTTTCAATCTGAACTATCAAGCGGCAAGGTATGCAGCGTTATACCTAAAGAAGAAGGGCAAAAAAATATTTAACATTTTAGATGTGGCAGCTGGGTCCTGCGTTTGGGGTATAGGTTTTGCTCAGGAGTTTCAAGAGGCTAAACTGACCGCGATTGACTTCCCGTCTGTATGCGATGTCACGCGTAAGTATGTTAAAAATTTTGGAATGGATGGTAGATTTGAGTGCATTGAAGGGGACTTACGCACCATAGATTTTGGTAAAGACCGCTACGATTTGATAATACTTGGACATATATGCCATAGCGAAGGCAGAGTCAACACAGAAAAGCTTCTTAAAAAATCCCATATCGCCCTCAAGGCGGGAGGGAGTATACTCATAGCGGAATTCTTACCTAATAACGAGAAAACGGCCCCCGCGATTCCGCTCCTATTCGGGCTGAATATGTTGGTTAATACGAATGAGGGCGATGTCTTTACAATCAGACAGTTTCAGAAATGGTTTATTGCTTATGGGTTTAAGAAGGTAGAGATTCTGGATCGAGCTCCAAGCGTGTCTCCGCTAATTTTAGCCACGAGATAAACGTGAGTAGGCATGAGGGTAGCCAAGAATGATAGACTATAACATGCAACATAATACAGTTCACAGGAGAAAGGCATCTTGGATTATCTGGTTACTGGTTGCGAGCTACTGGTTGCTAGGTACTATGAATCTTTGTTTTGCCCAGGAAGAGAAATTCTTCGAAATTAAGGCCAAGAAATTTGTCTATACACCGAATATAATTAAAGTAAATAAGGGCGATTTGGTCAGGATACGGCTTGTAAGCGAGGATGTGCATCACGGTCTTTTCTTAGATGGATATGGAATTTCAACCTCTGCCTATCCCGGACAGGAGGGCGCCCTTAAATTTGTTGTGGATAAAACAGGTAGATTTTCATTTCGCTGCTCGCATACCTGCGGAGAGTTTCACCCTTATATGATTGGGTATCTCTATGTATCTCCAAATTATCTATTCTGGGCAGGAATATTCTTTGTGTTGCTTTTAGGAATCGGCTCATTTATGATAACTATGAGAAAGAAACAGAAAGAAGAAAAACTGAAACTTTTTGGAATTATACCGTTGGACTTAAAATTTGAGTTAACGAAGTTTAAGTTGGTCCGCAGTTTATTTAAAAGCCGCTGGTTTCCACTCTTACCTATTATCTTTAACCTTGCTATATTTAGTATTATTCTCTTAGCAGGTTTTATCGGTGGCTGGGGTTCAGGAAACTATAATTTTGGGGTAATGATTGTATGGATACTCTGGTGGGTGCTTCTTATGCTGTTTATGGTTCCCTTTGTTGGGCGATTATGGTGTATGGTCTGTCCCTTTCCCCTTTTTGGAGAATGGATGCAACGCGGAAAATTGGTAGGCGTAGGAAGGCAAAAATCCTGGGGATTAGCTAAAAGATGGCCTAATAAATGGAAGAATCTCTGGCCATTGGTTATTTTATTTTGGATTACCACCTGGTTTTCCGGGTTCTTTACTGTAAGACCTTTTGCTACTTTTATTCTCTTAGGAGGTATTATTCTTTTGGCAATTATAATTTCTATTATTTATGAGAAACGGACATTCTGCATAACTATGTGTCCTGTAAGTGGTTTTATGGGGTTGTATTCGAATTTCTCTCTTTGTGGAGTTCGGTCAAAAGACCCTGAGATTTGTAAGAAACATATACCAAAAACCTGTATGTTAGGAAACGAAAAAGGATACGGTTGCCCTTGGATGGAGCTACCTTTTGAGATGAACCGCAATACCTATTGCGGACTGTGCCTGGAATGCTTTAAGACCTGCCCTTATGATAATATGGGATTTTTTGTTGGTCCCTTTGGCCAGCATCTGTTTGTTGAGAGAAGAAAAACCGATGATATTTATAACAGGCGAGGTACTGATGAGGCGTTTAAAGGGTTGACTATGCTCGGAATTTTCTTGTCATTTTTTATTGCATTTCAGGGGCCCTATGGCTATCTAAAGGATATGATAAGGGCTACAAGCCTATCCGGATATTTAAGTTATATAGTGGAGTCTTTTTGCGTAGATTTTTTACTTATTCCAGGCGTATTTCTTCTGTTTGCTTTCCTGTCATGGAAATTAAGCAAAAACAAAGAAGTTAAGTTTAAAAATGTGTTTGCCAATTTTGCCTCTATCCTTGTTCCTGTGGGTCTGGCTATATGGGCAGCCTTTAGTGTCGGTATAATTCTTCCTAATGGCAGCTATCTACTGCATGTTGTATCAGACCCTTTTGCGTGGGGATGGAATCTTTTTGGCACAGCAAACTTTCCATGGACACCTGTTTTTACCGGCATAATGCCTTATATCCAAGCTTTTCTTGTTATAGTAGGGTTTCTATTTGCATTAGATTTTGGTTATAAGTTTTCTGCGCAGACTTACACTACTTTAGAAGAGGCAAAAAGGGGATGGATCCCTATACTTGTTTATCTGGTAGGGCTACATATTTTCTTTCTTAAGTTGTTTACAGGTTAAGATATGAACCCCGTTACATACTATTGTGTAGTAGCGGGGTGAAAGTGAGGTGCGTAACGGGGTGAAAAGAAACGAATTAGTCGTTATAATACTTATAATCTTATCTACCTTTGGAACCGTCCTGGGAATCTTTGCTATTGAAAAATACAGGCGTAGCAAATTTTATACCGTTGAGCTTATTGCAAGGGCACCCAATAATGGTAATTGGTATCCGAGAAAAATCACTGTTCCATATGGAAAAGAGGTAAAGCTTCTTATCCGAAATATTGAAACAGTAAGCCACGGTTTTGCTCTGCCAGATTTTAACATATCCGCTAAAGAGATAAAGGCGGGAGAGGTAGTTGTTGTTAAATTCACGCCAGATAAGCGAGGCACTTTTCCATTTGTCTGCACTGTATGGTGTTCTGACGAACACCTGCATATGACAGGAGAACTTGTCGTTGAGTAGCATTGCCCGGGATAATCCTACAAGGATAGACCATCCTAATACCTTTAAGGATGGGTCTAACAGATGGATGCAGTATATGTTTGATTCTGTCTGGGAGAGATATAATCTCACAAACAGAATCATCACGTTTGGACAGGATGCTCTCTGGAGAAACAGGGTATTGGATATGATTAAAGTTGAGAGGGAGACCAAAATCCTCGATATATGCACAGGAACAGGAGATCTTGCCTTAAAAATAGCAAAAAGGTTTCCTTGTGCAAGAACTTACGCCATTGATTTCTCTCCCAGTATGTTAGCCTTGGCAAGAGAAAGGGCAGCCGGACAGGGCATAAAAAATATTTTTCTTAAAGAAAATGACTGCAGAAGTATGGAATTTGATAACAACTATTTTGACTATGTTACAGTCTCGTTTGGTTTTAGAAACCTATCCTACTCGAGGGCTAATCTCGAGGCATCCTTAAAGGAAATTCACCGCGTATTGAAAAATGAAGGCAGGCTTATTATTCTTGAAACAAGTCAGCCTGTTAATAATTTTATTAAAAAGTTTTTCCATTTTTATGCAGGCAGAATAGTTCCAAAAGTAGGCGCGCTCTTTTCCAGAGAAGAGGCTCCGTATGCATATTTAGGCTCGTCAATTATTAAATTTTTTAATACCAACGAAATGGAGAATACCTTGGCCTTGGCAGGTTTCAGGAAGGAAGAGATTATACCTTTTGTGTTCGGAATGGTATCACTGGCTATGTTTAAAAAGATCTCCTGAAAAAACGGGCAGGCGATAAAGAGAGGAAAGTTAAAAGTAGAATAATAGTCAAAAAGACCCACCATTTAGTAAAACTTTCGCTCCCCAGCGCACTTAATCGAAGATTGTTAAATTTTTCACTTGACAAGTTTTTTCTTTTTGTGTATATTAACTGCATAGTTTGTGAAAAAAATAACAAATAGTAGTAAAAAAGTCCTATATAGATGCCTTTAAACCTGAATAAAAAGTTTAAAATCAGACTCTTCATAAATAACCGACATACCCCATTAAAACCTTTCCTGCAGAACTTTGTTTGCGGTATTATTCTGGCGTTGGTGCGCAATCTTAAAGATATTGATAAACCCGAAAAGATAGAATTGCAAATAACTAAATCTAAATAAAAGGAGGTTTTACATGCGTAGGTTTTTTATCCTTTTGGTCGTGTTCAGTTTTATTTTTGTATCCTCTTTTAGTAATTTCAGTTGGGCAGATGAAAGGGATGAAGAAATACAGACTTTAAAAACACAGGTTCAGGAATTGATGAAGCGCATTGAGAAACTTGAGGCAGAACAGCAGGTGTCAAAAAAGAGTATTGAGGAACAGAAGGTTAGTAAAGTTGACCTTGCAAATACCCTTTCAAAATTAAAGATGAAGGGAAGATGGGCAGCAGGTTATTATAGCTCGCAGCAAGATGGTTCCTATCCGAACGGCTCATTCCGGGCGCCCGAGGCAAAGCTACAGTTTGCCTTTGAGCCGGATAAATTTAATACCATTGTAATGAGGCTTGATCTAAATAATGCCACCTTTAATAGCCTTGATTATTTCTACCTTGATTCCAAGGATTTTTTAGCTTTTCTTAAGGATACACCTTTTACCTTAAATTCGCGTTTAGGAAGGTTTAAGATGGATATCGGTGAAGAGACCTGGTCAAATAACCCTGTAGAAAGCGTGCTTCCTTCAAACTCTGCCGCAAACGTGGGTGGTAATGATGAAGGTTGGCAATTGTCAGGAAAGATAGGGAAGAAAAATCCTTTAATCTGGTCATCTGGTATATTCAATGGAAACAGCGGAACCGGCGCGGATAATGCAGAGGCAAAGGGAGTAACTTCGAAAATCTCGTGGGCACCGATAAAACCCCTTTATGTATCTGCAAGTTATGCTACAACAAACAGGCTTAAAACAGCGGATTCTGAGATTTCAATTGCAGGTATAAGCTCAAGGCCAACAGGTGCAACGAATTGGGACAGGTCTTTATGGGAAGTGGACGCAAGGTATGATTTTAAAAAGGGCAAAAATAAACTTGACCCGCCTGCATTTTCTGACAGCAAGGCATTTATAAGAGTGGCTTATGGTGAGTTTAAGGATGACGCCTCTGATGTTGCTGACAGAAAAGGGGATTATGGTTTTGTTGAAGGCGCTTACCATTTTACACCAAGATTGTATGGTGCCTTAAGATATAGCATAATAGATTTAAACGGTTCAACCACTGCTTCCTTAAACAGCGTTACTGCCAATGAGTATCAACGTTATTCGTTTGGTGGCGGATACAGATTTAGCGAAAATACTATATTTAAGGTAAGCTATGATATAAACGAAGAAGATGTGCCTGGGACCAGCGGTGATTCACCGGATAATGATTTAATCTCGGCAATAGTAGCGTCACAGTTTTAATGACGACACAACTTATGGAGCGAGCGAACATAAGTTGTAAGTCGGAATTAACCCAGCACTAATTTTCTATTTTGGTTAAACTTTCCTGAGAAATTAGTGCTGGGTCCAATTCGCAGACGCTTTGCTATAACTTACGTCGCTAAAGCTCCGTAAGTTATCTACTCATTGGAGGTATACTATGGAAGAGAAAAATCAAATTGAAGAATCCATTGCGGATTTAGAAAAGAAAAACTTAAGCCGTAAGGATTTCTTAAAATTGACCGTAGCGGCAGGTGCGGCATTGGCAGTATCTAATATACCTGAGAAGGCAACAGCGATGCCTGTAAAAAATAAGCAAAAACATCGCTACGCTATGGTTATTGATTTAGCCAGATGTATAGGTTGCGAGGCTTGCACAGTGGCTTGTAAGGTAGAGCATAATGTTCCGCCTGCACCTCGTGAAGGGAAAGCGCGGCGCCTGGAATGGACAGAGGTATCTTTTCATGAAAGAGGAGAATATCCTTATGTAAAAACTGACCTTAACCCGCGGCCATGTTTTCATTGCGAGAATCCGCCTTGCGTAAAGGTCTGTCCTACCGGAGCAACCTATCAGGACAAAGAACGAGGGCTGGTTTTACAGCGTTATGAGCGTTGTATCGGCTGTAGATATTGTGCGCTCGCCTGTCCTTATAGTGCGCGTTATTTCAATTGGAAAAAACCGCAGTGGCAAAGCAAACAAAGAGAAGAGGCGCTTAATCCTGACCCACATCCGCAAGTTAAGAAAAGAGCCAAAGGTATTATAGAAAAGTGTACATTTTGTGTTGAGCGCCTTGACAGATTAGAGGCAAAGGCAGAAAAAGAAGGACGCAAAATTACCGATGAGGAATTACACCTTGTCTGCACCTGCGTCAATACCTGTATGGGAAGAGCCAGGCACTTTGGAGACCTTAATGACCCTGACTCTACAGTTTCAAAATTAGTGCGTTCAGGACGGGCATTCAGATTTCATGAAGATTTAGGCACTGAACCAAAGGTATATTATTTGAATGATGTAAGCAGCGCAAAAGGTTAGAACGGGAGGTAAAAAATATGAATAACATAGAAGAAAAATTACTTTCTCCTTTAAAGACTTACGGCAGGGCGTATTTTCTGATTGTGGCTTTATTAGTCGGCGTTATCGCAGTAGGTTTTATTGCCTGGTTTAGCCAAATTGTAAAAGGGCTAACTGTTACCGGAATGACTAATCGCGTGCTTTGGGGAGTTTATATCACCAACTTTGTCTTTTTTATCGGTATAAGCCATGCCGGAACTTTAATTTCTGCGGTCTTAAGGATTTTACAGGCAGAATGGCGTAGACCCTTAACAAGAGCGGCTGAGGCAGTAACCGTATTTAGCCTTCCCTTTGCTGCTCTAAGTATTATTGCGGATATTGGTAGGCCTGACCGATTTTTAAATGTGATTAGGTATGCGCGCATCCAATCTCCCATCCTCTGGGATGTTACCTGTATCAGTATCTATCTTTTAAGCAGTGTTGTTTTCTTTTATCTGGCTTTGCTCCCAGATATTGCCCTTTGTCGTGATAAATTGACTGAAGTTTCTAAGTTTAAACGATGGCTCTACACAAAGTTATCCTTTGGTTGGCAGACAATGCCAGAAACACAGAGAAAATTAGAAAGGGCAATGGCGGTTTTTTTGACCCTCTTAGTGGTTACTGTGCATACCGTAGTGGCCTGGATATTTGGAATGACGATTCAACCTGGTTGGCGGACTACTATCATTGGTCCATATTTCTTAGTAGGAGCGATATTCTCAGGGGTAGCCACAGTAGTTATTATCTGTGCGCTCTTAAGAAAATTATATCATTTAGAAGATATATTAAAGCCCATACATTTTAATAACTTGGGAAAACTGCTTTTAGCCTTAGCTTTATTCTGGTTTTATTTTACCTTTACCGAATATCTTTCTGCATTTTATTGGAATGACCCCATGGAGATGAATGTGGTTAGGATAAAATTTTTTGGGCAATATGCAACACTCTTCTGGACAATGGTTAGTTTTTGCTTTGTTATTCCCTTATTTATTTTAGTTAATCACCGCAGCCGCACTGTCTTGGGAACGGTTATTGCCTCTATATTTGTCAACGTGGGGATGTGGCTGGAGCGGTTTTTGGTGATTGTTCCTACCTTGACCAGACCCAGACTTCCTTATTCACAAGGTATATACCATCCTACATGGGTGGAGTGGTCTATAACCTTAGCCTGTTTTGCCGGATTAATCCTGCTTTATCTTATCTTTGCCAAACTGTTTCCTGTAATTTCTATTTGGGAGATGAAGGAAGGTAAAGAAAAGGCAATTAATGAAGTAACCGAAAGATATAAAAGTTATCAACCTGCGGAGGTGAAATGAAGACACAACTTACGGAACGAAGTGACGTAAGTTGTCTGTCTGAATTTCACCCAGCCCTAATTTTCTGCTTTGTTAAACAACCCTGAAAAATTAGGGCTGGGTCCCATTCGCACATGACCGGGTTACACAAAGGAGAACAATTTACGCTCCTTTCAGTCGCGTAAATTGTGTACTCATGGGAGGTATAAAAAATGAAAGAGTTAACGCGTAAAGAATTTTTAAAATTAGCCGGTGTAACCGCTGGCGTAGCTTCGGGCGTGGGAAAATTTGTATCCACCGCCAAAGCCGCGGTTAAAGAGACTGAATTGGAGGAGGTAAAAAGCGAGTGGATTTATTCCTGTTGTAATATGTGCGGCGGACAATCCGGAATTAAGTGCCGCGTAGTAAACGGACGGTTAGTTAAGATTGACCCTAATCCGTATAATCCGAATAATTTCTCCAACATTTCCACTGACTTCTTTGCCAACGTGGAAAAGGAAGGAACCTGTATTTGTCCTAAGGGGAATGCCGGGATAGAGACACTTTATGACCCTGACCGCATAGCAAAACCCTTAAAACGAACTAATCCTAAAAAGGGAATTGACGTTGACCCTAAATTTAAAGAGATTTCCTGGGAAGAGGCATACAATGAGATTGTAAAACGTCTGAAAACTTTACGCGATAATGGCGAGGCGCATAAACTCCTGTGGTTTTCTGAAGACCACTCTTTTACGCATATCCAGGGTGATTTTCTGAAACTCTTTGGTTCGCCTAATTACTCTATGCATTCTAACCTCTGCGATGTTTCGCGTAAAGCTTCTTATAGAATGGTAGTGGGCGATGACCGTCCGCTGATGGATGCCATACAATCAAAATACATTTTGTTATTTGGCTGGAATCCTCTCTCCGCAACTAAGTGGTCGCATCTTCCGCGCATTATCACCCATGCCTTAGAAAAAGGCGCAAAGCTCGTAGTGGTTGACCCCTATTTTTCCTATACTGCTAACAAGGCGCAGGAATGGATTCCCATAAGGCCGTCAACAGACGGAGCAATGGCTTTAGCAATGGCGCATGTGATAATAAAGAATAGTTTGTATGACAAGGCTTTTATAGACGAATGGACGGTAGGGTTTGACAAATTTGCAGAATATGTAACAGATAAAGGACCGACCTGGGCAGAGGAGATTACCTCAGTGCCAGCCAGGACTATTGAACGAATTGCTATTGAATTCGCTACCACTAAACCTGCGGTTTTAGATGCCTGGTCAGGCGGACACCATTCCAATAGTGTTCAAGGAGGCCGGGCAATTGGCCTGGTGGCTGCTTTGGTGGGAGGTTATGACCAGCCAGGAACCCTGGTTATTCCCGAGAAAAAAGGCAATAAACACATTGAGGTTTCTCCTGATGAAAGCGCAAAAAAGACATTAAAAGAAAAGAGGTTTGATCAGGTCAAGGAATTGTATCCTTTTGGCCACAGTTCAGGGGTTTACTGCCAGTCCTTTTCTAATTTGGCGGAAGGACAAGGGCCTTACAAACCCAAAATGGCTATGATTGTCTTTCAGAACCCGATGATGGCAGTACCCGGAACAAGGATGGTTGAGAAGGCATTTCAAAATTTAGAATTTGTAGTAGTTAATGACATATTTCTCTCTGAAACCGCATTAATGGCAGATATTGTAATTCCAGGTACCACTTATTTAGAGCGTTATGACCTAAATACCCATTGGGTAACCTGGCCCGCATTAGGTTTAAGGCAGCCGGTAGTCCAACCCCTCTTTGGCCAGCCGACAGAATATGAATTTGTGACGGAATTAGGAAGAAGATTAGAGCTTAAAGAAGAGGATGGACATGATTTCTTCTGGGTTGGTGAGATGTCAGGTAGCCGTGTTGAGAATAAAACTAAATGGTATGAGGAGATGCTTTCTAAGGAACTCAAAGAAGGTGAACCTAAAATAACTCTGGAAGAATTAAAAGCGCTTCCAGGTGCTGTATGGGTGAGCAAAAAAGGCACCCGTTATGAGAAATATAAGGAGGTTATACCCGCCGAAAAATTAGCAGATGCGATTATAGAAGGGAATATTGTCTATTCCAAGAAAAAGGATGGGACAAAGGATAAGCAAATTGGGATGCTCAAAGAAGATGGAAGGGTGGTCAGGGGTTTCTTTACACCTTCAGGAAAAATTGAATTCTACAGCGAGACTTTCACCAAAAAGAAGGATGCCTTAGGCAGACCAGTGGATCCTTTACCTATATATGAGCCGCGCGATTGGCAGCCGGATAGCGAGTATCCTCTTTATCTGATTAACTGGAAAGAGGCGTCGCACACCCATACCCGCACCCAGAATAACGCTCTTTTGGTAGAATTAAAACCTACTAATCCTTTGATGATGAATGGACATACTGCAAAGAAATTAGGTATAAACAATGGCGATAGTGTGTGGGTTGAGTCTAAATATGGTAAGGTTCAAGCTGTGGTAAAATTAACTGAAGGCATGCACCCTGAAGTAGTAGGTTTACAGCATGGCTTTGGTCATTGGGCGCAAGGAAAAATCGCTAAAGGAAGAGGTTTTTCAGATTCAATTTTAAGGCCCACACGCGCTGACCCTCTCTCAGGCCAGGCGATGAATAAACAGTGCTGTGTGAAAATATATAAGACATAAAAACATTACTTCAGTTTTAACGCGAATCAACGCAAATTCAACGCGAATATTCGCGAATAAAATTAGCGTGAGAAAAAGGAATAGGCGTTTTTTAAGTTTAGAAACGCCTATTTTTATCACACCCCTACTATAATCTTGATAATTCTAAAGAAAACCTGTATAATGAGACCGTTGAAAAAGTCATCAACGTTCTTGATTACAGCGATTTATAGAAAACGATTACGGCGATTAACGACGATGACCTTATCTTTAGT
>CAZDNS010000012.1:0-38141 GCA_964506845.1 uncultured Planctomycetia bacterium | reverse complement strand
CTTAAACCAATTGTAGGTGTTAGCCTTTTCATAATATCAGCGATTTAATAACGAAACTCCAATCTCTGTAATCGGTCCTTTAATCGCCGTAATCGTACTTCTATTTATTTTACAAAACATCATAATTTATTTTCCAATCTAAAATGGAATTCCATTGCTGCCTTTACCTTGGTCAAGGTTTCGCTGGCAACTCCTTTAGCCTTCTTTGCGCCTTGTATTGTCATTTCTCTTACATCCATCTTTTTAACTTCTTCTCGTCTCATATGAATATCTTTCAGGTATTCAATTAGAATCTCTGCCAGATTGCTTTTGCATTCTGTGCAGCCTATCCTTGCCTGCCTGCAATCATCCGCAAGTTCAAGTATCTTGGATTTTGGCACATTGACCTTTTCTGCAAATATATTGTAGTAAGTGTGCACATTACATTTTTCTGGATGCCCCTTATCAGTCCGTTTTATCCTTTTTGGGTCTGTGAACATACCAGATACCTTTTTTCTTATAGCATCGGCTGTATCAGATAGCGCTATATAGTTATTAAAACTCTTGGACATCTTTCTAGCGTCTAAACCAAGAAGCCGCGGCATCTCGGTAAATAAACCCTCGGGCTCAATCAGGGTTGGTTCATCATCATTATCTTCATACAAACTATTAAATTTGCGCACAATCTCTCTTGTCAATTCGAGGTGTGCCCTTTGGTCTTCACCCACAGGAACTGCGTTCGCTCTGTAGATGAGGATATCAGCCGCCTGCAGAACTGGATAACCTAAAAACGCATAAGTAGCCAGATTCCTTGTCTTATTCTCGCGCAATTGCTCCTTATATGTAGGGCACCTCTCAAGCCATCCCAAGGGTGTAAGGGTAGAAAGTATCATATATAATTCAAGATGCTCTTTGACGTCTGACTGTAAAAATATTGTGCTTTTATTAAAATCTATCCCGCAGCTTAACCAATCTAAAATTATCTCAGATGAATATTCCATAATCATAGACGGGTCTTCATATTCGCTCATTAAGGCATGCCAGTCTGCCACCATAAAGAAACATTCATATTCATCCTGAAATTTCAGCCAGTTCTCAAGCGCTCCCACAAGATGGCCCAGGTGCAATGGCCCTGTTGGCCTCATCCCACTTAGAATTCTCTTTTTCATTTCACTCTAACTTCTTCGCTATCTTCTCTATTCTATATGCCTCTATTATATCGCCTACTTTAAAATCCTGAAATTCCGAAACGCCTATCCCGCACTCAAATCCCTCCTGCACCTCCCGCACGTCGTCTTTCAGGCGTTTAAGGCCTGAAATCTTACCATTAAAGATTATCTCGTTACCCCTTATAACCCTTATAAGGGCATTTCTTGCAATAGTTCCTTTTGTAACCGCGCACCCTGCCACCTGTCCGAAATTTGATACCTTGAAAACCTGCCTTACCTCTGCCCTGCCTAAAGAGGTTTCTTTTGTGTGCGGTTCAAGCAGGCCCTCCATAGCGGCTTTAACATCCGATATAGCCTCGTATATTACGCGGTACATCCTTACATCAACTTCTTCCTCTTTCGCCTTTTGCCCTGCCTCCGGGGTTAACTCTACATGAAAACCTATAACAACAGCGTTTGACGCTGCTGCAAGCATTATGTCTGACTCATTTATATCTCCTGAGCCCTGATGGATTATTTTAACCTGGACATCCTCGGACTGTATCTTTAATAAGGAATCCCTCAGCGCCTCAATAGAGCCGCCGACATCTGCCTTTAGGATTAATTTTAACTCCTTTATACTCCCCTCTTTTATTTGCTGGTATAATTCCTCAAGGGTTATCCGCTTGGCAGAAACAGCTATTTTTTCTTTCATCTTTTCCTGTTTTAAGCTGGCTATCTCGCGCGCCTTCTTTTCATCCTCAACCGCATAGAACGTATCGCCTGCCTTAACCATGCCCGAAAGCCCGAGTATCTCAACAGGCTTTGAGGGAGGGGCTTCTTTTACGCGATTTCCCCTGTCATCTATCATTGCCTTCACCCTTCCCCAGTGCTCGCCGCATATAATCACATCGCCAACCCTTAAGGTGCCGTTTCTTACTATAACACTTGCTATAGGGCCTTTGCCTTTTGACAACTCTGCCTCTACTACAACCCCGCTGGCAAGCCTGTCAGGATTCGCCTTTAATTCAAGCATCTCCGCTTCCAAAAGCAGCATCTCAAGCAGGTGGTCTATCCCCTCTTTCGTTTTTGCCGAAACCCCTGTTGTTATCGTCTTTCCGCCCCAATCCTCAGGTAAAAGGTTTAGTTCGGACAACTGCCTTTTTACCTTGTCAATATCTGCGCCCGGTTTATCTATCTTATTAATAGCCACAAGTATGGGGACGTTTGCCTCTCTTGCATGGTCAATTGCCTCAATAGTCTGCGGCATTATGCCGTCGTCTGCTGCTACCACAAGCACTACTATGTCTGTGGTATTTGCGCCCCTTGAGCGCATTGCGGTAAATGCCTCATGACCCGGGGTATCCAAAAAGGTGATATGCCCTTTTTCAAGCGCCACCTCATATGCGCCTATATGCTGGGTGATACCTCCTGCTTCCTTCTCGGTTATATTTGTCTTCCGTATAACATCTAAAAGGGATGTCTTTCCATGGTCAACATGCCCCATAAATGTAACAATAGGTGCTCTTAAAACTAAGCTTGAAGGCTCATCCTCTTTTTTATGAATCTCTATAATTTCCTCTTCTTCAGTAGGAAGAGGTTTTAAGTCGTATCCAAAATCCTTCCCGATAAGGGTTGCGGTCTTCTCGCCAAGCATCTGGTTTATAGTTGCAAATATATTTTGTTTGATAAGTTTTTTAATAAGGTCGTTTGGCTTTATACCGAGTTTTGCCGAAAGGTCTTTCACTGATACAGGAAACTTCATTCTGAGCTCTTTGGCTGTAACTGTTTCCTGAACCACTTTAGTCTCAACCTTAACCTCAACCTTCGGTTTTAGCTCATGTATTACAATCTCAGCGGTCTCATCATCTATAGAGCTCATATGGCCCTTTACGCTGACCTTAAGTTCTTTCAATTTTGCTATAAGGTCTTTGCTTGAGATATTTAACTTTTTGGCAAGTTCATGAACCCTTAATGACATATATGTTCCTTAATGACGACACAAGTTATGGAGTCCGAAGGACGAGATAACTTGTATGTCGGAATTAATCCCGAGCCTACGCAGAAGATTTCGAAGAAATCTTCAAGTGTCTAAGCGAGGGATATATTATTTTCAATTAGTCCACCTTAGGCGGATGAATTCCTGTGGATTAAGTTGTATCTGTATTATCTTTCTTAACCTCAACCTTATCCTTTGCCTCTAACAGTTCCTTTGTAGATTTTAAAACCTTCTCCGCTGTCTTTTTCCCAACCCCTGGCACCTTAACAAGTTCCTCGATACTAGATGAGGCTATTTTCTTTACTGTATCAAAGCCCTGTTTTATAAGTTCCTCTGCCAATTTAGGGCCTACACCTGTTATCTCTAAAATCCTTTTTTCTTTCTCCTCGGCTTTCGCTGCAAGTTCTGCCTCGCTTCTTATGTCAATGTCCCAGCCTGTAAGTCTTGCCGCAAGCCGGACATTCTGACCGCGCCTGCCTATTGCAAGGGAGAGCTGGTCATCCGCTGTTATAACCTCAGCCCTTTTGTTTTCCTTATCTAATTTTATACGCATAATCTTCGCTGGCCCTAAAGCGGCAGTAATAAATTCCTGCGGGTCCTCTGAATATCTTACTATGTCAACCTTCTCCCCCTGAAGTTCCCGCACTATATCCTTTACCCTTGAACCCTTCATGCCAACACACGAGCCTACGCAGTCAATCTTTTCATCTTTAGAATAAACTGCTATCTTGGTGCAGCTTCCAGGCTCACGCGAAATAGCCTTTATCTCCACCAGCCCGTCCAGAATCTCAGGGACCTCAAGCTCAAACAATTTTCTTACAAAACCCGGATGGGTCCTTGAAAGAATAATCTGGGTACCTTTCGGCGTTTTCTTTACGTCCAAAACATACGCCCTTATATGGTTACCCTGCCTGAACTCTTCCTTGGGAGACTGCTCGTTGCGGGGGATAAGCGCCTCGGTCTTGCCTAAATCAACTATAATTCCTGATTTGTCAAAGCGGTGAATGCCGCCTCCCACTATATCGCCTATCTTACTCTTAAACTCTTCGTATATTACATCCCGCTCCCTCTCCTTTAACTTCTGGATAATAACCTGCTTCGCGGTCTGGGCAGCAATCCTTCCGAACCCCTCAGGCGTTACGTTTATTTCCTCGTCTTTGGAGTAGAGGCGAATACGGCCGGTATTTGTATCAACCTTTGCGACTATATCCTCTTTTTTCTGAAACACCTTGCGCGCCGCAGTGGCAATAGCCGACTCCACATCAGAGATTAATATATCCCTGCTTATTCCTCTCTCCCTCTCTATATGCTCTAAAACTGCTAATAATTCGCCGTTCATTTAAAGCTTCCTGTCTTAACGATTACTGCGATTAACACGATTACAACGATTTAATCGCCGTAATCATATCTTTTCATCGATGTAATCATTGTTATTAAAACCTTATCTCTAATTTAGCCCTTGCAATAATTCCTCTGGGTATCATAACCTCTTGGCCGTTCTCAAGAATAATCTTTATCTGGTCGCTATTAAATTCCTTAAGAGTTCCAACCATCACATTTACGCCTGAAATGGGCTTTGAGGTAACTACCCTTACGAGTTTATTGAGCGCCCTTTTAAAATCGACATCGCTTACAATGTGTCTGTCTAAACCCGGGGAAGAAACCTCCAGTATGTAATACTCCTCAATGAGCGCCTCTTTATCTAAGAGCCTGCTCAACTGCTCATTCATTTCTGTGCACTCATTAATAGTTATACCCTCTGGTCTATCTACCAGCAGTATCAGGCTTAAAGCGCCTGCCCTGCGCTTGAAGGAAAACTCAACCAGCTCTACCTGTCTTTCTGCAAGAAAGGGTTCTATCAAATCCTTAAGTTTCTTTTCTACCTCAACTATATCCATAGTATTTTCAAGGGGTTACAAATTTTAGAATAAAAAAAGTGGGCAGTTCACCCACTTTATGCATCCCTCCTTAATTTTGGTTTTTAAACTATACTAAAAAATCACCTGATTGTCAAGAAATATTTATAGCGAGTGTATTTGGTTGGCGATAAGCTAAATTTTCCCTATTTTATTTCTTATCCCTCAGACCATAAATTACCAAACCGCCAATTATGATGATGGATATTGATAAAAGGAAAAACCCTGTCATATTCTGGACCTTGGTAAAACCCATAAACTCTAAGGTTGCTATTCTTATAATAGCTAAAAAGCAAACAAGCGCAACAGTCGTCCATAGAACTATTATCTGTTTTTTATTCATTCCTCACCTTATTTTTTCTTCAAACCTTTTATATAAGAGCAATTCCTATTATTATAAATAGCCCGCTGACTATAAGGCCTGCTATGGACTTTGGGCCCGTTATATCATTTACCGGCTTACCCATAATTTTATCAATGGTGCAAATAAAGACTGTACTAAGAACGCCGAGTATTATTAGAATTATTCCTTTTATTTTCATTTATTACACGCTAAACTTAAAATTTATTATATCACCGTCATTCACAATGTAATCTTTATCTTCCTGCCTTAAGAAACCCTTTGTCTTTGCAGAGTGAGAGGAAGGCGCATCCTTGAATTTATAATATTCTATCACCTCTGCCTTTATAAAACCACTTTCCATGTCTGAGTGAATCTTACCTCCTGCCTCGGGCGCCTTTGTGCCCTTTATAATAGACCAGCCTCGCACCTGGTCTTCTCCTATAGTAAAAAAGGTTATAAGACCTATGTTATCATAAATCCTTTTTATAAATACCTCGGCGCCGGATAACTCTATACCCAAATCCTTTAAAAAATCCCCCTTTAGTTTCTCATCCTCAAGCGCTTCCATCTCAAGTTCAAGCCTTCCGTAAAATTCAATTACAGAAAAACCTGCCTGATTTAATTCATTTTTAAGTTTCTCGATATCCGCCTGTTTTTTCTCCTCTCCTAAATTTACTACTCTGGCTATTGGTTTCTGGGAAAGGAGTTTAAACCCACGGATAAGTTTTTCTTCATCTAAGGTTAACTCTATATTTCTTAGCGCCTTTTTATTCTCCAATTCCTCTTTTAATCTGTTTAAAAGTTCGAATTCCTTCTGGTTATCTTTTTTCCCTTTTTTCAGCTCGCCTTCTATTCTTTGTATCCTTTCTATTATCAAGGCTAAATCTTCTTCAATTAACAACCTCTCAAATAATAAAATATCACTCTGAGGATTTATTGAGCCTTCGGTATGCAGAACCTCTTCTCTTTCAAAAAATCTTATTATCTCGACTATTGCCTCCTGCTCGCGGAGCACCTGAAAATCAGGCCCTTCGTTATTATCCTGCCTTTTTATGTTTGGTATGTCTACAAAAGAAATTTCAGGATATATTATCTTCTTATCGGGAAATATAGCGCCGAGTTCCGGAAGACGGCTGTCTTTTACCTTGGCGGAAAAGATATGGGATTTTTGTTTTGATGGTGAAATTTCGGGCGTGGTTTTTGTCTTCAGGCTATTAAAAATTGTGGACTTCCCCGAGCGAGAAAGTCCACTTATGCCAACCTTCATAAATTCTTAAAATACCTATGTCTTAGTAGTTATGGTCTCATCTGTAGGTTGAGGCTGAGGTACGGGTTCCTGTTCCTCTTTATAGATAAACTGCTTTCCTTCGTAATTTCGCAGTGTATATGTGCCGTTTGAATAACTTACTACATAGTTTGGGCTAAGGGGTATCTTTCCGCCGCCTCCAGGCCCGTCTACCACATAGGTAGGCACGGCATATCCGGAGGTATGGCCTCTAAGCTTTTCTATTATATTGATACCGCAGGATATGGCTGTCCTGAAGTGGCTCGTTCCCCTTACCGGGTCGCACTGATAGATGTAATACGGCCTTACCCTTATCTGCAGAAGTTCATGCATAAGTTTTTTCATAACGAACGGCCTCTCATTTATTCCCTTGAGAAGAACTGTCTGGCTTCCTAATGGGATGCCGCTGTCTGAGAGCATATCGCAGGCTTTTTTAACCCTTTTTGTAATCTCCTTTGCGTGGTTAAAATGTATACTCATCCATATATGGCTATATTTTTTCAGAACCTTTATCAGGTCCTCTGTTATCCTCTGGGGAAGGGTTACCGGAACCCTGGTGCCGAGCCTCAAAAATTCCACATGGGTTATTGCGCTTATATTCTTGAGTATATCGTCTATCACCTCATCCTCAAACATAAGGGGGTCTCCGCCTGAGATAAGCACATCCCTTATCTTTTTATTTGCCCTTATGTAATCATAGGCCTTCTGCAGGTTCTCAATGCCGATAGAATGGTCCTTATCGCCTACAATTCTCCGCCTGGTGCAATGCCTGCAGTATAAGGCGCACTGCTCTGTTGCAATCAAGAGCACCCTGTCTGGGTATCTATGCACAAGCCCCGGCACCGGCGAGTCCTCATCCTCTCCGCAGGGATCTAACATATCATTCGGGCTTATATAGGACTCATTTATTACCGGCACGCACTGCCTTCGTATGGGGCAATACGGCTTATCCGAATCCAGAAGAGATGCCCAGTAGGGCGTTATTGCCATTGCAAGCCTGCCCTTAGAGAGTTTGATCCCCTCCTCTTCTTCGGGAGAAAGCTGTATTATCTTCTTTAATTCCTCTAACCTCGTTATCCTGTTTTTAATCTGCCAGTGCCAATCTTCCCATTCTTGTTCGGTTACCTCTTTAAAGAGCTCTATACGCCGGAAACTCTCCTGTGACAATTTTATTTTCTCCTTTCTGGCTTAAAGGGCCTTTTAACTTCGGATACCTTTCTTGCGCACTCTTTAATATACCGTTTATCAAATCTCTATAAGGGATATCAGCAGCATTGCTCATTATGGTTAAATTGCTCTCATCCGGGTCTAAACCCGGCAAAGGGTTAACCTCAAGGACATAGGGAATGTTATCCTTGCTTAGCCTTATATCTACCCTTGAAAGGTCAAAACAGCCAAGCGCTCTGTGGGCGCTTAGCGCCGTATCCTTAACCGTCTTTGTCAGGCCTTCATCCAGTCTCGCAGGGCAGAAAAATTCTGGAACCAGATGTAAGTTTTCGTCTCCCTGATACTCCTTCATCCTCCAGGAATAGAAGAATTCCCCAGATTGGCTGCAGTTTGCAAAATCTATCTCAAGGATAGGCAGTATCATAGGATTTTTGTTTCCCAGTATGCCAACCGTAAGCTCTTTTCCATCTATAAATTCCTCTACCAAAATCTCTTGCTTATAAACAGCGAAGGTGCTCTTTACTTCTTCATAAAGCCTTTCTGCATTATCCACGACACTCCTTGCAGACAACCCCTTTGCAGAGCCCTCATGGTTCGGCTTGACTATCAGTGGGAATTTCATATCGCCGGAAAGCTTTTCGTCAGGGGATTTAAAGAGCTGAAAATTCGGGGTCGGGATATTCTCATAACCAAATATCTTCTTTGTCATTGCCTTATCCAGCGCAAGGACAAGCGTAAGTACATTGGAGCCCGTGTAGGGAATCCCAAGAAAATCCAGTATTGCAGGCACCTGCGATTCGCGGCTAATCCCGTTTATCCCCTCCGCGATATTGAAGACTATATCCACATTACTCTTCTTAAAGAATTCAAGCAAACCAGAGTCTGCCTCAACGAGCACAACCTCGTTTCCGAAAGACTCCAATGCCACCTTTATGGCATTTATAGTCTTTGGGCTGTCAAACTCCGAGAAGTAATCTTTTGGAAGGTTTTCGCCGGTATTTTTTCTCTTCAGGTTATAAGTCAGCGCTATTCTATAAGCCATATCTATCTATAGCCTCTCTTAGTATTCTGCATATCATCTCCTCAAAGGTTATTTTTAAATATTTAGCAATCGGCATAAACACGTCTTCCCTTGAAAGCGAGGGAAGGGGATTTATCTCAAGCACATAGGGGTTGTTATTTTTATCCACCCTTATATCTACCCTTGCAAAATCCCTGCATTCCACCGCTTTATATGCCCTCAGGGCTATTTCCCTGAGTTTAGTTTCCAGTTTCCTGCTAATCTGCGCAGGGCAGATATAATCTAATGAATTTGAGTGTATCCTTGAAAAGGTGTAAAAGAGCCCTCCGAGGGACGTCTTTCCTTCAATCCTTATCTGAACAACCGGAAGGGCACGAGGGTTTTTATTTCCAATTATAGCCACAGTAAATTCGCTTCCCTCTATAAAGCGCTCTACCAGGGCAGGCTGTTTGTAGGTTTTATTAATCCGCATCGCCTGTTTCTTCAGGCTGCTTAAATCCCTTACAACAGACTTATCGTTTATGCCCTTGCTTGAGCCTTCAAAGCGCGGCTTTACAATAAGCGGGAAATGGGGCTTTATACCGTTTAGGTTAAAGGAATCCTGGATTTGAAAATAATCGGGGGTGGGGATGTTCTCGGATATCAGAATTTTCTTGGTGACAATCTTATCTAAGGTTATGGCGAGGGTCAGCCCGTCTGAGCCCACAAAAGGAATGCCCGCCATCTCTAAGATGACAGGCACCTGGCTTTCTCTGTTTCTCCCGCTAACACCTTCGGCAATATTAAAAACAATATCTACCTTTAAAGAATTTAACCTCTTGATGAGATTCCTGGCGCCGCCTATTTTTATTATCTTATGACCTGTGTTTTCAAGGCACGCCTTTATGGATTCTATTGTATCTCTGTGGTCAAATTCCGCGTTAGCGTCAGGAGGGTCGTCTTTCTTAAAGTCATAGTCCTCCTTAACGTCATAAGTAAGACCTACGAGCAAGGTTCTCTTCCTCGGAAGCATTATTCTCTCTCCAAAGCCTTGTTTATATGGGAGAGTCTTTTGCAGACCGTAGGATACGATATGTTTAAAATCTTCTCTACCTCCTTTATATTGCCTCTTTTATTTATAAACACCTCAATAAAATGCTGGTCTTCTTCTGAAAGCCTTGCAAGTCTTGAAAACGTAAAGTTTCCTTCCATGGTTATTCTGCAATTCGGGCATTTTAACCTTGTTATATGAATGAATTTTCTGCATATGGGGCACTGGGCAGGGGTTTTTATCATAGGCAAAATTATACATTAAAATATAAATTTTATCAATTAAATATTTAATAAATATTATCTTTTTTAACTTTTATGTTGATTTTTTTAATATTCTCAAAATAAGGGCACAAAAAAAGAAGGGTATATTGTATTTAATATACCCTTCTTTTAAACTGTTCAACTCTAACTAATCAACCCTCCCTTACTTTTTAACCTTGTCGATAAGCTCGTGAACAAACTTTCCTGCGATATCCTTGCAGCCAAGGCCGAACGAAATCCCCAGCGCAATTCCAATAGATGCCAGCACAATGGTTATGGTAGTGTTTATGACATTGGTTGCTATGCCTAATTGCTCAAGGGCGATTACCACCGCAAATATGCCTACTATTATCTTTACCGCTTTTGCTAATGCCTTTGATGCTCCAAGCCCCGCGTTTATAGCGGCTGTCCTTACTATTGTCTCAAGCACGGTTGCCAGGAAAAGACCGAGCACCAGGATAAATACCGCTGCAATTACATTGGGTATATAGAACACCACCCGGTCTAAAAGCCTTGCCGTCTCTGTAAGCCCGAAGGCATTTATAGCGGTAATAAATACCACGAGCATTACAATCCAGTAGACAATCTGGCCTACTAGCTCAGAGAGGCTGTATTTTATTTCACCCTTCCAGAGGAGATTTGTAAAACCTGACTTATCTGAGAGCAAATCTATCTTAATGAGCTTTAGCCCTCTAGTCACTGCGGCTTTAATAATGTTTGCGATAAGCCAACCCACAATCAGGATAACCAAAACCGCCACTAACGTAGGTACAAATGCGGCTGTTCTATTAAACATGGTTCTGATCTGGTCCTGGACTATCGCTGTCAAATCCGCAAATTTCATTATCTACCTCCTTTCTTTAAGGTAAACTGCAATCTTCTTAAGATTATCACATCAATTTTTTTTTGTCAATAATATAATTTTAATTTTTATTTAAAACTTCCTCTAATGACGCGGGGATCTTTATCGGCCGCGCATTTCTGTTTATGAATACATGCCTTGTAAAACCCGTGCTTGATAATTTAGCCTTTGAATTTGAATGTGAATCCCGGCCGAGATTAAATACCTTATAATCAAACTGTAATTTCGATTTAGTACTTTTTATAACAGACGCATCTATCTCTATTATATCGTCATAATGAACCGGCAGGATATAATTGCAGAATGCCTCAACAACTACCAGATATGTTCCCCTTTTTTCTAATTCCGTATAGGCTATTCCCAGATTCCTGAAACACTCTGTCCTTGCCACCTCAAAGTAGATAAAATAATTTGAATAATAAACTATGCCCATATTGTCGGTTTCCTGGTACCTGACTCTCAGGCGTGTTTTGTGAATATGCTCCATTACAATATAAAACAGGTTAAGGTTTAGGTTAAGGCTGAAGATTTTCCTAAATCTCAACCTTAGCCTCAACCTTATTTCTTTGCCTTCCCCTGTTTTGCTACCTCAGATATTGCTTTTTCTATATCCTTTGGGTCTCCGAGATAATAATGCCTTACGGGCTTTAAATTATCATCAAGTTCATATATAAGTGGAATCCCTGTAGGAATATTTAATCCCACTATCTCTTCGTCTGATATGTTATCCAGATATTTCATGAGAGCCCTTAAACTATTTCCGTGTGCTGATATTATTACTCGTTTACCTGATTTTACAGTAGGCGCTATAACTTCATGCCAATAGGGCAGGAATCTTCTAACAGTATCTTTCAAGCATTCGGTAAGGGGAACCTCTTTTGGGTCTAAGTCTTTGTATCTTGGGTCTTTCGCCGGGGAACGCGGGTCATCTCTATCAAGCGCAGGGGGCGGGATGTCGTAGCTCCTGCGCCATATAAGCACCTGCTCCTCTCCGAATTTCTCTGCCATTTCTGATTTATTCAAACCCTGGAGTACGCCATAGTGACGTTCATTAAGCCTCCAGGAATTGTAAACCGGTATCCACATAAGGTCCATTCCGTCAAGGACAATCCAGAGGGTGCGTATTGCCCTCTTTAATACGGAGGTAAACGCCACATCAAAAACAAAACTCTCTTTTTTTAAAACCTGTGCCGCTTTTTTCGCTTCCTCTATCCCTCTATCCGATAAGTCCACATCTGTCCAACCGGTAAATCTGTTTTCCTTATTCCAGATGCTCTCGCCATGGCGCAAAAGAACCAATTTGTGCATAATAATTCCTCTCTTATCTAATTAAGCGTCCTGGTTTCCGCCTCTCACCCTCATAATGATATAGATACTGCTGGGCATAGCCGCAGAAGGCGCCAAAATGTTTTTTAGCAAATTCTCTTATCGCCTTAACAGAAATAGTCTGTCCCTTAAAATACATCTCCTCAATTATCCTCTTTATTCTTACGTCAACGGGAAATGCCTCATACTTGTTAAATGCAAATAATAAGATGCAGTCTGCCACCTTTTCTCCGATACCCGGAAATCCCAGTAGATATTTTTTCGCTTCTTCATATGGGTAGTTGTATAAAGAGTCAAATCTTTTCCTTTCTTTTAAGAATTTTTTTGAGGCGTTAATTACATATTCCGTTCTAAAACCTAAACCAAGCCTCCTTAAATCCTTTTGTGTTGCATTTGCTAAATCTGAAGGCATAGGAAAGCTAAAATTTGTGTAACCGTTTAGAAAAACCCTCTTGCCGTAAAAACGCGAGATATTGAATATTATCTTTTTTATTCTCGGGATATTGTTATAAGAGGATACGATAAAGGATATCATGCATTCCCACGGAGACTGTTTTAATATCCTGAGGCCGTTAAACCTCAAAATAGCTTTGTGGATATGTTCATCCGCATCTATTCTTTTCAAAATTTCTACTATATCCATATCTATATCTAAATAATCTCTGATATCTTTTGTAGTTTTCTTACTGCTACCTGAAACAACTGTTAAAGCATCTTTGCTCTGGCTTACCTTAAATATATCGCCCCCTACAATACCTACAAATGAATCTCCCTTTGACTCCCACCTGAATGCCTGGCCGCATTCAAGGCTATGTTTTAAACTATATGGCAATTTGACCTTAAAATTCACCCCGTTAGACCTCTTTTGCATTTACCTATAATTAAAATTAAGCTATTATAAATTAACCGATAGCCCCGTTTGACTTTCAAATAGAAGGTTCTAACGGGGTTCATCTCCTCGTTCTTGAAATGGTTATTTTCTTTTGCGCCTGATATATCCCCTTTTTATCCTTGTATGAAACCCTGCAGGGCTCATCCGCCTTAAAAAACAACACCTGTGCTATGCCCTCGTTAGCGTATACCTTGGCAGATAAAAATCCGGTATTCGCTATAGACAGCGTGGCATAACCCTCCCATTCGGGCTCAAATGGGGTAACATTTACTATTATGCCGCATCTTGCGTAAGTGGATTTTCCCAGGCACACTGTTATAACATCTCTTGGAATTTTAAAATATTCTCTGGTTCTGGCTAGGACAAAAGAATTTGGTGGGATTACACAAAAGTCTAATCTCTGGGTTATAAAATCGGATTCCTTTACTGCTTTTGGGTCAAGGAGGGGGATGCTTTTCTTTAGGAATCTAAATTCGTCGCTTAAGCTTACATCATAACCGTATGAGGAAAGGCCGAAGGATATCCTGTGTTTAACCACGCGGTGTGATGAGAATGGTCTTATCATACCGTATTCCCGCGCCATCTTCTCTATCCAGTTATCAGGCTTAACCGACATACGCGTCTTGCTAGCACTTTGAGAAACCGCAGGAATAACAGACCACGCAACCTTCTTCATGCTGGAGGGAACCGCCGCAGTCAGGGCATACGCCTACCACATTGCCAAATTTATTAGTGCCTCTTTGCGCGGAATGGATAAGCGTTTTAGATTCGTTTTGAACTTTGGCCTTGTTTTTTATAAATTGCTTTTCTATAACCCTTGCAATAGCATCTGCGCAGGAAAATATCCTTCCGCCCTTTTCCCATGACGGCGAGGGACATCTTATGCTTGAAAGCTGTTCTATTATGAATTTAATATCTGTGCCGCTTCTAAAGGCTAAAGACACAAGCCTTCCTATTGCCTCAAGCTGGCTTGCAGCGCAACCGCCTGCCTTTCCCATCTGAGTAAATAGCTCAAAGGGTTGCCCCTCATCATCCACATTTAAGGTTATATAGAGATTCCCGCAACCGGTGCCAATCTTCGTGGTCGTGCCTGTGGTAACTACCGGCCTTGGCTTTGGAGATATTCTGTCGTTTGTATCCTTAGGTATTTTATTGTCAATGTTTAAAACCTGCTTGTCCCTGCTCCTATCCCTATATATGGTAACACCCTTACATCCTAATTTATACGCCAGAATATATACCTCCTCCACATCCTTAGAGGCCGCATCATGGGAAAAATTTACGGTTTTTGAAACAGCGTTGTCGGTAAATCTTTGAAATGCCGCCTGCATCTTTATATGCCACACAGGGCTTATATCGTGGGCGGTTACAAAAACCTCTCTTATCTTTT
The DNA here is from genome assembly GCA_964506845.1 of uncultured Planctomycetia bacterium. Taxonomy (GTDB): domain Bacteria; phylum Omnitrophota; class Gorgyraeia; order VGKN01; family VGKN01; genus CAZDNS01. The sequence continues at coordinate 23,520 of CAZDNS010000012.1, read as the reverse complement.
GCGGGATTACATCAAAACCTTTTACAGAACCCTTTTTTGCTATCTCTCTCATAAGTTCATCCGAATAAAATCCCTCTTTTTGGGCTACCTCCTTGAAGTAACTGTTCACCTCCGGCAATTCCTCGTTATCAAGGACGTTTCTGGTATAGGAGACAGCAAACAAAGGCTCAATCCCGCTTGAGCAGTCCGCAATTATGCTTAGCGTTCCCGTGGGCGCAATTGTGGTAGTTGTGGCATTGCGAAGTTTTATATCCTCATTTTTATACACGCTATTTTCAAAATTTGGGAATGTCCCTCTTTTCAGGGCAAGTTCGCCGGACGCCATCCTCGCTTCCTTTGATATGAAGTCCATGATTTCCTCTGCCAGGCTTATTGCCTCCTCAGAGTTATATGGAATATCTAACTGAATAAGCAGGTCAGCAAAACCCATAACGCCAAGGCCTATCTTCCTGTTGGCCTTTGTCATCTGGCCTATCTTATTCAAGGGGTATTTATTCATATCTATAACATTATCTAAAAAATGGACGGCGGTTTTTACAAGATAGGGCAGCCTTGCGTAATCTACTGAACCGTTGTTTACAAGTTTTGCCAGATTTATTGAACCGAGATTGCACGATTCATAAGGAAGCAACGGCTGTTCTCCGCAGGGGTTGGTAGATTCTATCTCGCCAAGTTCTGGGGTGGGATTAGCCTCGTTAAGTCTGTCCAAGAATATAATACCCGGGTCTCCGTTTTTCCATGCATTTTCCACTATCAGGTCAAAAACCTTCTTGGCGCTTAGCTTGCCCTGAATTTTTTTTGTCCTTGGATTTAGAAGTTCGTAATCCGAATTCTTGTCAAGTGCCTCCATAAATTCGCGGGTTAACCCCACAGAGATGTTAAAATTATTCATAATACCTCCGGACGCCTTGACGTTTATAAACTCAAGTATATCGGGATGGTCAACTCTAAGTATTCCCATGTTAGCGCCCCGCCTTGTGCCACCCTGCTTTATTGCCTCTGTTGCAGCATCAAAGACCATCATAAAAGAAACCGGCCCGCTTGAAATACCCCTTGTGGTCTGCACCACATCATTCTTCGGCCTTATTCTTGAAAAAGAAAACCCTGTTCCGCCGCCGCTTTTATGAATCAGTGCGGTATTTTTCACTGCTTCAAATATACTCTCCATTGAATCCTCGACAGGAAGGACAAAACATGCTGAAAGCTGTTGCAAGTCCCTGCCTGCATTCATAAGGGTAGGAGAATTGGGGAGAAACTCCAGAGACGTCATTACGCGATAAAATTCTTCTTCTGTCTTCGATATATCTGCGCTGGGCTCGTATATAAGGTCTGCCTGGGCAATGTTTCTTGCAACGCGCCTGAACATATCCTCAGGGTTTTCAGTTACGTTCCCACTCTCATCTCTCTTTAGATACCGTTTCTTCAGCACCTTTAGGGCGTTTGGAGATAATTTCATAACTGCGCTATAGTGTGATAACTCCATCTTTTTTTGTCCTTTCCTTCCAAAATTAACTGTAGGCTTTTTATACTATAAGTTGATAACTTTGTCAAGAAAAACACAACATTTAGGATACAAGGTAAAAAAATAACTATATATAGTATAACTTCTCCTCGAGACTGAACCGCATTTTTATAGTTAAGGATGGCTAAAAAATGCCCTTGTCGGATAAAATTAAATTTTTATTTTGACAAGGGCATCATTAAAGTATAAACCTTAAATTATTTTAAGGTGATAGTCGAATTATTTCTTTGCTTCTTCTTTCTTTGCTGCCATAGAATCTTTTATCTCGCTTATCCCGGCAAACAACGCAACAAGTCCGCCAAGCACCAGCATTGCCGGAACAGTTGCCTTAAGTCCTCCCAGAAAAGATGGCCACCATTTTATAAGCAATAAAACACCTGCAATCGCGCAGGCAAGGCCGATAATTATACTTAAAATTTTTCCCATCCTCTTCACCTCCTTCTAGTCTAAGGACTCGTGAGAAAATCGCAGGTTAAAATATATAATAAATAAAAAGGGTTGTCAAGAATTCTTTTATCGTTTAACACTTAGGTAATTATAAAAGAGAAGAATAGAACTTACTGCTCCAGAATTCAAATATTGTTTGAAAAATACTTCAATATTTTACTTATGGTGGGTTTTAATTCTTTCCTGGAAATAATCAAATCTATAAGACCGTGCTCAAGCAGGAACTCCGAGCGCTGGAAACCCTCAGGAAGTTTGTGCTTTATTGTCTGCTCGATTACCCTCGGACCTGTAAAACCAATGAGAGCTTTTGGCTCTGCAATTATTATATCTCCCAATGAGGCGAAGGAAGCCATAACGCCGGCCATCGTGGGATTGGTTAATATTGATATGTATAAGAGTCCTAAATTCTGCAGTCTATTTATGGCGGCAGAGGTTTTTGCCATCTGCATAAGCGAAAGCATGCCTTCGTACATTCTGGCGCCTCCGCCGGAACCGGATACAATAACCATTGGAAGCCGTTTTGAAATCGCCTCTTCAATTGCCCTTGTAATCTTTTCCCCAACAACAGAGCCCATACTCCCCATCATAAAACGGGAATCTGTTACCGCAATAATCATCTTCTGTTTATCCAGAAACCCCTCACCCGTAATGACTGCTTCCTTAAGAGATGTGGCTTCCTGTTCCTGTTTTAATTTTTCCTTATAGGTCTTTGGACCTTTAAATTCAAGGGGGTCGCAGGATTCAAGATCGGCATCAAACTCGATAAAGGTATCCTTATCCATAAGCATATTTACTCTTTCTTTGGCGCCGACAGTGAAATGAAAGTTGCATTTAGGGCAGACCTTCAAATTCTCTTCAAGGATTTTGTTATAGATTATCTCGGTGCAATCCTCACACCTGGTCCAAAGCCCGTTAGGCATCGGCCGTTTTTTCGCTACCTTTACTATTGTATATTTGGGTTTTCCAAAGAGGGCCATAATTTACTCCGCTAACAAACCAACGATTTTAACTTATCACAGGGTATATTTTTAGTCAAGGCAAGTTTTAAAAATAAGGCACGCTTCCTTGAAAAGGTTTATATAGAACCAAGGCTAACTACCGTTTTTAAAGCGGCTTTGGGGTAATCCCAACTGTTTGCCTTCTCTATATATCCTTTGCAAGTGCGTGCCATTAAAAATATGCCATTTATTAATACCTATGTCAAGATACAAATCTTAAACCCAAAATTTACAATAGGAATTAAATATTTTCGTAGGTGCAAATTTTGCCTTACGGCAGCCCATTTTCAATGGGCTGGGTTAACCCAGCCTCTTCTTTAGAAGGGGCTGTCCAAAGGACAAATTTTTCTAATGAAAATTTGGGTTAAAACTTATGTATCGCTAATCCTGATAAGGGCTTGGGGTAGAAATAGGTGGATTTATGAGGAAGTCTTATCCCTCTTATTATGGCAGTTTTAAACTGGGATATACTGGTGGGATTAAGCAGAAAAGCGACAAGATTTTTTTCTTTTTTTATAAGGCGCTGGATGCATTTTAAATCCCTTGTATAGGACACCTCGTCTACTGCATTTTTCTCTTTAAGGATTTTATCCAGTATCAAGGTATGGAGTAATTCGACGTCTATCTCCCTTAAACCGTCCGGCATGTCCTTCATAAAAGTCTTCAATACGGCTTTATCCTTAGGCTTAAGGAGAAAATTGCTCTCCTTTCCCTGACATAGCCCAAAGAAATAAGTCTTTCCTTCATAACGCTTAAGGCTATCAAGCAGGCTTTTTAAATTATTTTTTCTTTCGACAAAAAAGAAGTCTTTTAAAAGATGGGGTATTTCCTCTTTCTTAAAAGACGCTTTTAATTTAAGTATCCTGTGAGTAGGAAGTATGGTTATTGCCTTTTCGTTTAACCCTAAAAAATAAACCATTATAAAATTATAGGGCGAGTCCTTTGAGTAAGCAGGGTCTTTTTGTTGCATCAGGTTCTTGTATTCAAGCGCTGATTCATATCTGTGGTGACCATCGGCTATATATATATCCTTACTGCGCATAGACTCAGTCAGTTTTTTAATTATACCCTCATCACTTATCTGCCAGAGCCTATGCAAAACACCATCCCTGTCGGTAATCTCTAATATCTTCTTATGTTTTTTTGTATAACAGTCTAATATATCAGTAATCTTATTGTCCGGGTCATCAAAGAGGCTAAATATAGGGCTTAGGTTTGCCTTTACTTCTTTTAAGAGCGAAAGTCTATCCCTTTTAGGCGCATCAAAAGTTTTCTCATGAGGGAATACAAAGCGGCTTGAAAAATCCTTAAGCCTCATAAGGGCTATAAAACCGGTTCTCCTTTTTAATATACCGTCTATTTTATAGCGCTGTTCATATATGTAGACGGCACTTTTAGTTGTTTTAATCATAATCTTTTCTCTTATCCATTTTTCAAGGGTATCTCTGGCGCGCGTGTATCGGTTAGAGTCTTTGGTATCGTTCGGGTATTCCCTCCCGAGTACTAACCTTATAAAATTATACCTGCTTAGATTATAAAACATCCTCTGTTCTTCCTTAGTTATCACGTCATACGGCGGGGTAAATAAACGGCCTGGATTTTTTAACTTTGAAAGATTATACATATATGCTTTAAAGGGTTTTATATCAATCATCTCTTCATAAATAGATAGGCTATCGAACCGATTAGCCCGCCTATGGTATCGAAGAAAGCATCGAATATTGATGAATCCCTGTTTGGGATAAAGGATTGATAGAATTCATCCAGAGACCCATATAATCCTATAAAAATAATAGTAATTAAAAATGCATTATCTCTTAGAATCTTTACAGTGGAATTTTTAAAAGCCCTGATAATCAATATTGCAAATATGAGGTATTCAAGAAGGTGCAGGAGTTTGTCTATTTGAAACCCCAGTTTTAGGCTTGGCGCCTTTAGCGGTATAGACGATACCGTTAAAATCAAAATTCCATAAATAATCGGGGGAAGATAAAACCTTATTTGCTGGCTTTGGGAATTATCCATAAGTTTTAACTCTTTTTTTCTTTAGCGGGTTTTGTCTCTTCCTTAGGCTTATCTTTTTCCTGTGCCTTTTTATACTTTTCGCTCCTGTAATCCGTGGCGTAAAAACCGCTTCCCTTAAAAATTATCCCTGCGCCTGAGCCAATAAGCCTTTTAACCCTTCCCTTGCACTTCGGACAACTTTTTATAGGCGCCTCTGTGATGCCCTGGAAGCGCTCAAATGAAAACCCGCATTTTTTGCATTCATATTCATAGGTCGGCATACATAAATCTCCTACGGATTGAATAATTTCTTGACCTTATCGAAAAATGACTTCTTAAGAGGTGTGGAATCCTCTTCAGAAATTCTCATAAATTCTTCCAAGAGTTCTCTTTGTCTTGTGGTAAGCTTAACGGGTGTTTCCACTATTATCCGGACATGCAGGTCTCCCCTTACTGAACCATGCGGGCTTGGTATACCCTTTCCCTTAAGCCTGAAAATCCTTCCGCTCTGGGTAGCCTCAGGAATCTTTAACTCTGCCTTGCCATCAAGGGTGGGTACATCCACCTCGGCTCCGAGCGCTGCCTGTGGAAAACTTATTGGAACCTCGCAGAATAAATCAAGGCCGTCTCTCTGAAATATCTCGTGAGGCTTTACTTTCATTAAGACATAAAGATTCCCCCTGTGTCCGCCGCGGCTGCCTGCTTCTCCCTCGCCTTGTATCTTAAGCCTCATCCCGGTGTCTACACCGGCAGGCACCTTAATGTGTAATTTCCTATCTATTTTCATCCTGCCTGTGCCCTTGCACTCCGGACAGGGAGATTTTATTATACTACCCTCTCCGTAACACTTAGGGCAGGTTCTGCCTATACTGAAAAACCCGCTTGAACTGAATATCTGGCCTTCGCCATTACAGGTCGGACAAGGGTGCCTTTTGGTCCCTGGTTTTATGCCCTCGCCGTTACAGGTATTGCAAATCTCATGTCTTAGAATTGTTATGGTTTTTTCTACCCCGGATACCGCCTCTAAAAAAGTAAGCTCAACCTCATATTCTAAGTCTCTTCCGCGTCTCGGCCTCGAGCTTCTGGCGGATGTTCCGAACATATCCAGGTCTATACCGAACCTTGAAAATATATCTCCAAAACCGCCAAAGATGTCTTCCAAGTCATCAAAGTGATGAAAGTCTGACCAGCTAAAACCGCCTCTTGAAAAAGCACCCTCTAAACCGGAATGACCAAACTGGTTGTAGGTTTCGCGTTTCTGGGGGTCGCTCAAAACCTCGTATGCCTCTGATATTTCCTTGAATCTTTCCTCAGCGTCCTTAGAGGGATTCCTGTCAGGGTGATATTTCAAGGCGAGCTTACGATAGGCCTGTTTTATCTCATCGAGGCTTGCATCTTGCGATACGCCCAACACCTCATAATAATCGCGCTTAGCCATAATAATTAATTTACCACTAACAAGTAACTGGTAACCAGCAAAAAATTCTAATTCCTAATTACCAATTACTGATTACCAGTTACCTAGATTTTAAATTTATTTATCCTTTTCCTTATCCTCGTCCTCAACCTTATATTCCGCATCTATAACGTTATCTTCTTTATCCTTCGGCTTTTTCCCTTCCTGCTGTGTTTCAGTATCTGCCTCTGGCTTTGCCTGGGATTGTTTCTGTTTTTTTGAGGCTTCCTTATAAATCTCCTCCGCAATCTTATGCGAGGCCTCTGTAAGCTCTTTTATCTTCTCTTTAATCTTATCTATGTCTTTCCCTTTAAGAACCTCTTTCAAATCCTTAATTTTATCCTCCACCTTCTCCTTTTCGGATGAGCCAATCTTATCGCCTATGTCTTTTAAGGACTTCTCTGTCGTATAGATAAGGGTGTCTGCCTGATTTTTTAATTCTACCTCTTCCTTTCGCTTTGCATCTTCGTTGGCAAATTTCTCTGCATCCCTTACCATCTTATCTATCTCTTCTTTGGACAGCTTCTTGGGAGCGGTTATCTTTATGGACTGCTCCTTACCTGTGCCTAAGTCCTTTGCGCTCACATGCACTATGCCGTTTGCATCTATATCAAAGGTAACCTCAATCTGCGGAATACCTCTTGGAGCAGGCGGAATCCCCACCAAATCAAACCTGCCAAGTTCCACATTGTCATCCGCCATAGGCCTTTCGCCCTGCAGAACCCTTATGGTGACCGCAGTCTGGCTGTCTGCCGCTGTTGAGAAAATCTGGCTCTTCCTTGTGGGTATCGTGGTATTTCTCTCTATAAGTCTGGTGCAGACACCGCCTAATGTTTCAATGCCCAGAGAAAGTGGGGTTACATCCAGAAGCAATACGTCCTTTATCTCGCCTTTAAGAACCGCTGCCTGTATTGCAGCTCCCATTGCAACGCACTCCATTGGGTCCACGCCGCGTTCTATCTTCTTACCTACATAATCCTCTACAAATTTCTGGACTATAGGCATACGGGTCGGACCGCCTACCATTATAATCCTGTTAATATCTTTTGATTTAAGGCCTGAGTCTGTGAGGGCTTGCTCCATCGGATGCTTACACCTATCAATTATGGGACTGATAAGCTCCTCCAACTTTGCCCTTGTAAGCGACATCGTAAGGTGTTTTGGGCCAGCACTGTCTGCAGTAATAAAAGGCAGATTTATGTCTGTGGTAAGGGTGCTTGATAATTCTATCTTTGCTTTCTCTGCCGCCTCGCGCAACCTCTGCATCGCCATCTTATCGTTCCTTAAGTCAATGCCTGTGTCCTTCTTAAACTCATCTGCGATATGGTTTATTACTACTACATCCATATCTGTTCCGCCTAACTGGGTATCACCGCTTGTAGACTTTACCTCAAAGACACCCTCTGCCATTTCCATAACGGTAACATCTAATGTCCCTCCGCCTAAATCAAATACCATTATCTTCTGTTCCTTGTCCGCCTTATCAAGGCCGTAGGCAAGGCACGCTGCCGTAGGCTCATTTATTATGCGGAGCACCTTTAAGCCGGCTATCTCTCCTGCATCCTTGGTTGCAGTGCGCTGATTGTCATCAAAATATGCCGGGCAGGTTATAACCGCCTCCTCCACTTTATCGCCAAGATAACTTTCCGAATCCTGCTTTATCTTCTGAAGGATAAACGCAGAAATCTGCTGTGGCGTGTATTCCTTTCCAAATATCTTATATTTGTGGTCTGTTCCCATCTTGCGCTTTGCTGCCATAATGGTTCCTTCCGGGTTAACCACTGCCTGTCTCCTTGCAGGCTCGCCCACAAGCCTCTGACCGTCCTTGGTAAATGCCACATAAGACGGAAATGCCTTACCTCCTAAGGTAGAACCCTCTGCAGAGGGAATAATAACAGGCTTGCCCGCCTCAACAATAGCTGCAGCCGAATTTGAGGTTCCCAAATCAATACCAATAACCCTTGCCATTTAAATACCCTCCTAAATGAGTCCACAACTTACGGAACGAACATAGTGAGTAAACGTAAGTTGTCTGGACGAATTTATCCCGAAGCGTATCCCAAAAATATCGTAGAGATTTTTGGGATGTTTACGCAAGGGACACATTATTTTCGATGAGTCCGCTTTATGCATACGAATCCCTCGACTTCGCTCGGGATGGTGAGCCCTTCGACTCCGCTCACCTCGTGCCGAGGTAATAGAGCGCATGGCACTCGGTACCGAGGCAGGGCAGTGAGCCTGTCGAACTGCAAAGTCGAACCATTAACCATCATCCGCCAACGTTCTGTGACTGATTGGTTTCATTTGATTTTTTTGATATCTTTACAACCGCGGCTCTTAAAATCTTCTCATTTAAAGAATAGCCTTTTAGAATCTCTTCCACTACGGTATTCTCTGGTTTGGTATCATCACTAACCACCTCAAGCGCCTCATGCCTTGAGGGGTCGAATGCTTCGCCCACTGTCTTAATCCTCGTAAGCCCCTTTTTTGAAAGAAACTCTTCCAGTTGTCTTAATATCATCTCAATACCCTTATATAAAATATTAAAATCCTGCGTATTCTTGGAAGCGCTTAGCGCCCTTTCAAAATCATCAATTATACCTATCAATCCCTTTATCGTATCTTCAGATGCGTATCTGATAAACTCCTGCCTTTCCTTTTCCAGACGCTTCCTGACATTTTCGAATTCTGCCTGGAGCCTCAAAAGCTTATCCTGTAGTTCTTCCTTACTCTTTGCGTCTTTCTTAAGAGCCTCGTATTCCTCTTCGGTAACTAATATATGTTTCTTTTTAGCCTTTGGTTTCTCAAATATGTGGGTCTCTTTATAGTCGGTTTTAGAAGCGCCGTGCTCCTGCATCTTATCTTTCGGTTCGGTCTGTGCCTGGCCAGGAATATCTTCTTTAGTTTTATCCTGAGTCTGGCTTATATGATTTCCCTTTGTATCTTTTTTGTCTTTATACATAGCCCTACATCAACCTGTCGCTTAACACATATGAAATATAATTGACAATAGGTATAATCCTTACATAGTCCATTCGTATCGGCCCAATTACACCTACTGCCCCGGCAATCTCTCCTCCGATTTTATAACTTGAAGCAACTAAACTCAGGCTTTCAATAAACGGATTTCTGTTTTCATTTCCGATATAAACCCTTAGACCCTCTTCCGTTAAATCCTTGTTCAAAATCTCAAAAAGTTCCAGCTTTTCTTCTAATTTCCTTAGCATGGTTCTTGCCTTTTCAATATTCTGGAAGTCCGGCTGCTCCAATATATTTGTTATCCCCTCGATATGCAGTTCTTCTGCCTCGTTAAAGAGGAGGCTCAGTTTAATTATCTCAAACGCTGTTTTAAAGAGGCTGAGCAAAGAGTCCTTCTGGGCTTCAAGTTTCGCCAACAGGTGCTTCTTAACCTCATATAGGGGCATGCCCTCAAGCTCGGAATTTAGAAATACAGAGATTTTCTCAAGCTCCTCCCTCTTCGCCTCATTCGCTAACTCCACAATAACATCCCTTAAAAGACCTGAAGAGGTAACCAGAACAGCCAGTATCTTCTTAGGCTCTATAAAGACTAATTCTACCCTTTTAAATATGCTTCTTTTTAATCTTGGAAAAAGCGCTATGCCCGCCTGTTTGGTTAAGGTGGAAAGGATAAGAGATGCCTTCTTTATTATGTCCTCAATGGCTTCTTTTCTTTCCTCAAACTCCCTGCTTATTCTTTCCATCTCAATTCTGTTGAGACGCTCAAGCCTCTTTAGGCTATCCACATAAAATCTGAAACCCTTATCAGTAGGAACCCTTCCGCCAGAGGTGTGGATATGGGTCAAATAGCCCTGGCTCTCAAGGTCTGCCATAGCGTTCCTTATTGTGGCAGAGCTTAAAGAGGACTTGAGTTTCTTTGAAATATACAAGGAGCCTATAGGTAGTCCTGTATCTATATAGGAGGATATTATTACATCTAAAATTCTGTTTCTCCTTGATTCTAAATCAGTTACAACCATTTTCTTACTCCTATTTTAGCACTCTGTTGGTTAAAGTGCTAATTATAATAAAAAAAAATGTTTTGTCAAGCAAAATCTTAAAATTCACGAATCCAGCAAATAAAAGCCGAATTACCGCGAATTAACATAAAGGGACATTCGTTAGATTCGGTAAAATTCGTATATATTCGTATAGGAAGGTTTTTTCAAAGGGTTTCATCTTAACCCTGTAATTCCTCATATCGTATGCATAAAATTTTCTTTGTCTTTGGCGTAAGTTTTACTGAATCAGAAATCCTGCATCCCACTACCCAGATTATCTTACCACCGGAAATAACCAAAGGGGTGCTGTCCCTCTTGTGCCTTGAAATCTTCTCGTTTACAAAAAAATCCTGTAATTTCTTCTCGCTCCCCATCCCAAGGGGTTTGAATCTATCCCCTTCTTTTCTCGTCCTTATAAACAGAGGAAATTTCAGTTTACTATAATCAAAATACTCCCAGGTTTTATCCTTGCTTTTAAAGAAGGGGCGAACCTTATCTAAAACCAAACTTTTAAAACTTACCCCTAATTCCTTTATATCGGTTTTACCCGGAATTTTCAGTCGCCACAGTCTTTCTTTCGGTTTCTCTATCCTCCCTGATTTAAATATCAATTTATCGTAATCTCTGACCACTGTTATCTGCGGAATCTCCAGCCTGCTCCCTGATTTCCCAGAATTTATAAGGTTCTCTAAATCCTCCCAGTTCCTATAGGTAATCTGGTTTAAGTTCCCCTTTTTCTTCTCTATGGCAATCCTCACTATCTCCGACTTTATAGCATCATGGTACCTTGAAAGTTTGCCCAGCGATAAAATAAGCTCATCCTTCTTAAACCTTGAAATTTTATTGAATGCCTCTTTCGCCCTCAGATATAAGAAGTCGTATGCCCTTGTAACCTCCTTAGACACATTGGTAAGTATCTCCTTTATGTTCGGATTAAAGTTCTTTTGCATGTCCTTCAAAAGCATATTCCTTATCCTGTTTCTTAAGTAAATATTTTTGAGGTTTGTTTTATCCAGCCTGTATGCAACTTTCTCTTCCCTTAAAAAATCCAAAACCTCGCTTTTAGAGGTTTCTATTAGCGGCCTTATGATATATGCGCCATCAAACTTTCTCTTAGCAGGTATGCCGCATAGACCCCGAGGCCCAGCGCCCTTTATAAGCCGCATCAAAACTGTCTCTGCCTGGTCATCCTTTGTGTGGGCAACCGCTATCTTGTTTAGTTTTTTTAGCCTTGCGACTCTAAGGAAAAACTCATACCTTATTCTACGTGCCTTGTCCTCAATGGAGGATTTATCTCTTTTAGATAATTTTGACACGTCCTTCCTTTCTATAGAGATAGGGATATTTAACTTCCTTGCCAGATTTTTTACAAAAATCTCATCCTTTACAGCCTCTTTTCTCAATTTGTGGTTTAAATGGGCTATATGAAGGGTTATTCCAAAGTCATCTTTCAGATTATTTAAGGCGTATAAAAGCGAGACTGAATCAGAACCTCCTGATACGCAAACCAATACCCTGTCTTTTGGGTTTAGCATATTATAATTTGAGATTGTATGCCTAACCTTCTCTATAAAGTTCATATTCAAGCACCCTATCTTTTCTTCTTAAACACTTTCCCGAAACAAAAAACGGATAGTCCAACAATAAATCCCCAGGAAAGAATCATAAATATCCAACCACTGAGTTTCATATTAACAGCTCCTTTAATGAACAGATAACTTACGGAGCGAAGAGACGTAAGTTATAGCGAAGCGTCTGTGAATCCTTCGACTACGCTCAGGATGGTGAGCGAAGTCGAACCATTAAACCCTTGACATTTTGCCTTAGAAAAGTTGCATCCATAACAAAATGTCAAGGGTCAAATTCAGCCAATAAACTTATGGTCACTTCGTCCTTCGATTACACTCAGGACGAACCCTGAACAAAGTCGAATGGGTTCGTTCCATAAGTTTGGGCTTCATTTGACCCTCCGTAAATCTAATTATTTTATTCATCATGTCCACAGATTCAACTGGATATTTTCCAGTGGCGGTCTCAGCCGAAAGCATAAGGAAGTCTGAGCCATCGATTATGGCATTTGCGCAATCCGTCACCTCTGCCCTTGTCGGGATAATATGCTCTGTCATACTCTCAAGCATTTGCGTTGCAGTTATTACAAACTTACCGGCCATATTACATTTCCTTATTATCTCTTTTTGAATAACGGGTATTTCATATATAGGAATGCATATTCCCATATCCCCCCTTGCAATCATAATTCCGTCTGATACGTTTATTATTCTCTCTATATTTTTTATCCCTTCGCGGCTTTCAATCTTGGCAATCACTCTACATTGAGGCAATTTATCATTTATCAGTCTTTTTATCTTGAGAATATCCTTCTCTGTCCTCACGAAGGACTGGGCAATGAAGTCGAATTTATTTTCTATGCAAAATTTAATATCCCCTTTATCTTTCTCTGTCAAAGCCTCAAATACCAATCTTGCCCCGGGTATGTTGATTCCCTTACGCTCCTTAAGTAAACCCGGCCTTACCACCTCTGTTCTCAGGCATTTATTACTTCGCCCCTTTACAGCCAGGGTTATACTTCCGTCATCAATATAGATATTCGCTCCTCGCTTAATAACATCTAGGGAGCCTCTATAATCAAAGGGCGCAATATTCCCTTCTCCCTTAATATCCTCTTTCGTTAGCCATATAGTCTGCTTCTTCTTTAATTCTATAGGTTTTGAATCTTTAAGGGTGCCGATTCTTATCCGATAACCCTCTAAATCCCCAAGAATCCTTATATGCCTGTGATATCTTTTATTAATCTCCCTTATCAGGGCTATCTTCTTGAGATGTTCCTTATGGATCCCATGAGAAAAGTTAAGCCTTGCCACATCCATCCCGGCAAATATCATTTTCCTTAATATGCTCTGATTGCTTGATGCCGGCCCTAAGGTACAGATTATCTTTGTCTTAACCATTTCCTCTTATAAATATTTTAAGGTTTTATTATTTATCTTTAAATAAAACTTTACCTTGCATTTCCTTAGGTTTAGTTATGCCAAATAAATCTAATATTATAGGAGCGATATCAATAATTGAAGGCTCATTTAATTCTATTCTCTTATTAATAAACAACACGTCATCTACCAAACTGGGATCAATTAAATGGTCTCCGCTCCACTTTTTCTTATTATCTTCTATCAATAATCTCGGCACTCCCCCTAGAGCAGTCTGCCAAGAGGCGCGATAACCTTCATTAAACCCAACAAATGTATCCGGCCCCTCATCTTTATATACTCCATTAAATATCTCATCTTGGTTATATACATTTTTTACCACCATCTCTCCGGTTTTAGTATCTTTAAATCGACTTAATCCTTTTACCATATCCTCTTTTATCTCTTCAGCTTTATCATTGCTTACGATACCATATTTTTCTCTGCCAAGCCTGTTGAGGTAAATCCCTCCAAAACCTATTGCATATGCCTTGGTTTTTGACCAATCTATATCTTCCAAAAATTCCTTACCCTCACTTAATTCCTTCGGAAGTATGCTAAACTTAGTTGAAATTTAAGGAAGCCCTCCGTAAAATGGTATATGAACAAAGGGTCATTTTACAAAGGAGGAGGGCTTATGAAAAGTATAGCAGTAAAGAGACGGAAATGGAAGCAAAAAGTAAGTCAACGCGGGAAAGCGCTTCAAGAGATGATGGGATTAAAGGATATTAATGATATTGACGTAAAGGTTGCGCTTATACAGGTGTTGATCCCGGAAGGGTTAGAAGCAGTGAATGAGAAATTGCAGGAAGAAGTCAACAGGCCTGCAGGAAAAGAATACCAGCATGGCAAGAAGAATACGCGTTGGGGCAGGCAGTCCGGTTCGGTATACCTGCGAGACCAGAAGGTACCGATTGATGTGCCTCGGGTGCGTAACAAACTGCTCAACGTTGAAGTGCCGCTTGAATATTACAAGAGATTCCAGGAACCATATCAGGGGGATGAGCAGGTGTTTAAGAAATTACTTAACGGCCTAAGCACGCACAAATACCGCGAGTCTGCAGAGCTTGTGCCTGAGGTATTCGGCATAAGCGCTTCAAACCTTTCCCGGCGCTTCAAGTATGCCTCAGCCGCAAGGCTAAAACAATTGCAGGAACGCAGGCTTGAAAAGTATGATTTTGTAGCCATAGTAATTGACGGGAAACGTTTTGCCGAAGACGGACTAATGATAGCGCTGGGGATAACTATTGAGGGGATCAAGATTGTTCTGGGAATAGCGCAGATGGCGACGGAGAATCACCGGCCCATAGCGTAATTCCTAGAAAAGCTTATTGAACGCGGCCTCAAGTTTGAAGAAGGGTTATTGTTTATCATTGACGGCTCTAAGGGGATACTTAAAGCGATAGGACAGATATTCCCTCTCTGCGGAGTTATCCACCGCTGCCACTATCATAAGACTGAGAATGTAGCCAGTTACCTGCCTAAAGGCCTGCAGATGATCTGGCGCGCCAAGCTGCGCGCTGCCTATCGGCAGACGAAATATGAAGCGGCCGCACGCTCGCTTGAGAAACTCGCTGCGGAATTACACAACCTTAACCCTTCTGTAGAAGCAAGTCTTAAGGAAGGCCTGGAGGAAACACTGTCGCTGCACAGATTAGGCTTATACGCGGAATTAGGCAAGAGCCTATCTTCTACCAACTGCATTGAGTCGGTAATGTCGCAATTAGGCCAATACACTGATAAAGTAGACCGTTGGAGAGGCGGCAGCCATATCCAGCGTTGGGCCGCGGCAGGACTGCTTGCGCTTGAACCGAGGCTCCAAAAAACAAGAGGCTTCCGTTATCTTAATCTCTTGCGTGTGCAACTCCAGTAGGAAATAGCAAAACGCCAAAAAATTCAGGCTCTAGGAAACGCTACAAACGACGATCTCGCGGCGGGTATACATCAGAGTATCCCTGAAAATTGAGGATGGATTGATGCGGAGGGATTTTCCAATTTCAACTAAAATTTGCATTGACTCCTAATTCGGTTAAATAGGAATCAGTGTTCATCTCTCTAATATCATCCAAACTTACAGATAACTACTGTATATATCCAAGTGATTTTAATTCCTCCATATCGCTGGTGTTATATTCAATATTATTCTTTTTAATAAAAAAATCCATAATAAACCCCGATACTTTATGTACTATTTTCTGCTGTTTTTTATTATACTTTACTACTAAAAAATCTTTTTTTGCCAAGTTATAGAGATTTTTTTCGTTACTAGAGAAATCCCAAATCAATTTGTAACGATGCCAGATACAGCCAAAGAGTTCCTCTTTTTTCTTCTCATTATGAGGAGAGTTTTTAAGCATAATGAGACGCTCCTTTTCCTTAAAAATCTTTTTCCAATTTTTTAAAAGACTCCTGCTAAAAATATCGTGTTGTGCAATTTTTTGACTTAACCCCAATAAATCAATTATAGTAGGGTAAATATCGCAAATAGACACGTGTTTATTTATCTCTGTCTTCCTTTTTTGCGCGGGAAATTTAATTATTAGAGGGATATTAACTAGACCCTCTGAAAGTTTATATCCATGGTCAAAAAAATACCCATCCTCCCCTAAACTTTCTCCATGATCAGCTATAAATATAATCATCCAATCATCGAGATTCATTGTTTCTCTGATATAATTAATAATCCTACCAAAATTGGTGTCCATAAAAGAAATTTCCCCATCATATTGAGATATATAAACGGCTTTGTTCGTAATATACTTCCGATCACTATCTATTAATCGAGCTTCTCCAATTCCATCTATTGAATCATTGTAATCATCGTTTACAATAAGTTGCTGTGTCTGTTCGGTAAATAAAGAATCATATAAAAATCTTTCATTGTATGGAGTGGTTGGCAAATATTTCCAGTGAGGATCTTTAAAAAATAGCCAAAGGAATACAGGCATTTTATTCTTTTGGTGTTTGTTTAAAAAATCTATAGCCTTTTCAACAACAATGTTAGATTTAACAGTATCTAAGTCCTTGTTTGTTTCTAGATCGCGGTTATCCCAAAAGAAATCAAATCCATTATTTGTTCTTGCTTCGTCTCTTATCACACTCGAACCAATAACGCCACAGGTTACATATCCATAGGAATGCAAAATTTCTGGAAGTGTAGTTTCCTTCTCGATATCTATATGTGGGGTTGGATACTTCCCTGTCATTAACGCAATAATCGAGGGCTTTGTCCAAGGTATGTGCGTATAACAATTATAGAAAAGTGTCGAAGTTTTGGTAAATTTGTCAATATTTGGAGAGGTATTACGTTGGTAACCATAACATCCCAAATGATCCTTTCTTAGAGAACAAACAGTGACTAACAAGATATTGGGTTTTTTAGTGTCATAACTTCTATCTAATCTCTTTCTGGTCAAAAAAAAGAGAGCTAAAATTAAAATAAACGCAACCACGCTTATCAAAAATATCTTTTTGATAACCATATATCTATAAAAATATTTCTCCTAAAAATTAAAGTATTTAAGTTATAAAGATATTAACAAAATAAGAAAGGTCAAGAAGGAATAAAAGTAGCCTGGCAGTTTATTAAAATTTTTTTGTCTTTATGTATGCTTGTTGATAGTAATTAGACGGTCTGTAAAATTAATATTATTCTTGGCTTGGTTTTGGTCTCATCCTTCCAGGTTTTTTCTTAAAAATAAGATAATAAGTCCCGTCTAAACGCTTTATACAGGCTGGGTCAGCCACTACTCCACTATCTCCGCGGGATATTCGCTCAGCGTCCTCAATAATAGGCGAGGAATTTGAATTAGGGGTAAACACCGCACTTACAATTCCATCTTTGCCTGTAGCGAAAATCCTTATACTGTCATCCGGCAATTCTACTGCTCCGGGCACGCCTCCGATTTCAAGGGAGAAACTGTCCTCAGCCGTAAACTCCAGTCCATCGTTGGAACTGGCAAGTAATGTTTCTTGTCCTTTAGAAAGAAACATCAGCCATTTTTTATTTCCCACCTGCAAAACCTCCGGGTCTGTAATAAATGGCGCTTGAAAACGAACCCCTGGCTCCGCCTTGAAATTTATTCCGTCTTCACTTATTGCGCTGTAAATCTTATGGTCTCCCTCAGCTTTTGCAGGGTCACCCTCTGTCTGTTCTGAGCCAAAAAAGAACATCCGTATTCTACCATCTAGTAATTCTACCAGAGATGGGTCTACGGCGGCTCCCCTGTTAACCTTACCTTCAATTATGACTCTTTGTTTCTCCGACCAGTTTATGCCATCAACTGATTTAGCCACAGAAATTCCTTCTGTCCCAGGCGTCTTCACCTCGCTAAAATCTACAAAGTATAAAAGTAGGGCGCCTCTCTCGCCTGCATTAGAATCTTTGGTAAGCTCCACTACATCCGGAACAGAGGCACGTTTAAAAAACGGCCCTGGCAGAATTTCGAAATTAAACCCATCCTTTGAAACCGCGCCAAAAACCTCATCCTTAAAAGGACCCTCTTGTAACAACTCCATATGAAACCTATGCCTCATCCCTTGGTTCTCCTCTTTGGCGAAAACAACCGACGTTATAACTATTAATATAACGATTGTCAAATTGATAATTTTCATCTATTTAATCCTCCCCTGAATTGCCTCCATAAGCCCTTGCGGGTCGTCTGTTCCAATGCGAATCCTTCGGCCATTTTTTAATGAGAGTTCAACTGCATCCAGTCCGGACACATTGTAAAGCCACCCATTGCCAATACACCTTATCCCCCATCCGCATAAGGGGGAACTACGCGCAATCTTGCAGGATGATATATCAGAAAGCGGTATAGTTTTTTGAATAAGCCCAATCCCAAACTTAAGATGAATCAGGGTCTTATCTGCTCTGACGGTAAGCAAAAAGAAAAGAATTTCAACAATAGAAATTAAAATAAGAGGAAGGAGCAAAATCATTTCTCTTTTCAAGACAAAAGAAACTATAATACCTATCTCGGCTACACTAAACGAAATAATAATCGCATAGCCTATCTGGGTATGCTGATAAGGTTTCAATACTTCTTCCTCAGAACTTTTCGGCTGGTCGTAAATCTCCATTTTGTCCATTACCCCAAATTTTGCAATAGAAATTTGCCCCGAAGGGGTTGCGCGATAAAATCCGATGAGGATTTTGTCGGATTCGCAAGGTATCCAGGATTTTTCGCAGCACTATTTTGTGTAGCCACAAAATTTGGGATACCCCGCAAAGCCAGCCAAATTCTCGTCGAATTTGGCTGTGCGGCCCCTCGCTACCGCTCAGGGCGGATTTTTCTATTGAAAAATCCGGGATTACTACCCGATCTTCGTTATTGTAAACCCCGTTAGAGAACTTCGTTCTCTAACGGTTTGCTGCTTGCGGTGGCATTAAACCACCGTCAGCTTTATAAGGTATCTTACCGCCGACTTCATCGGTGGCTTTCTCTAACGGGGTAAATCTATATACTCGTTCTTACCCCAGTACTTTTTAAACAATCTCATATATCGCGACTCTGCTACACGCTCATCAGTACTTACTTCTTTTTGATAATCAAAGTCATCATCAATATTCCAGATATAATGGGTATAACTAAAACCATTCTCCTCAAAAATTTCAAGTAGGTCTTTTAGATATGCTGCGCAGCTTGGTATCCGCCTGTTGCAACCAAATTCTCCTACAAAAATAGGAACGTTATTCTCATCTCTAAAGGTTAGGACTGGCTTAAGAAATTCTTCAATAAGCGCCTTGTTCCAGTATCTCGTTTCTTCATATAAATCAGAGGGTATCATTCCAGGATAGGTAAGTCCAGATACCCCACCTTTTCCTGCCCACTCAAGACCCTGATGGGTGAACTCATAGGGTTCATACATATGAAAGCTATATATGGTGCGCTCATCCCCTGTGGGTTTAAGCTCAGCAAATGCTATCGCATTAGACCAGACAGTGGCGCCTACAATAATTGGGGTATCTTTATCAACCTTACGGATTGAAGTTGTAATTCGTTTAGCAAGTTTAATCCATACCTGGGCATTTAGAGGCTTTTGTTGGACAGTATCTTCAGGATGCGGCTCTACCATAAGGTTATATCCTACGATATGGAGTTTATCTTTGTATCTTTGGGCAACAAACTGCCACATCTCTATCCATTTTATTTTTGCTTCTTCAGAATACCAAATTAGCTCATCCTCTCTTCCCTCTTCGCCATAAAAGGTCTCTTCTGATTTTCCAGGACCATTTCTAAAATGGATTATCACGTAAAGCCCAACCTCCTGCGACCAATTAATCGCATCATCAAGATATTTTAATGCCTCTTCATCTAATCCATAGGGCGGCGATACCCCAAAAGGGCCCGGATAGTTTAATGAAACCACATTAGCACCCTTTGCCCTCAGAGCTTGGAAATCTTGTTTTGTAATATATATACGTCCTTCCTCCTCGCCATAAGGCGTATAGGGATGAACTGCTGCACCACGAAAGAATAAGGGCTCCTGCCACAGACTAAACTTATCACTAATTACAGTAGGAGGCTTAAGTTTTGCGGGGGTAGTTAAAGTTTCAGCTTGATTCTCTTGCGAAATACAGACACCCACAAGAATAAAAGTGACTATTAAAATTGTTAATAACGCCAAACCCTTCTTTCTATTCATCGGGCGGACCTTTCTCCTCGCCAGGCAGAACATTCTCAAACCAACTCCATCCTAATATAGTCCCATCTGCTTTACGAACAACCACATCTATCAAACGGTTTCTATCACCCGAGTGCCAGTAGCGCCAGGCAACGACTGGCAGCCACTTTGACTGCTTATCGGTGTCTTTATATCTATAGTATTTCTCCCTGCTGTTTGGTTCATGATAAACTGTGTTCTCTTCCCATTCCATATATTCATTAGGCTCTCCAAATCGCTTTTTAATTTCTTCGGTAGAAGGCATCTGGGATGAATCTCTAAAACTTTCAAGGTAAATGCCACAGATTTTCTTCTTTCTGGCAGATACCAAATTCACTTAACCCTGTTAATATTAAGCAAGATATTACTATAATCCCAAATTTGCAATAGAAATTTGCCCCAAAGGGGTTACACGACAAAATCCGATGAGGATTTTGTCGGTTTTGCAAGGTATCCAGGATTTTCGATTGCACTATTTTGTGCATGCCTTCGGCAGGCAAAATTTGGGTGTCCACATACCCTTGCGGTATGTGGCCTACCCCGCAAAGCCAGTCAAATTCTCGTCGAATTTGACTGTGCGGCCCCTCGCTACCGCTCAGGGTGGATTTTTCTATTGAAAAATCCAGGATAGTCCTAAAAATTTTCATCGTTTTATTAGGTTTTATTAGGGACACTTCCTATATTTCTAAAAATGACTCCAACCCCTTTTTCCCGCTTCGGAGATTTCAGGTCCAATCTACGGTACCAATAGGGCTTCCTGGACACCGAAGTATGCGGGCTTTTTTTCTAGATTCTCATTGAAGAGCAGCGGATGATTCTCCGTGAGCCACCATTGGTCGCCGTCGCGTAAGCCCCAGACTACGATGCTCTTGAGGCGGCGTGCGGCGAGGGCCGTTTCGACGACCTTCTTAAATGTCTGCTTCTGCTTCTCATAGTCAGCCGCGCTTGCATTCTCCGGTAATTCCACATCAAGTTCAGTTATATAGTTGTCAAAACCAAGATCTGCAATTTCATTCATTCGCCCAAGCAACACGTCTGGGTCAAAGCTGCCCGGTTTTACATGCATTTGCCAGCCGAGGGCATGCACCGGCGCGCCCTGTTTCTTCAGGTTGATGAGCAGGGCCTTGACGCCCTCGAATTTAGCCTTACTACTTTCCATGTAGTAATCGTTGTAACGCAAGATGGCACTTGGATCGGCTGTATGAGCCCGAACAAAGGCTTTGCGGATATAATCATCTCCCATAGCTTCGGTCCACTTATGACCCTGACGAAGGGTACCAGTGTCGTCGTCGTTTATGGCTTCATTCACGACGTCCCAGACCTTGATTTTACCCTTATAACGTCCGACCACGGTGTCAATGTGCTCGTTCATAATGGCCTCGACGTCAGCCTTAGGCGCGGCCTTCACCCAATCCGGCATCTCGTCGAACCAAACCAGTATGTGACCATGTATATCCATGCTACGCGCGCGTCCCCAGTTTACTTTGGCGTCCATCTCGGAGAAGTCAAATTCGGTGCGGCTATTACGGGAACCGTCTGTCCAAAAAATCCCGGTGGTCATCGCGTTCATTTCCGTCTCGAAAATTTTATCGTAGGAGGCGCTGCAAAAGACGGATTGGTACATGGCGCCGAAGCGGATGCCGCGCTGTTGGGCGAGTGTTTTGAGTGGAGGCGAATCTTTAGCAACCTCTATCTTAGAAAAAATTGGAGGGCGGTCTCCAAGGTTATTCGTCCTGGATAAGCGTGACTTAAATACTGCAGCGAGTCGAGGTAGCGCCTCTACCCGCATTTCCGTATTATGAGAAGGATTGCTGTCATTTTCCCAATGGTCGTTCCACCAGGCAAAACTGCGAACAGCCGGCCAGCGGCCCGAAAGTATGCCCGCTAAAGCCTCATCGGCCCATGTCGCTGAGTTTCCTAGTGAGTTACCCGCTGTCGCACCAAACTCAAAGACGAAAACCGGCTTCTTCGGGGCCATTTTAATCAGCCGTGAGTATGCTGGATCCCATAGGCTTTCAAATGAAGGGAAAAAATCATCCGTTGGCAATTGGGCACTGTAGATTGAGGCACCTATAATATCGATGACGTCATCCCCCGGATAGTAGTTCTCAAAGGCATTCCACAATTCATCCGGATATTCGGGGAAGTTAATATGGAACGCCCAGCGGATGTTATTTGCACCACGGTTTCGCATAAGCTCTATGATGTGGCGGTAAGCCTCCCGAAAACGTCGTGGGCCTTTAGTGGTTCCACCGTTATGGATGCCGTTCCATGTAGCCCAGTCTCCGTTCATTTCCCACCCCCAGTCCACGATAAGCTCTGATTCAAAGCTCTTCGCACTATCTGCCCAGGCTGCTAAATCCGAATCGAATTGTCCAGAGACAATGGCGTCCAGCGTATAGAGCGGTTCAACTTGTTGCCCCTCTTGCTCCTCGTCTATTATATCGAAACTCCGAAGATTTAGAAAAATAAGTGGCGTAGCGCCACGGTTCTTGATAGATGTCGCAACAGAAGTAGGGAATGCGCGACCGTCTGTTTGCCATTCGTGAGCAAATCCTACCCAGGCAACAGGACGGCCAACTGCGGCTTCATATGCATCGACCTCAGCCTTGATTGCGTCAGCTTGCCCGGTGAGACCCCACAAGGTGCTCCAGCTATGGGTCGAAACACCATGGTAGACTAACGTCGCTCCTTCGTCGGAGTAGGATTGGCAACCACTTAACCAGATAAGAAGAATAAACAGAAATAAAGCTACCCTTAGCTGTTGATGCCGCATTCGTCCTCCTTAATGAGTCCGCCCGAGGCGGACGAATTAATGATAGAGGGAAAAGGGGACGAGGGAAAAGGGGACAGATCTATTTTGCTTAAAGAATAATGTAAAAATTTCTAACCCAGCGGGGTAGTCCTTCCTAATCCAGCGGGATAGACCGACCTCTTTCCATTATCCTACAAGGATAGGCCATCCTAATCCTTTAAAGGAAGGGACTTAAGGTCGGGTCTAGTATCTCTTAAGGAAGGGACTACTCTTCTATACGTTTAGCCTCAACCTTAACCCTATTTATTATAATACATCCTCCACTTGCCATCTAAAAGTCTTACCACCGCAGGATTAGCCCCTTCAAAACCAAGCGTCTTCTCAAATTTCCAGATTAACCCATCAGAAGAAAATGCCGCGCTCATACCCTCTAAAGTATTATAATACATCCTCCATCCGTCTTCAACCGGAATAATCTCAAATGAGGCGCCTGCATTTTGCAAAGAAAGGGTAGATTCTTTTTTAAACGTAAAACCACCGTCATAACTGATAGCAGTTTTAATTTTCCCCGGCTCATCCGAGGGATAATAAAGTCTGTAGGTGTCCCCCATTTTCAGCACTTCAGGGTCTGCTACAGTCGGTTCATTAAATCTAACGCCTTCT
>CAZDNS010000011.1:0-44106 GCA_964506845.1 uncultured Planctomycetia bacterium | reverse complement strand
ATGTGTCCCGAGTTTTAAAGGGTCTAGCTGTACGATTATTAGCTAAATTAAAAATATTCCTGCCTGTTGTATTGGTACTTTGCCTTGTGCTAGCAAGTCCTGCTAGAGCAGAGGGTCTAACCGAGACGCAGGAGACAATATATGTATTAAACTATATTTTGATGGCGATTGTTTTCTTAGTGACGATAATAGGTTTTGTTATGTTATGGAACATGCTTGGTTCTTACAATAGGCGTCCTGGATTTATGAGGAGAGCGATGATATGGATAGGAGAACAGGGAAGATTTATCACAAAAGGCTCTCCCAGAGCAGACAGATTAAGCTTTATTCATTCTAAAGATGCCCAATATATATCCATATATTTCAAGGTTCTTTTGTCTGCAGTATTTCTTTTTATTATTTCGTTATTGCCATTGATATTTGGCGTGGATTTAATAGCGGATATAGGAAGTATATGGACAGGTATTCAACTTCCTTCCATTAAGATAGATTTAAATCCACAGATACCACGGATAGATCTCCAAGCAGGACAAGAGATTACAGCTGATATAGTTCAACTAATAATGGCATGCCTAAGTATCTTGGTTTTTGTTATCCCATTGATAGCATTAATCATAGCCATTTCTTCACATATACTTACAAGCCAAGAGCGCATAAAATATGGATTGGATATCCTTGACAAAAGGATTGACCTATGGAAGGTGCGTCTTAAGCTGGGAATAAAGGAAAGATTGCACATACCACTTAAACCATTAATACTTCCGACCTCGCAAGATTATGGAAGAGGCGATAGGGATGTTAATGTAGGTATAGCGGTGCGTGGAAGGATTAATACGGCTATAGAGAAGTTTGTGCCGCTCATTAGTCGTATATTAATTATAGTTATCCCTATCAGCCTATTATGGGTTGCATTTACAATAGGCCTTAAGAATCAAGAGATAGCAGTAGAGGTGGTTTCGCAGTATTGGTGGGTTCCTGTAGTTTTATTTTTACTCGCAGGCGTTGTAAGCTTTGGGTATAACTTAATTGGCAACATACATTCAAGGGCAAGGGCACAAAGTAGCAAAGCTCCACAAGAAAGGCAGCCGTGGTTGCAGGCGCAGATTAGAGAGGGGGTTAGGGAAGAGCAGGCTAAGGGACGCTGGGAGATAATTGTGCCGGGTATAATCAGTATAATTTTGTGGCTCGGCGTTTTCTTAGTAACTGATAATGATGTTGTGATAACAATAGTAACAATTTTATTCAGTCTATCTATAATTTGGTTTATTGCTGGCAAGAAACCAGCAGAGGTTTATAAGGACGTAGGAAATGATGTGGATACTATTCACCATGCCTTAGGGTATCGGGTGGATAACCATCGTATTTTACTGCGCTATCTTTTTATTCCGCTAATTGCTCCAATTATTGCTCTTTTAGGTATTTATATAATTGGAAACTTAATAAATTTACATATAATTTTCAGCATCATTATTGCTTTATTAATAATACCTATGACAATTTCATTTGGGCTCTGGATTGCGCGGACATTAAGCCATTATGCTGCTCCTATTGAAAGAGCTAAAGAATTGGACAAGAGAGCCAGTCCTCTTAGGTTTAAATCTCCTGTAGGGGTTGCGCATATAGAAGGCGCACGATCTGTATTAACAACTATAACTACCATTGGTGTTGTGTCTGTAATATTACTTTTGATTTGGTTTGGTTTAAATGGTGTTGTATTAAACGGAGAAGTTAGTGCCACATTAGATAAATTACGTAATCTCCTGCTTATTATAGGAGTGATTGGCGTTGGTATATTTGCAGGTGCTATGTTAATGTCTATCAGGGGTAAATATTTAAGTTGGCTTGAAAAGAGCCGGCATGCGTGGGATGGCAGGCCAAGGGTTGATTTTGCCAGCTATCGCCAGACGAATGCCACAGGTGCTATTAAGGTTATCTTTAAGGGTATTATGATTCTTTTAGCAGTGGCTGTTGGAATTGGGATTATAGCCCTTATTACTTATGGAATAGGCCTTATAAAGATGGAAGATATAACCCTACTTCTTGTGGTTCCGGTTGGGCTCGTTTTAATCGGCGGATTAGTATTAGGTATTAAGGCGACATTGGAAAGACACGAGTCGAGAGAAGAGGCAAGGGTTGCTTTAAGAGAAGCCTCTCACCACTATCAGCCTATGTCAATAGAAAAAACTAAATCGGATTTAGCTCAGGCAGGGGTATTGTTAGTTAGCGTGCTTCTCATCGCAGGCGCAGTTTTTCTCTGGAGCCGGCTTGGCGGAAATCCACAAAGTTTACTTGGGTTGGTGGGTGAAATCGGGCAAAAAGGCACAGAGGCAACCGTTGATTTAACCATTTTGTTTAGCATTTTCCTCTCTGCCACTACAGCCTTTTCAATAGAATCATTTGGAGTAGGAAGTGTATTAATCGCAGGTCTTATAATGTTCCTTGCAGGTTACGGGATGTTGTCTTCAAAGAAATATATGAATACCTTTATGTTAGTACTATTTGCTCCAATAATCTTACCTGCCGTAGCCCTTTTAGTTTATTTAGTGGGATTAGTATTAGGATTTATATTCGCGTCGACTGCCTCACAGGTTGCTGTAGGAGCAGGCATTGTGGGAACAGCGTATTTAGGGTATAGATACTGGTTGTATAATCTCAGGCTTACCCAGGCGGGTCAGAGGATATATAGAGCAGTTTCCCAGTCACTTTACTATGCTGTGCCATTTATCGCTGTTACAGTTTTATTCTTGGCAATATACAGTCAAACCATATTCAGTATTTCTCAAATTTTGACTTTATTGGTTAGTCAAACCCTTACGCAGTTAAGCATACCGGCTATTTTTGCCATTTCCCTTGGTTATCTGCTTCTATTACATATTGCAACAAGGGTTATTATAGAGCCTATTTTGAGAGAATTCGGCTTGCCTCAAATTTCCATAGATTTTAAGCAAGTCAAAACTCGCTTATTAAATCTATTTGAACTAAAGCCACATGAAAGGCTTGTTTATCTCAATAAATTTTTAAGCCAACAGAGTTTCTGGACATTCATTGAGGCAAAATTAGCCAGCAGGATATTTGAGGATGGTTTAAGGAAACAGGAATTTAAGACTGAGAGGATATTTGAACTTTTCTCTGAGGCAAGAACACCTGGCCGTGCGCTCTCGCTTTTATACCATACTAAAGATAAAGGGCTATCGGTAATTCAGATGATGCTTGAGGCTGTCTTAAATGCCCGTGCGCCAAACAGGCTCTGGAATGCTACCCTGCTTTCCCTCCTTGAAGCCGACCTTTTAACCAGCCATCCTCGCTATAAGGCGCTCGTTACCGAAGAAATTCTTGACCAGGCTCGCACAAATGAAACTACACAAGAGTTTGCTCAGCAATTAGAGATGATTTTTTCTGAAGGGTCTTCTATTGTAGATTCTGAAGAAGATGTAGCGTGGATTGCTCATGAAAAATCAGCCTTGGACAGGAATAGGCTTACCATTGCTGGTTTCTTAAATCAGAGGATAGGCGCAGGTTTCTTCCATAGAAAAGGGGAGAGGATAAGAGAGAAATCCCTATCCTTAATTTATTCACAAGACCTATTAAGAGATTTATATCAAACTGTAAAAATGGACTCTCCTTTACGCAAGAGACTTTCCTTTATAAGGGACAGGCTCGCTCGGGTTGACCTTACACATATAGCAAATTTACAGGAAAGAATTGCCCGTCTTTCTAATGAATATTTATATTTTGATGAAAAAAACCGCCAGGAGAGGTTGAAAGATGAAACTACCACCCTTTTAAACAGATTTTTGAATGAAGCATTAGCAAGAAATAGCCAAGCTTGGGAAAATAGCCGCCTCTCTCATCTGATAAAATATGAGTTAGGTGAAACAAAAGAAAAAATAGAAATAGTTAGGCTCATAGGTATCCTTGATAATGTAAACAGGGAAATCGAAACTCTTTTAAGTGAGATTAAAGATAGGGCGCAGAATGACGATTTGGTTTATTATCGTAACTCCCTCAGAAAACTTCGCTATGATTTGAGTTTATATAATCTAATGCGCCAATTATATAGAGTGACACAGGTTAAAGAGGCTATAGCCATTATGGAAGAGATTGATGGGCAATTTAAAACCCTTTTAAGCTTAACCCAGGATAACTCTCTTTCGAATAATCTGATTTACTATCGCAACGGGTTTGGGACGCTTTGTCAAGAATTAAACAGTATAGAAATTTCTGATTTAGCCTTTATCAATCGAGAGTTATCTCTTATCTGTTTAGAATACATCAGGGGCAATCTTCCGGCTGTTGAAAAGCCTGATTTAAAGAAGATAGCCAGCCTTTTAACTACTGCGCTGATAGATGTTGGCTGGGTGCATGTAAAACTAAACCCATCTAAGGATGAGTTCACCCCTGTTTCAAAAGCAGTAGTTGATATATTGGAGAGTCTCCACCGCCAGTTAAATGCAGGATTGGAATTAAGAGTATCAGCGAAAGAGGCTGAGGAGGTTAAACGTGCGCTTGAAAATGCTATCAATGTATTAAGTCAGAAAGGGGAGGCTCATTTACAAGATGCGCTGAAAAGACTTTTAGAATTAGATAATATTTATCATCTGGATATCGGGTTTGCTATCTATGATGTCTTAGTGAAGTTAAGGCAGCAAGGGATACAAGTGGAGTTTGTTGAGTTGGTTTTAGAGGAATTAAGAAAACTCCATCTGGCACAGGCACGCGATATATTAAATAGCCTGTTAGGCCAAGGCGATAAGATAAGCCCATTGGACGTAGCATTAAAGACCAACGCTATTTTATATCGCTTGTTTGGTTTTGATGGCTCTAGCCAGTTTTTACAGAGGGATGTAGAAAATACAGAATACTTGGGAGTCGAGAGCAAGTTTCGCCAGTTACTCGGAGTTCCGGACGATGTCGGAGGCCGCGAGGTCGTCCTTGCTTTGTTAGAAAGAAGGGAATTGGCAGAACATTCTATAGAAGATGGCTGGGCGCCGCATTTCTTAGGCTATCGCTTTGTGGGGCCGAGTGTGCTTTCCGGATATGTTTATCCATTACATATGCTTATCCAGTCGCTAAATACCGGCATAAGCCCTCAAAGAGAAGACCAGCTGACCTTAATAGATAAATTCCAGGAATATGCGGAGATTGTTTCAGAGGATGGGCTGAGCTCATCCTCACTATACTATTTGGTCAGGGCGTATAAAGCCCAACTTGCCTTCGCTTTAAGAGTCTTCTGGGATAATCTCACTGAGATTTTTGACCTTAAACTTACCGAGGCAATTGGCCATATGCGTAAGTTTCTTAAAGGCATCTGGACTGCACAGCAAGCC
This sequence comes from uncultured Planctomycetia bacterium, assembly GCA_964506845.1. Taxonomy (GTDB): domain Bacteria; phylum Omnitrophota; class Gorgyraeia; order VGKN01; family VGKN01; genus CAZDNS01. The sequence continues at coordinate 38,779 of CAZDNS010000011.1, read as the reverse complement.
GGCATAGCAGCCGATGTATTTAAGCGGTTATTAACTAAGGTTGCTACAAGGGACGAAATAATCGATGTCCTTATGCAGGCTGAGGAGCCGGCAAGGATACTGGAGACGCTTTATAGAAATAGACCAAAGGCTGTCAGCACAATGCGTTTGATTTTGGATGAGGTGTTTAATAATCCCTTAAACCACAGGCTTACTGCCATAACCTTGGCGGTTTTAGAGGCAGACAGCAGGCTTACAGGCGAAAATCTATTTTCTGGATTAATCAGGCAATATGAAAAACCCAAATACTGGCAGGCAAACCCCTATTTCTTTAAACAGTGGAGGATGATTAATAGTCAAACTGTTGCATTATCCGGAGAAGTTGATTTCTTCCCATACAAAAAGCCATTAGATTGGCAGGCGAGGATTATCGAGTTTTTAAGAGAGAGAATAGGTATAACCAATATGGACCTTGACGATGTACCCACTAAGGTCGAAGAGGAGTCATCCAGCAAAAAATCAGCAGCCAGTCTGAGCAGAGTTTCACACGCAGACTATTATCCTGAAGTCACAGAAACACAGAAACACAAAGGACCGAAGTCCACGCTTATTCGCGAGTTGTATAGAACCATCTCTTCTCAAAGTGCAAATCCCAGACTTCAGAATTTACGCAGGCGCTTGGCCTACGTGCGTTATAAATTGTCTTTAGTTGAGCATAAAGCAATCCAAGAGTTAGGGAATAGATATAAAGACCTTGCTAAGGATTTTAAATTGCCCAACATCATCAGGATATTTGACAGAGACATTGTAAGAGCCTTAGATGATATGGAGCGAATCCTCGGCAGGACAGCCCTGGATTTACCCGAGGAGGGTTTTAAGAGAGGGTTCCTTCCCAAAGAAAGGTTAGAGATTTGGATGCTATTTAGAGCGCTTAATACCTTGATTGTATTTATATCTGATGAAGCACTGCAGAGTAGGTTAATGGAATTAAAGGCTAAATTAGAAGAAACCTATAAGACTGCACGACCTGTGGTAGATATAGAAGAAGTTATTAAAAGCGCAGTTTTGACTTTGCCCAGAGAACCTTCTGCAAAAAGGTTTATGCCTGATTCCCCCGCAGGGCTTGAAGCGCTCTTTAAAACATTTGATACCCTGGTAATCTTCATATCCGATGAAACTGTCCGTAGTAATTTGTTAAATATACAAGCCCAATTACATAAGATTTATGACATTGCTATGCTTGCAGATGACATAGAACGCAAACTTTATTCAGTGGGTATGACTTTACCCGAAGATGGCTTTACAGCAGAACTTCTACCCAGGGCTGTCTCAGAGATAGATGAACTGCGCGAATTACTTGCTACGCTAATTAGTTCTCTGCCAAATTCCACTGCGCGCCATAGGTTAGAAGAATCGAAAACTCAATTAGAGAATATTTATTTAGAAATGTGTAAGCATGAGCCAGATAGCGTCTATATCTGTAACGAAATGGGTAGAATTGCCTTAGAGTTTATTAAGGGCTTTGTTCCCAAACAGAATAAACTGCCTATTGGGGAAGTCGCAGAGGCCTTGGCGCATCTTGTTATTGTAATGGGGGATAGGGTTGTTGAAACCCGTAATGAGGTGGATAACGCAGAGCTTAGAGCGGTTTTAAGGGATAAGATAAAAGACGAGGAGCCGGTGATAATTACCGCTGATGATACCGAAGAAAGAATACAAGAGGCATTAAGAGACTATGGTCCAAAACTTGCTAAAGAGATTAAATTTACCCTGCGTCAACGCCTTGCCGAGCCCTTTAAAAGGAGACGCAGGGATTTAGAAAGAGATAGGGAGTCTATTATCGAGCGTATTAAAGGTAAGAAATATGATACAGAACTTGAAAGAGCCCAGCTTGTAAAAGAGGAGAGAGAAATAGCAAGGTTAATTCCTGTCTTTTTAGTTCTAGAGCAACAGCTTATGGGTGAAATTCCCGCTACAGAAACACAATTAGCTGCAAGCTTAGATAGGGTGTTGCGACTGATAGAAAAAAGAGACCTGCTGGGAATGGCACCGCTTATAACTTATATTATCGCAAAGGCTGAGGCCGTCACAACACTGGAAGAAACCTCAATACTTACCCAAACTCTTAAGATACTCGCTGATTTTAATCTTCAGTGGACAAATCTTGCTTTAGAGGATTTAACCATAAGAGGGATTATTCCCAAGGAACCGACTGGAGAAAGCCATGAAATGGGAGAAAACCTGGGTATTGCTGATGGAAGCGATTCTATGCACTTTCAGAATCTGATTAATATGACTATCTACGGCCGTAGAGAAGAGATAGCGAAAGAAATAGACCGGCTGGATATGTTGGGAGCAGAGTTTGAGACCATCGTTTCTTACGGCGGTTTTAGCCCGGATTTCTTTGTTAAAGTTAATCTTTATATAAAGAGAATAATTGAAAATTTAAAACGCCTATTTGGCGACCTTCGCCAGAAGTTTCCTCCGCCTTCTGGGCCACCAAGCTTACCTTTAGAAAATTTAATATATACCTTACAGCCCGCCCGCCATATAGACTATAAGGGAATCAGAGCCTCAAGAGCGCTTGTTAGCGTTATGGCTGTTATTGCAGTTGTAGGCTGGATTATCGTAGGTCCGCACATAGCAGTCGTGTCAGCATTAGTTGGTATATGGGTATGGATACCGCTATTCTTTAAGGAAAGAGGAAGAAAGGGCAAAGAACTTACTGTAGAAGATGAACTTAACTCTCCTAACCTATTCATCCGTGCTCATGGCCTTTTACACGAACTCCTTAATATACCTGACCAGAGTAAACTTTCCCGCTTCGAAGACCCTATTATCCATCTTATCCTTGATTCCTTCCTGTGGCCGTTGTGGGTTTCTGCTGCAATAATACATATCTTGATAGAGAGATTGCAATTATATTTTCCCACTTTTAAAGAAACAAAAACAAAGCCATTTTTACCTCTCATAATAGTAATTCTTACACTTGTTTCAATTGCGGCATCTCCGGTGTCAAATGAAAACTCCACAGGTTCCTTTATACAACTTGCGTTATCTAACCCCTTGATGCTAATTACAATGGTTGCTTTGACTATTTTAGTCGCTCACTGGATACTTTCATTACGACCAAAAGAAGTAAGGGAACTTGAGGTTGGAGGCACTGCGTTAGGTTTCCTAATAAATACAGTATTCTACTGGATTATTATAATGATTACACTTTGGCCACTCCTGATTTATTCTAAGGCACCAGTTTTAGCCGTTACTACTCAGATAATGTTAGGCAGTCTAATAGGTGGACAATTAGCTATCCGTATTGATAGGCAACTTAGAAGGAAAGAAATTGATTATTGGGAAGTTCCCGGCACGCCTTTTGTTATGAATCTACCGGATGTAACTTATATCTTAGGTGAAATAGCAGTGAATTTTCTTATCGGATGGAACTTAGGGTTAATTTTTAATCTTGAGCCTCTTTTAGGTTCAATTGCACTCGTGGGTCTAAAACCGATATTTATTACTATATTACGTAACGCACATTTCTTAAGTGATGAGGGAACTGCCGACTACTATCCACGAGCAACAATAGGAGAACTACAAGAGAGATATAATAAAGCCAATATAATAAGCGGAATATTTCCTAAACTTTATTATCTCCTCTTTATTCCTGTAGTTATTGTGTTATTGCACACCTTAATAACAGGAATTTCACCCGGGTTTCCAGGTGGGTTGGTTGATATTTTTGCAACCTTAGGAGATATTCTTGGTTTTGGCTCTGTTTTTATAGTAGGTGCGTTAATAAACAGTGATATTTTAGTAGGAATAAAAAGATTATTTTTTACCCTAAGAAAGGCTATTATTCCTCAGCCATCCATTGATATTTCAAAACAAACAGCACTAAATGCAAGAATAATCGCCATTGATTTTGGTGGGACGCTAATCCCGACAGATAATACAGAGGTAATAGCACTTGATGATTTTCTTACTCATTGTCTATCAGCTATGGAATTACTTTTGGCCACTGATGATGAATTAAATATTTACATTGTTTCAGGAGGCAAAATTAAGGAAAGGATGGAACAAATCCTCGAACTTTATCCAAGTTTTTATATGTTACGAGGAAGGAGATTCCATATTAATGAACAGGTAGCTGATAAAGGAAAACGGATGAAGGAGATTCTTAGTGAAACAAACTTGCCAGAGAATTCTATCATTGCTATAGGAAACGATGAATCTACTGACAGACCAATGGCATTGACAAAAGGTCATTTTATTAAGGTATATCCGCACACTCAAAATATAAGTCCCACTGCTTTGGATGTGTTAAATTATATATTAGAAGTAAAAGGTCGTGCTCGCTATGGTAAATCTAAATTACAGATAGCCCTTAATTGGTTAAAAGGAAAGACAGCGGTACTAAGAAATATTTTTCTTTTCCCTGAATATCTCATTAATATTGCTGTGTTTATAGGTTTAATCTGGTGGAATATAAACTTCAGGACCATAACTGAAACCTCTGCTGATAGTGATTTATCCGCTTTCCTTACTCTAGGAGGTCTTTTCTTAGTCAGTTTTGTTTTATCTGCGGCAATGGTTATGACAGGCACATTTGAGACAAGGGCGTATAGGTCCGTTGACTGGGGAAAAATGCGAACCAGGAATTGGTTAGGGTTATCAATAAGAATACTTGCACTCTCTGGAGCTATATTTTTGATACTCCTTAACCTAACATTGTTCATTGTTCAATTTAACATTGACCTTGCGTTATATCTCGTAGGCCTTTTAACCTTGTTTATAGTTCCGGCATTATTGAGACTAATTTTTAAGGGTGATTCTAAACAGCCCCTGTTTGTTAAACTGGGAAATCTTATTGATGATATCTTCGGCTCCCTTACAAGAAAAGGCATATCCTCTTATCATCGCGTTTATGGATTGTTTTCGTTCCTTGGTTTTATGCGCACATGGGGGATGAGCGCAACTGCTTTCAAGAAGGAAGTAGGCGAAAGAATAAATCTTGAAGAGGTGAAAGTGATTCGTGTGGCCCTGCTTGGCGCAGCCACAAGGCACAGCATTGAAGAGGTTGTTGTAACACTTGAAGAGATTCTTAAAGAAGGCCAAAGAGCAGAGTTAGTCGTAGTAGATATTTCCGATGCCTCGGCAAGAAGGCTTAAGGTTCTTGAAAGATACCATCCGCAAATTAAGGTAAGATTTGTAAAAGCGGATATCCGCAACCTCCCGGATGAAATCGGCAAGTTCCACATTATGACAGGTGATCTGGTATTTGGTTTTATTAAGCCGGCTGAAATTAAAGAGACATTTAAAAAGCTAAGAGAGAAACTCGTTCCCGGCGGGCTTATGACACTGGTTGCCTCTGTGGCTTATGCGCCCACCTCTGTAGCTGACTGGAAAACCCAAGAAGATGTTAAGGAAAATTTTGAAGGAGCGGGTTTTGAGGATATGCGATTAGTAAAGATAAAAAACATATTCTCAGAATCGCTTATGGGGCAAAAGATTTATTTAATCTCTGCCATTAGGCCTATAGTCGATGAAATTATGCAACCTAAAGATAGGGATTCATAACCGTATCAGTTTTGGTGTAACTAATAGATAGTAAAAAAGTTATAAGTTATAAGTCACAGGAGATACCTTTTAGGTATCCGTTGTTCATATATTAGATTGAAGGGTGGTAAGATTTCATACTCAAATCGCAGCATATTGTAAATATAAACAAATTTCAGATATTTCAATATTGACTTTCAGAATTTTATAATTATACTTATATAAGAAAGCGCTACCTTCTCTTTTTTTACGCAACTTTGGATAAAAATTTAAAATTAATTTAAAATGTTTTCAGGGTAAATTTTTTTATGCCTATTTTTTCCCATTATAATAAGTATATCTTTTAATAATAAATTACCCCACCTTAGCCTTAACCTTTTTTAGAATGATTGATTGGCAGACGGGTTCAAAGAAATTCTGGATAAGATTAATAGCCTTAGTTATTACCGAGGTATTTTTATTTACCTCTATTGACCTGCCTTTTGATAGCATAAAAACTGCCCACGGCCTGCCCACCGAAAAATTAGCCCCGCCGCTTTTAACTGATAATGCAAAAAAAGCAGCTCAAAAACTACAAGGAATAATCACGCCTGAAGCAGTCATCCATTTCTTTAAATCTTTAAACAATGAAAATCCTGCTCTTGCTCCCAGAGATATTATGCAGGAAATTAAAGCTACCTTCCCTGTGGTTGAATGGTGCGAACCTATCCCGACAGAAGATTTCTCCGGCTTCATTTATGTTTTCTCGCTGAATAGCGAGAAATTTTACTTTAAAGCAACAAAGGGCACAGACGGAAACATAGTAATTGAGGATATAGATGCAAAGCTGCGGGCAAAACTAAACGAGCGCCCACTCGTTGCTTTAAATTTTGATTTACAGGAATCTATTAAAGCGCCAGCAGAAGAATTAGCCATTGATAGTCAGTCTATTTCTTTGAACAAACCCGTTAATGTGGCAGGCGTTTTAATTCAGAGACAGAATGACAATCTTGGAATAGTATCGCCATCTGAAGTAGCGAAAAGAAGCGCAAAGGCATTATTGATAAATGTCATCGCAGAGGTGGGCCCTATAACATACCTGATTTTACTTGGCTCAGGCGCCTTACCTATAAAGGAACTGCCCAAACAGATAGAAAATCTTATAGGCAGCCAGACAGCCAAGATTGTGTTGTCTGTTGGAACAAAAGAAGCTCCACAGCAGGAATTAACCAGCGCTCAACCACCCCTTGTATTAAAAATAAGTCAAGCCGCAACAACCGAAGAGCGTTATTCTTTTAGTCTCACCTTGACTAAGAATGAGGAGACCACTCAGGAACCGCAAGCCAACTTAAAGGTAGTTACCAAAGATATAGATGTAAATGCCTTAATAGAATTTTTAAGCCGTTTTGAACATTCGCCCCCAGTATTCAAAAATGGCTTGTCTGCCATTAAGGTTCAGTTAGCATTAGTTGATGTTACTATTGAAGCCCAGCCAGCCCGGACCGTCCAAGCAACCGAAGGTGCTACTGCATCTAGTGAACGTCCAGCCACAGAAGGGGAACTTGCTGATGCAGAGCGATTAGCTAAAGAAGCAGAACCTATAAGACGAATACCAGTTACTGTAGCCAGAACTGTCAGCGTAATCATACCTGTAGTTACTTATTCATCCCTCCAACCACCCACCCTTTCCATTGCCATAACAAGGCTGCAGGAGGTTGTATCAGCTACCACCACTCTATCCTTAGAATTAGGCACTCCTGTTAATACTTATAGAGATACGGCCTTAGCACAAGATGAATTATCAATTGCAATACAATCAGCGCAATGGACCTTAGACAGATCTGTTATAACAGAACCTGAAATAACATATCATCTTGAGACACTTCAGAAAATTCTAACAACTCGCTTACAACAAATGACGTCTCTTGCACAAGCTGAATTACGTGGATTAAGTAATTTACCTTTAGAAAAATATGGCTCAATTATAGCTGATTTACATACAGGGATACAAATCGCAGAGACTGTGTTTAAAACCCCTGAGCCAATTAAACATATTGAACTCATAAATGCAATTCATATCCTACATACTGCCCTGCAAACCTTAAGCGCTCTAAGGCAAGAAGAATTTAAACACCTGCAATTTGAAGTAGAACCCCCGCAACCATCTACTCTCGATTTAACTCTTCCAACGTTTCCTGCCTACCTAACACCGCTTGTAAAACAATCTATTGATCCCACAACAGGACAAGCAGGGCAGCAGATGTATGCTCCTGCGCAAGGCCAGGAGACAGTTATCTTAGAAAATAGTAGAACCGTAGAACCTGCAGAAGTCCATTTAGCCGCACCGACAACGTCAACCTCCGCTACATCAGTGTCAGTCCCAACCCCTGCCTCGCCTGCACTAACCGCGCCATTATCCGCAGAGGCCGCACCAAATGTAGTAATTTTAGATAAAAATCATCCAAGCCATAACAGGTTTGTTAACTCAAATAATCCGGCTGAGGTGCTAAAAGAGCTGTTTGAGGCTTGGCGAAGTAGCGGTAGGATGGGCCTTGAAAGAATTTTATTAAGACCAACTGTAACCACTGCCCAGCAGTATAGTTTATTCGTGGATAACTTAGGTATGTCACCTGAAAGAACAAGGGAAGAACTCTTGAGAGAATTCCAAGAGAGACTAATTTCTCATCTTGGCACTTTTAAAAACACTGAGGCAGGCGGTTTGGCTGATATAACGATTGATGTGCAGACCTCAAAAATCACTATTACCCTAAAGACGCCGATGGAGTTTAATGGACAGACCTATGCAGAGATTACCCTTAACTTAAAGAAACACCTTAATGAGATTAGCAAAGTAGCAACCCTTATAAGAAGATTTCAAGAAAGAGGCTTCCATAATAGTAGTGATTTCAAGGCTGGGCTTGAATCGCTCTATACCCATTTAAAGAATGATTCATTTGTTATTTCTGAAGATACAGAATTTGCCCTGACACTTCATCTGCCGGATGAAGAAGTAAGAGATATGTTCCTTATAATGCTTGGTGAATCCACTGACTTAGAATGGCAAAGGTGGATTATAACAGAAAAGGAATACGAGCCTATAGAGGAAAACATAAGAAGGCGTGCGGTTGAAAGCCTGCAGGCAGAACTGGATTGGGTTTTAAACCACTGGGTAACCAGTGCGTTAGGCAATGACGTGATTAAAAAGGCAATGCTTGATTTTGAGAAAAAGTTTGAGGGGGGTTTAAAAAAGTTTAAGGTGCGGACGTATTACGATATCTTAGAGGAACTCAGACGCATAAGAGAAGAAGTCAGCGCCTTAGATAAAGAGAACGTTCCTTATAGAAAATTCAAAGAATTGGCTGGAAGATTAAAAGTATTGACTGAATCGGCAAGGCGGTATGCGGTCGCCTTAGAGTTGATTCTATCAGAAAGGAATTATTATAGTTTTGGGCATAGACGTGATGGTGATTTTAACAGTGCATTAATTAACCATACTATTCTCTCAAGCGCCCTTATCCTGATTAGTTATAAGAGATTTTTAAGCAAGGGGTTTGATATGAGGCTGTTGATGGAAGAAGATGCTGCCAGAGAGGTTACTTCGGATTTATTAAGATTCAGGGCGCAGTTTACAAAAGGTGCCTCCATAGATGCTTCTAATATGCTCGCCCTTTTTGATAGCCTTGAGAACCTACGCAAAAGTCTTGAAGCACTTTTAGACACATATAACATCAGGGTTTCCCCTGGATTATCCATGACATTAGGCAGGATGTATGAAGAGCTCCTGGATGAGCTCGGCGCTATTATCAAGGAAAGAGTTTCTGCTCAAGAGGATTTAATTATAGATAGGTTACATCGGTTTTTAGACAGGCTTAGCGTGCTTATGTATGTTGAGAGTGCGCACTGGTGGCTGGAAGATAAAGACGAATTAAAGCCAGAAAACAGCCGGTTACATCGCCAGATACTTGAGAATATGGAGGCTGTTTTTAAGGGCATTAATTGTGATGTAGATGCACAGGAGTATGCCGGTTTAGATGAAGAAACCTCGCCGCTTAATCAATTTGAGATTATATGGCAGAGCTTTAGAAGAAAGATTTTAGAGGCAGATAGATTATTCCGCGCATATGCAAAGGATAGGAAAGGGGAAGATAAAGATACCTTCTTTAAATTGGTGGATGAAGCCATTGAGATTGCAAAGCCGATATATAATCTTATAGGGTTATTAGAGCAGGAAGAGGCTTTTAAGGAAGGTTATCCCCGCCAGGCTGCTCATGCGATGCTGTTAGCCTCTGAAGGGGCGCATACCGAGAGAGAATCTGAGCTTATAAGGCGCGAACTTGATTTTTATCTTAGCGCATGGCTGCCAGATATGCCCTCTGAAGAAAGAAATAGGATGATAAATGATGTTGAATCGTTAAATCTAAAGACATTGGCTCAAATAGCAATAGGGCAGGCAGAGAAGGGATATAGTTCTACCGGCATAACTGTCGGAGAAAGAACACCAGAGTCAACATTTATCTTCCTTGTTAATGCCATAAAGAGTATGCGTGGTATCAGCGCATCGAAAATGCACATCAGCCCTGAGAAAAGGATAGAAAGGACAGAGACATTTATTGGCGTTACCTGTGGAATGCCTCAAGAGATTGTAAGCGCAATCAGCGTAGAACAAATGGCGCATATTCTCATATTAGATATGGTATCTCCTACGAAAGGAGAGTTAGCGAAAGGTGATATGTCATTAGCCAGGGTTGCCCAGAGCGCTATGTTTGCGTTGTGTCTGGCAAGGCAAGGGAAATTAGATGCGCTGGGGGATGCCAAACTATATGGCTTATCCCTTCCGCATTATAAGATTTACCTAAAGGCTTATGAGATTGGGCGCAAGACAGCAGAGGAGTTTAAAGATGTCAATGATATTAATGCGCTGGCGGCGATACTTGATAGAAGATTAAAAGAACTCTTTGAGGCTGAAGCCCGGGATTATGGCATAGGCGACAAAGAGTTGATTGGTATAGCGCTTGGAGGCGAAGCCCATTATATTGCTGAGCAGATTATGGCTGAATTGGGTTTATCTAAAGATAACGACACCCTTTTTAGATTTGCCTATCGGTATATTCTCCACCATGTGCAAGCCTCTGGCAAGTTCCCGGAGCGAAACCACATAGCTCAGAATAAACTAAGAGAGGAGATAATAGCATTTAAAACTGCGATGACCAGAGAGGCTCGTTCAGTCCATGGCACAACTGGCGTTGGAATGGCAGCCAACTTTTCGCCAATAGTTGGCGCCTTTATGCTTGTTCTTGGCTTGCCCTTGTGGTCAGCAGCGCTTGTGGGTATTGGTGGGTTAATATTGCCATTTATATCAGGTACAGTTAGAGAACACGGTAGAGGCGCTATTGTTATTTTACTTGCAGGAATTATAGGTTGGTTAGCCGCACTACTATTCCAAGAGTTTTTTGTCGGTCTGGCAAACCCCGTACTGCAATGGTTTGCCGCTAATGAATTCTTTATAAGAATGATTCGCCAAGCGATAACTAACCCACTTTATGCGGCGATGGTTTTGGAAGGACTTGGACATCCTTACGCCCTTCCAAATAGGATTGTAACACAACTTTTTGCTAGCAGCCTGATAGCAATGTTTGTAGTGTGGTGCATAGGAAAAACATGGGGTAGGAAAAACCTCTTGGGCGTGTTAGTCGGAATGATTGCGCAAATAGTATGGGCTATCCAATCCATCGCTTCACCATTAATGCTTGAAGCTGCCGGAGCAAGGCAAGTACTCGCGTTAGTTTTGAGCTTAAATCCACAGCAGGTTGATTGGGCCGTGAGTCAATTCCTTCCATTAGCTATGCAACTGATACCTTTTATAATGGGAAGCCTTGGGTTGTTTGGCTTATGGATGCTCAGGGGGTTTATGAGGATAGGGTTAAACCATTTGTCTTTGAAAAGTTTTAGTTTAATTGGCTTAATAATTCTTCTATTAGTAGCGTTTGCAGCCATTCTATCGCCAGTCACCAAATCACAAAGGCATCCTACGGTCCAACCCGCCACAATTCCTATACCAACTTCAGAGCCTCCCGCTTCGCCTACAACAACGGTTATTGTTACAACTGTTACACCAAATAGCATTGCCCCCACCCCTCAATTTACTGCGACACCAACCACAACTCCTGCGAAATACGTTCCTAGCCATGTGTCGTTGACGAAAGAACCATCTGGCCGTTTTGTGTTGATGGTAAATGGAGAACCAACCATCGTCCGTGGAATAAATTATAACGTGGACTACACCAAAAAATCACCCAAGGAACAACAGGAACTTCACCGCCGCGATTTTATGCTGTTAAAGGACTCCGGGTTTAATGCCATTATCGGGTGGGGCGTCTTTAATGAGAATACCCTGCAGGTCGCTCAAGAGTATGGCATTGGAGTGTTTATGCCATTCGAGCTTGATGTAACGAAAGATTATTTTGATTCGGAGTATCTAGCTATCGTAGAGGCACAATTCAGGCAGTTTGTTATGCGGTATAAGGACTATCGTGAATTGCAAGCATGGGAGATCGGGGGCGATGAATTTTTTCAAAACCTGTATTCGCATTACTCGCGTCTCGCAAAAGGAGACGTTCAGAAAGTTGAAGCGCAACTTAGAGCTGCCGCAGTATTTCGTGTAAGGTTAGCGCGTATTGCCAAAGAGCTTGACCCAAATCATATTATTATAATGAAAGAACCGCGCGCCTGGTACTTTGACTATTTGCTTGAAGCCATCGCTCAGGCCCAAAAGGAAGGTTGGGATGCGAGACAGCATATCATTTGGGCAGGGTCTGTCTATGGCCCGCCAAAACTTGTGAAATCTTTACTTGCAGAGATGAGGGCTACTGTTGGACGTGCAGGTATTGCCTTTGCTGTCGGCGAATTTGCTCCATATCTGGGAGACCCTCGCAGTCGCGATAAGGATTATAGGGAAATGTGGAAACTCGTGTTGGAGTCGGAGAGTCTCGGTGGCCTTGCCTATGTGTTCGGACCCAATCCACCAGGGAGCCCCCATGACCCGGCTTTAGTCAATCCATTTGCCCTTGTTCGTCCCGTTTTACACTTTGACAGCGAAGGTCGACCTTACGAGGTACTCCAACCCACCGACGCATTCTACGAATTGAACAGGGAGTTTAGTCTCCCCTCACCAAAATCGCCTACACCAACACCTACTGGTGTTAATAGACCATCAGCGGTTCCACAAAGTCGTCTGCCACGAAGAGTAAGTACTTTATCAAATTTATTTCCAAATCAAAAAGCCGAATTGCAAAAACAAGGCGGTATTAAAGATGTCATTTTACCTATTGTTTTACTATTTGTAGCCCTTTCGACAACTGCATTTGCGCCTGTGACTTCATTTGGTATTAATATCTTCGGTTTTATTCTTAATCTGGAATTTTTAGTCTTGGCAGGTTTTTTTACCTTTCTATATTTTGGACTAAGATTTGTTAACAAGGATATGAAAGAATTCTCACAAATTCTTTTAGACCCAGCGTTGGCGGCTTTTGGAGCCGTTTCGTGGATATGGGTGATTTTTGGGGAAAGCGTTAGCGAAGCAATGTCTATCTCTTTAATCGTAGGCATCGCAGTTTTCCTGATGGGAGTTATTGTTAGTTCAGGCCTGATTAAAAAAATAGCAATTGTGGATTTTACGGGGAAAGTTATCGGTTTCTTACTTATTCTGACAACATTTTATACCTTGGCAGAAGTATTGCCGGGCTTTTTTGATTTAATAATTAAAGGGTTAATTCTATCCATTCAGGCTATTATATCAAATCCCCTTTTCTGGTTTATCGGCGGATTAATTGCGTCCATATCTGGTGTGGTTTTGGCAAGGAACCCTAAATATGGAACCTCTCTTATAGGGTTTTCAGGATTCTTGCTATTAGTATTAGGCGTAATCGGGATAGGAGCAGCAGCTTTGGTAGGCGCTAAATATGCCATAGAGGGTGTTATCAGCGAAGCGCCCGGGATTTTAGTTATGGCAGTTTTAATAGGACTGCTTGCACTTATGGGGAAGAAGGGCCATAAAAGTTGGTTATTCTGGCCATTGCTTGGAGCAAGCCTTTTGGCTGGTTTATCTTTCCCCGTCACAGTCCAAGCAGCAGGGGTTATAGAAAATATAGGCACTGCTTTAGGAGGGATGGAATTGCTGAATCTATACAAACTGCTGGGAGCAATTAGTCTTGGTTTTGTGCTGCTTCAATTGAGGGTTCCTCCGATTGGGCCAGAGGACGACTTAGAAGCAGATAAAGACGCGCTTATTCAGGAGATAGACGAAACCAAGGCCGGGGTTACCCAATTGCTATTGCGCATAGGTTCTCTTGAGGCTGAAATAAGGGCGATTGATTTGGATGAATACCCTGCTGATATTACAAAGGAAGTAAAAGGCTGGATTGGTGAAGCAATAATGATTCTCTCTGATGACGCACGCTCTCTTTTGGAACTCAATGAGCAAAGGGAGTGGATAATCCAAATAATAGATAAGGTAACTGAGTCTGAAAAACTCCAACAATTAAAGAAAACAATAGGGACTTACAACAATAAATCAAGAGACAAGGTTAGAGAAATTGAAACAGTAGTTCAGAGAATTGAGCAACACTTAGACATATTATTCGGGCCGCCAACTTCTCCTGCTAAATCTCTTGTTAATGTACTGTTACTAGGTGTTATATTGCCCGTATGTGTTGGTTTACTTATACAAGATGTATATGTGAATTTAATTGGCAGCGGGATAAGTCTTATTTTCCTTGTTCAGGTATTACCCATCTTATGGGCTTCTTCCGGATGGAGGCATGACTTCGGCTTGGTAGAAGGTTTTGACAACGTAGAAGCCCTGAAAGAAGCACCCAGCTTTTCAAATCTCTTTAGGGTAGCCACGCACGACGAGACCAAAATCTATGTAAACACCTACCTTCCTCATTTCATCCAGAGATGGTTCATATTCCATGAGAAAAACCACCAGACAATAGAAAGATTAGCCAGACCCCTCGCTATTCTAACAAGAATAAAATACATAGGAATATTCTTTAAGCTCTTAGGCGCTCTCCTGAATGAATTAATAACCACATCTCTCGACATTGCCTATCCATTTATTGTTTTAGGTAGAATGCTTAACTTGCATATAAATAACTTTGGATATGATAGTATAAGAAAAGTTTTTATTGATGCTGCAAAGAGAGAAAATGATGCTTTCGAAGCTATAATGAAAAATCCTTCGCTCGGCGCTGATATGTATATAATCACCGTAAGACAGAGTCAAACAAAACTTACCATCGCCCAAATTCTGAATGCCATAGACGAGGGAAAACTTCCAGTGAATAAAGAGGGATTATTCAAATGCTTATTAGGGGCTGAGAGGTATAAAGTAATTGATTTGACAGAGGAGGTCAATATTAAGCGCGATGATATGCACAAGGTTCCATATAAAACAGTTGTATTCGGAGGAAACCTTGCCTTATTTATCTTGCCAGAAGGATGTCTTAACGCAGATTACAGTCCATTTCATTCAGCGATTGAAAAAGCATCAAAGGCATTGACTAAAGAGGCTGTTAAGGCATGGTGCACAGTAGCGGATAGAGAAGATATCAGCCTAGATGATAAAACTCTTTCAGGCCTAAGCAATGAAATCTGGTTACAGATGTATAAATTAGTAATACTTGGTAGCGGAACAGGCACAGGCGCTTTGCCGTTTAGCGGAATAGGAAAGAGTTTTATTGAACTTGCTGATCTCCCATTAGTTTTATCTGTAATAAAAAACACAGCCTCAAGCATGATAAAAAAGAGAAAATCAGCCCAGCTTGATTTTAGTTCATATATAAAAAGCTTTAAGGACGGTCGAAGCGTCAAGACTATTATAGAAGAACCAATTCATGTTTGTCCAAATGATCTTATTCATGCAGAATTAAACCTGCAATATAGACAGGATGTGTTGAATGCACTGGAGAATCATGCCGTTGTTTTGACAGGGCCTCTTATAAATCCAAAAGAAATGACGGAAGGCCTCGCTTCTACCTTTGGCTGGGCAATTGTAGATAGCCAGACGGATGGAGTATATGCCTTGATAGAAAAAGGCGGCAAAGCCCTTTTTGATAAGGTTCTTGAAAGAGTTAAAATGAATTATCCAGGCACACAACTAATGGTAGGAATAAATCTATACGAAACCTATGTTAATCCATTTTTTATGGATGAATTGGAGCGTTTAATAGAAAGCAATGCTGAAGCTAAAGGACTTTTTAAAAGAAGATTACATTTTATTATAGATATTCTTATGCCGCTTGCAAATGGCGAAGACTGGTTATATGTTGACGATGAAGAGGTGATTAGAAGATACGAAAGAGAACATTTTGCAGAAAGAGGTGGAATTAAAAGAACAGGCATAGACTACAGCAGGTGTTTTAATACAATATACCCGCAAGGCGCGGTAGTTTTTGTATCAAAAGGCTATAATACACCGTATAAGAATTTCGGCGCTACAAAAGATATTATAGATACAATAAGGCAACTTGCTTTTTGTGCAAACGTTCTTTATGCCGAATTGTCTAATATTATTGGAGAAATTCAAGAAGTGACAAGTGAATTAAGTTTTGAGTTTAAAATTAAGGTTGAGCAGCAATTTACAGGTAATGCAGATATAAATGAAGCCTACTTTATCGAACAGGCTAAAAAAGTAGAAAGACAATTAACTAATCTTGAGGAGAAAATATCACAAAATCCAGATTCCCAGGATGTATTAAATAAGCTGCATATAATTCATCCACGGTTAAATCAACTAATAAGAGATAGAGAGCATGCGGCATACTTTAGGACTATTTATGACTTAAGATTAGGCTCTAAAGGCGAGGTTGTTATTTCTCCAGATTCTGTTAAAGGATTAATAAGCTCAGAATCAGGAGCTGTGGTTAGAAATATAGATATAAGAACTAAGGTAGAATCTAATGCAATAGCAATAGATGTAATTAGAAGTACCGAGGAAGGCGAGCTTAGCTCTTCAGATAAGGCAGAATTGGTTATCGGGAAAGATTCCGTGGCATACAGGCTGAATTGGCACAAATGGTATGAAAGAGTGCCGGACGGATACATCGCTACTTCTTGGTGGTATAAGAAGGGCAGGATAACGAAAGAGGTGTTGCTTGAAGTTCCGATAGGGGTAGATTTCAGGGATAAAGAAACATTTGAAAAACCTCTGTCGGAAGTTTCTGCAGAAGGAAATAAAAGGGTAATAATTAGGAATAAAAATGGCAGAGATATAAGCGATATTTTTGATTTATCTATGAGAGACTTAATTAAAGTTACCGATGAGGATGGTTTCTTAGAATTCTGGTATCGTTGTCATAATATAGAAGATGTTAGATTTAAAGAATTAGTTGAAGAGATTTCAGAGACTCTTACTGCTGAAAAAAATGCTGTTATGAGGACTCTACCTAAGACAAAGAGCGCCTCCGGAGCGGTTTGGATTTGGAAATATTGGTCATTGACGAACCCATTACATAATACATGCGCTATGGGATTAGTAGGTATCTTTGAAGGATTAATTATCCTATTGGCTGGAACAGCTCTTTTAGCATGGTTGGGACAGATGCCTAATGGCCCTCCGGCTGATTGGTGGGCATTTACTGTAAACACCCTCCTGAAGTCAGCTCTTTATCTTGGTCCTATCCTTATCGCTTCCCACTCTATATTTGGAGTATTATCACCTGAAAAGGAAGAGCCCGAACGCACTCCCGGCGCAATCCTGAAATCAAGTCTTATTGCTATGACTAGCCTACTTGGAATTCCATTTATACTAATAGCGCTATCAAGCCCCGATCAATTGTCAGCTCTGTATTTTGGATTTATCGGGACAGGTCTTTCTACAATTCCTCATGCGGTTTTAAATGAAATTACTAACATATTAAAATATCTTAATATTTCTAATAAGAAAAACAGAATATTGAAAGCAGCGGAATTCCTAAATCTAAAAAAAGCAATAGAGGTGCTGTATAAAAGACAACTGCGTAATATGAGACACTTTCAGATTGTAGAAGATGACAATAATGTTCAGTATGCTGTATTTCTTCCAGAAAAATCTGAGCCTATGTTTTTTCAAGGAGATGTGCCTAGAGAAATCCTTAAACAGGCAGAGATGGTTTTTATTCAGAATGTTATGCGGACACGCCGTCCTGCCCGAGCTGGATGGAGAGAGCCTCATATTAATGAAGACGATTCTTTTGCAACAAGACTCATACCTTCCAGATTAGCGGATACACATCCAGAAGGGTTCTGGGTCGAATGGACTGGTCCGAGCGGTAATCTTTGGCGATTTATGTTCAGCCCCTTTGCAATTTGGCCACCAAAAATTGATAAGCCTCTGGATGCTCAGCCGTTGCACCTTAATATGTTTAGAGCTGATAAGATTGTGTATCAACGCCAGATAAATGAATTTGAGAATCTTTGGGACATTTTAACCAGCGTCTCAGAACTAAACAGTGGCACTAATTCTGAGGACGTAACTATCCTTGCTTATTTATTAGCCCAAACAATAGAGTTGATTACTAAAAAGGGGCATTCATTCAATGTCCTTGTTGCTCCCGAAGGTCTTGATGGACAAGGAGATTACCGGTTTGGAATTAATGGTTGGTATTATTCGGATAAAGAGGATGCCCCGAAGGGCGGAGCAACCCAGTCCCAAGCCCATGCCCAACTTGTTCGTTTTCCATTTCCGATTGAAAAAGCAAAGTTACATTTAAAATATGAGATTGGTCCAGTGCGCGTGTCAAAACTTGCTGATGGATGGGGTAGCGGAGTTGTCCTTGAGGTTTCAGGTATGCGTATCTTTATTGCGGACAGAATAGTTAGCACTCCGTATCCTTATTTTACAAATGAGTCAGGATATCCTGAGGTTGGTCGAGCATTTGTGGTTGATTCCCCTGAAAAGTTTTTTGCGATGAGTAATGAGCAATTAGCTGTTTTTAGGTCTTTAAATAGAGAAGAGCGGATTGCATGGGTTGAAGAAGAGCTTAGAACTGGCAGGCTAAGAGAAGTTTTACCCGACCTACGCGAAAATGGTATCTCCTCTCTCAGGATGATCACTGCTCCGCAGATAGAAATTGATGAAATCATTGAACAGCTTGGCAAGCCGAACAAGATTTGCGTGATAGGGGCTGGCTATGTGGGGTTAATTACAGGAGTCTGCCTTGCTGATACAGAGATGTATGAGGTTAAATTGATAGATGTTGATGAGACTAAAATAGAAAAACTAAATTCTGGCGAAGTTCCAATTTATGAACCAGGCCTTAGTGAACTTATAAATAAGAATAGAAACAGATTATCTTTCTTAGATACTCAAGGAACTCAAGAAGCCATCCAAGGGAGTGGTATCATTTTTGTCTGCGTTGGGACTCCCATTAATGAGAATGGTGAAGCGGACATTTCTCAGGTAGAATCCAGCGCCCATACTATAGGCAGAATTTTAGCCGAGTCGCTAAGGAAAGAGCAAAAAGACTACACTATTGTAATAAAGTCCACTATTCCCGTAGGCACAACCGAATTGGTAAAAGGGATTATCTACTCTTATATTGAGAAAGAGTATAAAAAATTTATTCATATAGTTTTTAATCCTGAGTTCTTGCAGGAAGGAAATGCCATAGAAGGCGTCAAAAATCCCGATAGGACTGTTATAGGTATCGAGGAGGGCGATGAATATGCTAAGAAACAAATGATTAGACTGTTTAGACTATTTGGAGGAAAGATAATCTTTACTGATATAAGGAGTGCCGAACTTGTTAAATATGCCTCAAATGCTTATTTAGCCTTAAAGATATCATTTATAAATGAAGTCTCAAGATTAACTGAAAGGCTTAAATGGCTAGATATAAAAAGAATTGCAGATTATATTGGCAAGGACTCGAGTATAATCCGCGCATTCTTAAATGCAGGTATAGGATTTGGTGGTTCCTGTCTTCCAAAGGATGCTTTAGCATTTTTGAAAATAGTAGAAGAGTATGAGGTAAATAACAGTTTGCTCAGAGAGATTCTAAATGTTAACGAAAGTCAAAGAAAGAGGTTTGCTGAAAAAATAGTTAGCACATTAAAACAAGAAGGAATTGAAAAACCAACAGTTGCTGTCCTTGGGCTCGCCTTTAAAGGAAACACAGATGATATAAGAGAATCTCCTGCTATGGAAATTATAAAACTCCTTGTAGAAAATGGCATAAGAGTAAAGGCATATGACCCGAATGACAATGCAAGGAAAAAGGCAGAAGAAAGATTCAAAGAGATTGGAATTTTGGATAAGGTTTCTATAGAAAGAGACCTCGACCCTGCAGTTATGAATAGCGACGCTGTTATAATAACAACCGAATGGGATGATTTTAGGTTTAGTAAATATCAATTGAATCATATCGGAATTTTACTTAGAAATAAACTCATATTTGACGGCAAAAATCTCCTTGAAATAGGCGCTGTAAAAAAAGCGGGTTTCAGATATATATCAATAGGAAGAGAGATTATTGAAGATAAACCTTTAAAACAGCGTATCGGAGATTCTTTTATAGGATTATTCAAGCGATTGCAGTATTTTCTGGTTATTACATATATCTGCCTTAGGAAAGGTTATTTTAAATTGCTATTTTCTGGCAATGCTTTCAGTTTAAATAAACTTGTGCTTTTTGCTGCTTTAGCCTCAAAGTCAGGATTTTTATTTTTTGTAAGAGAGATAACAGAAAAGACAGGTGGAGATATAGAGGATGTTTTAAGCGGAATTGGTCTTGATAAAAGGATTGGATTAGAGCAACCCGAGCTTAAGCTTGTTAAACCTTATTTTATGCCTGCCCTGGATGTGTTAATTGAACTTGGCAATAGACTTCGCAGCAAGGAAGATACCTCAGAGTTAAAACTGCTCGGAGAAATAGCAAGACTTAATAAACAACAGATAGAGTCTAATATTAAAACACATCCTGTAAGAGCTCCTGCGCCACATATAGCCATCTGGGTTCTTTTAGCCCTCTCCACCTATCTCTCCCTCTCTTTAATAAGCGCAGATATCCAGCCAAGCGTGTTTACAAGATTTTTACCTGTTATTGTATCTTTAGGGATTGGTTTATTGGGGATATTTAGATATAAAAGAGAGCAAGAAAAACCACCGAAACCTACCCCAAAACTTTCTAATCTAAAGAAGTTTTTCATTGTTGCCACAATAATAGCAGTTATAGGTTCTGCAGGTTATTTCCTTTACAATTATCTAAGAAAACCTCCGATAAAACCGAGGGAAGAGATTGTTGTGGAATTACCAAAGGATGAAAACTGGCAAAATGTCCACAGAATATTAGAGGGAATTTTTAATGAGGCTTTAGATGACCCTATATTGAATACTTTACTTACAAAAGGATATTTAGCACACTTTAAAGGAGAGGGAAGAAGAAGATTAACGTATGACCAGCATCCTGGTATGAAAGCGGCTATCCTGAAGAAGAGCGGCGAGGATTTAAATTTAAGAGCTGAGGCGATGGTGGCTGAGAGTTATCTTTGGATGATTGTCGCAGCCTTAAGCGAACATTTTGAGAGGGCAGGCATACCTGAACTTAAAAAATATCTTGAGGGAAAAAGACGGGATGTTGAGACTATTGATAGAGCAGGCGAGGATAGGGATAATGAGCTATTACGCCTTTTTGGAGACACTCCGGAGCTTAAGGGCGAGAGTAGAACAGAGGTGGCGAAGAGAAGATACCTTGCCTCTAAGAGATTTGTAGAACCTCACAGGTTTAACAAGCTTATGGAGGCAATAGATGATGCAATAGACCATCCAAAATTAGAACGCCTTGTAAGAGAGATTATGGATAAACACAAAAAATACCCCAAGGCAAAAATTCTTATAATAACCCATCAGTTAGAAACAATTAGAAAGATAATAGCAGAATTAGAAAAAGTAATACCTGTAGCAACTATGAACGCGGATACCCGAGAGGATGAGCGCCACCGTATCCTGAGGGAATTTAAGAAGGGGAAAATAGTTCTAATCGCCGAGACCTCTATGATGGCATGGATAGGCAGTATAGCTCCAGAGGATGCAGATGTTGCCTATTTCTATAGGCAGGAGCCACCTAATATTGAAGAAGAAATACTAAAGCGGTTTAAGAGGCTAAGGCAAGTTTATGTTTTAATAGCCCAGGGCACAAGGGATGAGGCGTTAGCGAAGAGAAAAGCACAAAGCGGTTTGGAGGTAGTAATAGGAACTATAATATCTGCAATAATGTCCCCTTTCTTATTAGCATCCGGTAAAGGAAAAAGACAAGGAGGAGATAGACAATTATCTTTATTTGATAAATCTATTTTAAATTTTGACTGGGATGTTTTCCGAAAAGGAGAAGGTATGCCTGTTAAGGTTGTAGCAGGCGAATTTATAGATGAGGAGCAAAATGTTGTCCTTCCTGAACCAGCCGCCATAAAAGACAAACAAATTAGTATTGAAAATATAACCCTTAGTAAGCCGCGTGAATTTACTCTATTAAATTTTATTATCGGAGCATTAAAGGACCACGGTGCTACTACGTCTGTTTCAGAGCCGAGAATTCCCTATTTGGATGATGAGATAGGCAGTGTCCATAAGGAGATACTTCAGGGTATCGTTAAGCGTTTAAGTGCGCATACCTCGAAGGAAATATCTGAGAGGAGACGCCTACCGTCAATACCAGACCAAATCCTGTATATTGGTGCTCAAAAGGCTGGGTTAGCAAAGGCGCTTGCCGAGCGATTTGGCGTGGATACAGTAGAGGTAATAACGAGCCGCCAACAGGATGGATGGCCTATTGTAATCCTACCTGAGTTAAAAACAGGCATAGAAAATGTGATGCTCGTAGCAGATAGCGCTAGTGACGAGGATATACTGAAGGTTTTACTTGCAGTCGAGCTCCTTAAGAGACAGGGAATCAAACGCATTGGTATTGTTTGGCCATATGTTCGATATTCGCGGCAGCATCACCTTGAGGTGAATAAAGAAGGAGCAGTAGGCGGTAATAGTTTTAAAACAATTCTGGATATTCTGGATGGATTTTCTGAACCTGATGGCAGTTTCTTAGTGGAGGCGCTCTATGGCGCTAATATCCATGCAATAAAATATGATGATAAAACAGGCGAGCAAAAGCCTGCGGAAGAAACCATAGAAGGTTATAAGGGTAACTTAAGGATAGTTGATATTAATGTCCTTCCTGAAATTGCCCGCTATTTTGTTAAAAGATTTAATCTAACAGGTAAAAAAATATTTATTATGGCAACAGATAAAGGCTCAAACTACTATGCAGAGCAGGTTGTTGCTTATTTAAAGGCTTTGGGGGAAAGGAGCGAATTTGTCTATGCGAAAAAGATACGGATTGGCGAGACAGAAGTAACATTTGAGAAAAAACTATTCAGGCTAAAGGACGGAAAAGAGGTAGAGCTTAAACCAGAGGAATTAGAAGGAGCAGATGTCTTAATTGTAGATGATGAACTTCGGACCGGCGGAACACTCAAGAAACTATCAACCATACTGGTTGAGGAACTAAGGGTTGGCAGAGTTTTTGTTGGTTTTACTCATGCTATCTTCTCTTATGGTTATGAGAAGTCTATAGAGATGTTTGCGGATTTATTAAAACAAGACCAAATGACAGCATCCAATTCCATCATCTCTACCAGAGAGAGTGGTAGGATTATTCCAGATAAGGTAAATATCGATGACTATTTAGCAGAACAGATTTATCAAGCAGTCAAAATGTCTCTTCAGCCAAAGGATATTGTTTCTGTAGATAAAAATGGAATAATCTTTCTCAACCTAAGAAATGGTAGAATGATACCGATAGGGAATCCCCAAAAATCAAACTTTATCTTTGGTCAAAAGATTATCCGCTGGGCGTATGACCGCGGAATATTAAATATAGAAATAGAAAAAATGCCCGGTATGAAATATTTTGCAACTACTTTGTATCAGTATGTCAGAGAAAGCCATGAATTTGTAGAAAGAGATGTAAAAAATAAAATAGGTTCGCTTACAGCGGGGATGTATAGAGACGGAAAACCATATGCAAGAGGTATGAAAGAAGTTGAGGTTGAAATTGAAGGTTGGTGCGAGAGAAATAGCGTAGGTCTACCTCATGGTTGGGATGAGAATAAGGAGAAAAGAAGAGCCGAAGAGAGGATTGGCTATTTAGTAGCCCATGTCAGCACATGGTTTGCTATTGCATTATACGAAGATGACGCTCGGCTTACGTATAAGCTGTTTGACGGCTCTGTGGATATCTCGGGTCTTCCCTTCTGGAATTTGCCAATTTTCCCTGTCAGTGAAAACGGAGAGATTGACTTTGAGTTAATGGAGTGGATGGAGGAAGCTAAGTCTCCACCAGATGAATATTACAAAGCCAAAAAAATCTCATTAGAGGATTTACTTGTTACATCCTTTATAAATTCTGAAGACGACACAGAAAGAAAGGAAATTGCCGGTAAATTGAAGATTTTTGCTGAGGATAGGTTAGCGCTTTTTAGAGAATTTTTTACGTCAACAATTAGGAATGCAGAAAATATAGGCGAGATAGACCATATAGCAATAGCAGTTAAAGAAGGCATAGAAGAGATAGCAAGAAATCTTGGGTTAGAAATTGTAGAAGAAACCGAACAGGGTGTGCTTGTTATCAAAACCGAATATGGCATTGAGATAATCCAGCCAATCTTTGGTAATCCAAAAGCAAAAGGTATTGCAAAATTTCTGGAAAAGCAGGGAAGAGATACTCTTATTCACCATATTGCACTTAAGACCAAGGATATTGAAGAAACGTTAGCGTCTGTAAACAGGGTGGTACCATCTGTGCTTATATTAGATGAGAAACCAAGACAAAATTCTAGTGGCGACAAGATCGCCTTTATCCATCCAAAAGCCGCACCTGCTGGAATGCTTGTGGAGTTGATAGACCACGGTGTTACTGTCCACGCCCTATCAGGTTCTGATAGAAATAGGGCCGATGTAGCACTTGCAAGACCTATCTCACCCATACACTCAAGGGGGCTTGCTAAGACAGGAAAAATATCCGGATTTTTAACCATCGGATGGTTGGTTTTAACCATGGGCTATTATTTATTGCCTGCTAAAGACAACGGCATATTTTTAGCAATGTTATTATGTGTAACCTCGCTTATTTTTGCCTGGTTTATTTTAGGCACAAATATCGTTAATACAGAAAAGATTGAAGAAATCGTTAAATCAAGGGGAGGAGATAGAGCCGGACCTGATATTGTCGCAGGTTATGATGGCGTGGATATATTCATCAAGCATGAAGCAATAAGAGAATTTTTCTATAAGTCATATTTTAATTCATTCCTTTTAAAACCCTTCCATGGATTTATCAGGGTTTATTTAGCCGATCTCGCCAGCCTCGTAAACACGCTGATTTACGAATTAGCAATAATAATGCCCCATGAGATAACGCATAAATATCTTAAAAGAGGGGATAATTTTGCCTATTTATCTAATATAGCATTTTTAGCACTATGGTACTTAGCAGGAATTTACTCCGCTGCATTTTTAATATCATATCTTGTCTATGCCCCATTCTTAGCGTACCTCATCTCGCTATATCCTGCGTGGATAAGCATTACAGTTTGCGCCACGTTTTTACCCTTATTTATCTTATCAGCGTATGAGCTTTATAGAATAAGCTATGCTAAAGAGGTCAGACAAAAGCGCTACAGCGAGGAACGCGTTAAATGGGCAGAGGTTACGATTAATGAACCCGGAGCTTTGGTTAGCTTGCGGCTAAGGGCAGCCAGGATTTTAAAGGCGCTTAAGCCCTATGAAGTAGAAAAGCCCTACTTCTTACAAATAGACCTTCACTTAGTTTCAATATATTCCTTTGGTTCACAGACGCCCAGCGCACTTATCTATGAGGCATACAGAAAAGGGATTAGGACTGTGAGCCTTCTGGATTTCACGTTTGACGGAATAGATGAAGCAATAGAGGCAGGCAGGATATTAGGCGTAGAGGTTGTACCCGCAGTCCAAATTCCCACCTCAGATGGCAAAAGAATAGCCCTTTACATCCCTGATAATAAACGCTTTCGCGAAATCATTAAGTCAGGAATAGGCAAGGAGATAATTGAAAAAGCCTTTGAAGAATACAAAAGATTACCTGAGAAGATGATGTGGAGGCTTAATGAGGCTTTTGAAGAAGAATTTAAAAATGAAAGATTCTTTATAACCTACAGCGAAATTGAGGAAGATTTTCCTAATTTTCAAAATCCAAGGGCTGCCTTGATGAATGACTCCTATTTTGCAAAGTCACTATGGAAAAAATACGAGGACAAATTCAGACAGGCAGAAAGCCTTAACAGCCCCGATAAGGTGTATGAACGTTTGAAATCAACAGTTTTTGATATGAGAAGCCTTCCCACATCCTATCAGGTTCTTCATCTGGCTAAGGAGATGGAAGCAGTTCCGATACTTCTATATCAGGAAGAGAAAATGGATGAGGCATTTATCAAGGAATTAGCCTTATACGGATTAAGGGGCATCCAGATTGAACACCCGCTTAATCCTGCTGAGTTTAAAGAGAGTCTGCGCGAATTACTGCGCGCTTATAATGAGAAACATAAGGAGGAGCCGCTTATTGAGATTTGCGGTTCAGGGGCGGCCGGGGATTATACTCCAGGGCTTAGGATGGGAGAGCTTGATAGGGAATTTTCTTCTTATAGGGCGATAAGGGATTTAGTGGTTATGTATTGCGAAATATCCTCCAAAATTGTAAGAGAAAATATAAAAAGCATACAAGAACTTCTAAGGGATGTAACAAGCATAAAAGATATGTTTAGGATAATAAAACAGAAAGAGCCTTCTTTACACCGTATGAAATTTACTGACAGCGCAACCTTGGTTAATGTGCATTCTAAAAATACATTCTTTGATAGGCTTGATGCAGAGATTAAAAAGTATGGCGATGCCGCTATTGAAGAGTATAGTGGAGGAGGCGGGTCGGATTTCCTATCCGAATTTTATATTGGCCTTATCCTTCAAAAACTCGGCGCTAAGATTAAGGGTATGTTTGTATGGCCACAGAAGGCCTCAAGTAGCGTTAGTCCTGCTTCTAGTGAGTGGAAAGACAAGGAAGACCCTTTATTGAAAATAGACGAAAATGGCAGCGTATTCCGGGATAAACGCTCTGGGACAGGCAGGGGTTTAGGAGAATTCCGGGGCTTAGGAGAATTTGTATCAAAATTTCAGGCATTAGTGACTCAAAGCACGCAGATAAAATATGCGCCCAAGCCTATCCCGGAGACTAAAATACTTCAGGAAATCAAGGAAAAATTAGGTGTTGATTTGGGCATCCTCGGTGTGGATAAGAGTGAGAAGGAAATTGCTGAGGATATAGCAGATTACCTACTAAAAAAGTACGCTTCCTATATAAATAGTGAGAGGACAGTATTTATTGTATTGACAGGGTGCGGTGGTGACAATTTCTCAAATGAGATGGAGTGGCTTGGTTCTCCCTGCAATGAAGCGATGAGTATAAAAATCTTTGAAGAGGTAAGGGATTTGTTAAAAGGAAAATTGAATATAGAAATAGAGGTTATTGAGGTAGCGCCCGGCACAGACCATGAGTCAACAATGCGTGGCATCCAGCATAATGAAAACTCTTTAATAAAAGAAGGGGTTGTTGATCAGATTTGGCTTCCCTGGAAATTGCCTGATGTTTTAGAGTTCGTTTATAGACTTGCAGAGAAGGCAGGAATTCGGCATAGTGCAAATGGCAAGACCTTTGAGAGATTTTTAGAACATATCCGCCTATATAAGTTATTTGGGCGACTGAAGGGGATATTATCATTTTTCCTAAGGAAACTTCCAGCGATTAATTATTTATTCTTAAGGGGAGGCAATAAACCAAGGGGGTGGGTAAGAGACCGCTATACAGACAGGATGAGCGAAGAGCATGGCGGCGGCTACTCTATGGATGTAGTGTGCTGCGATTTTAATAAATTCCTTTCCTGGAGAAGAAGGCATACCGCATTTCCTCCGAGAGAATTCTCGGCTAACTGGGATGGATATGCTGAGTGGTCTACAAGGGTAGGTTTTCACGATAGAGAAGGGAAGAAACCGCCGACTCCCCAGGAGATGTCCGAGAGTTTTAGTGGCGGACTGCCTCTTACAGACAGGAGAATGCAGTCTATAAGGAGACGACTTATTAAGAAAGGGATAATAGAAGAAAAGGATGCTCCTTATATCTTCTTCTCAAAAGAAATTAAACCTGAAGATATTGATAAGATGTTCGGTAAGAATGTTAAAATTAAACCCTATCTTGAACAAAACCTACCTGGGAAGAAAATAATTATTCCTGCTCCAGTAATGATAATTGGTAGCCCAGAGAATACCCATATAGGAGATAATTGTATCTTGATGGGATGGACAGCAATTATCAGGTCAAATGTGTGCGAGGATGTTACCCTGCATAGCACATCAGTCTTTAACACAGATACAAGAAATTTATTGGCTGATTCTTTTGAGTCTATTAAAGGAACTAAATGGCTTGTTGGGTGCCGTTTAACAGAAGGAGGTCTTATTAGCCGCGGAATAAGACCAAGAGAAAGGCTTCAGCTGCTTGCCCAGAATCGGATAAATCCTGAGAACCTTATCTGCTTAGCTGATAATGAAGAATTATTAAGGCAGCTTCAGATAAGAGCGATAAATATACCCTCGCCAAAGACAGTCTGGATGGACAGGGATTTTATGGAGGCTGTGCTTAAGGATATCAAAGATAACACTAGCAGACATATTGAACCTAACGCCACCATAGGCCCGTTTACATATCTTGTGGGAGATAATACAAGATTGTCCTCTGAGTCTATGAGCATATGGTCTGTATTGATAAACTCGCAGCTTGAAAAAAAGGCAAAGATTGTAGAATGCGAACTTAGAAATATTACTATCAGGGAGGATATAAAGCTTTATGCTGAGGTTATTGCGCTTGAAGAACAAGAGGGAGAAGTGTTGCCTATCGACTCTAATAAAATTGCAGAATATTTAAGCCTTCATCAGGATGAGTCACCATATATATCTGAATGGAGATTTGACCCTGACAAAGGCTTAACAGGAGTTGTTATAAAGAAAGGCAGGGTAAGTCTTTTACTCTCCGAAGATGAAAAAAGAGTTAAAGAAATAGGAAGGGGTTATATTTTAACCGCAGATGGCAAACTTTCTGCTGGTTTTGAAAAGCAGATTGAAAAAACGGAAGAAGCTGCTATTTACGTGGCTTTTACACAAGGCAGGCTCGCTTATGAAGACACTGAGCAAGTAAAAGAACTTATCCATCAGCAGAGAGAAAGGCTCTTAAAAATAATTCTGGAACTTGAAAATAATGGAATTTGGTTTTCGCAGGTTGAGTTAGAGAAGTTTTTACTCTATGACCTTATATACTTCTTGGCGAAATCGCCTTTCTCTGATAGTAAGATAAAACACAATAAAGAGATATTTATAAAACCATTAGAAGATGACCATCAGAGAATCCTGTATTCCCTTTTCAGAGACAGAGTGATTAATATAGAAGCCCCCAAAAGACGTCTTGCCTGCGCCATTAAACTCCTGGCTTTGGGTAATTCTATTGATAGAGATGAGGTGCTTAATCGTTCAGGCAAGTTTAAGAAGTTATTAGACACAATAAAGGAAAATGAAAATTTAGATTTGGCGCAAGTATTTACTGAAGTTGCTAAGGATGAAAAATCAAAGGGCTTGTTTGATTTAAACTTGGAACACTCACTTAAAGCAGCATCTTATATATTGAGCCATAAAAATGAGGTAGAAAAGCCAGAGATATGCGTAACCTCTGTTGACAGCGGTTTTAATGAAATGGCGCTATGGATTTTCTGCGAGGTTGTTTTAGATTTGGGTATTGATGTAAAGATATTTGCTAATCTAAACGCTATAGGCCATGACAAGACCGTTCGGGATTTTGAAGACAGCCTGGGGAAGAACGGATTTAGCGTAAGGCGTATATATGGTGTGGGTAGTCTTGTAACTAATAAACTTCGTCAATATTTTAAAGAGGGCAGAATCAAGGTTTCCTATGACGGCTCAGCCACAAGAAGTATGACGCCCCTTGATGTGAATAAAGAGGGTGTTGATTCTATTGTTTTAGATAAGAATGTATTATTGTTCGTGATAACCGATGGCACAGCAGCATCCAACTTTTTACCCGTCGTGCATGCTATACCGCAGTCCATATTGATTACCGCTGGGGTAGATAATAAGGTTAATGAAACCCTTGAGAATTTGGCTTTACTTGTCGCCCTTGATTCCGCAATGGTTTATTTCCATCAGGAAGGAGAAAGCGTGCCCTGGGCAGAGGCGCTTTCAGCAGAATGGTTAAAACAGAAAGGTCTTTTAGGACAATGCAAGTTAGAGGAATTGCCGCAGGATGAAATCCAACACACCCTCAAATTCCTTAAGGCACATAACGAAGATGAATCGACAGATATAATGCAAGAAAAAGATTTTAAGATATACATTCTAAGACCAAAGACGCCTGAGGCAGAAAATTTAATGAGAAAAACCCTGATAGGAAATACGCTCGGCGCATTTCACCCAGTTTTTATAAATGAGGAAAATCTCAAGGCTATTTATATATCATCGGATTTTTATAATGTAGTTCTTAGTTCAAAAATAGAGAAGGCAAATATATTAGCCGCATATTTAGCAGGGGCGCTGGCAGAAATAGATACGTTGCGCGATTACAGGGTTAATCCGCAGAGAGACGTTAACATTGCTATTTCAATATACGAAATAGCGGCTAAAGTAGGTAAAATGGCTCAGCAGCAGCTTCATCCTGTGGCGCATATGATAATGTTTAACAGCATTATCTCACGACAAATGTCCAGATTATCCATTTTGCGTGAATTGATTTACAGAAGGGTGCCCTTGTTGACCAAATTGATTATCCTTGGCTCGGCTATCTGGAAAGGCCCAGGCATAATCCCATTTGAACTTATCCCTGACGAGGCATTGCTTGGTTTAAGCCTGCCGAATCAACACTATGAATTTTTAGCGGAACACCAGAAGAATGTAGCTCAGGTAGCGGTTATAATCGCCCAGGAGATGGGATTAGCGCCTGCGATAATCAGGATGATAAGAAAGATATGCTTATTGCACGATATAGGTATGACTGAAGCATACATAACAGCACAGCTTTACAGAGAGGATATGTGGTCTGATGAAGAGAGGGAGTTTTTCAAAAAAGAACATGTTAGAATAGGTCTTGAGATTCTTTCCCGATTAAGTATAATCCATTTTCCGCTCATAGCAAAGAAAACAATAGAACATAATCATCATAATTTAACGGATATATCGGCAGATACTGATATACCAGAAACCGACAGCGCAGATTTTTTAAAGATAATCAGCATTATAAACGCAGCAGATATCTTAACGGCAGTCAGCGAAATTCGGCCGCATAGAGAGGAAAAAGGCGAATTTAATCCTGAAATTTTCTTGAGGACATTAAAAAGTGAGTTTGGAAGGTTTGGATTAGGTGAAGATATCTATAGGGTTATTGAAAGATTGGTAAATCAAAATAACCCTCGGCTTATGAGTCTTATTAGACATATAAGAAGTGCTGTGGATGAAGGACAAGTTGCAATTGACAAAGGGGAAGTTGTTCATTCTCGCCTTGTATTTTCTCTATATTCAAGGTTTGACCAATCTACAACACTCAAGGGACGCATTGGCTGGGGCGCTCTCTGGCTTTTTGCCCTGTTTACCTTTGGTCTTATTGAGGAAATCACCCATATCGTAATAGCTGATAGATTATCTCTGACTGTAACCAATAGGCACCAATTCTATAAAGGCAGTATCTCAATTAATGGGCCACCCCCAAGGGTTCTAGTTGCAAAGGTTCTTGGGCCCATCATCGCCTCAATTGTCATACCCATACTTTTAACCCTTATCCCTCAACTTTTTAATCTACACATAGACCTACCTATCTGGTTAATACTACCTTTACAGATTATTTATTTTGGTTTTAATCTTGCAAACCTAATCTCTGCATTCTTACCCGGAGGAGATTTTGGAGGAATTCGGATTGTTGCTAAGAAGAATATCCTAAGCAACTTCAGTTTATCAGTTATCCAGAAAATGTCTGCTATAAAAGGAATGTCGCTCTTAAGGATGGCGGTAATCTTGTGGCTGGTTTTGGCAAATGCAGCGATTTTTAAACATTTTGGCCAACTTCCTTTAGCCGAATTTGGCAACATATCATTGGAGATATTTTTTGCCTCTATTGTATTTTATGCCTGGGCGCGTAGATATTATAAACTTAATAACAAAGATAATCGGGATGTTACAGACCTAATAACTGAGCCTAAAACAAGAAACAGGATTTCCTTGTTTAATTTCCTTGTTCCTATATCCATTTCTTTGCTTGGCCTGAATACATTTTTTATCCAACATTGGGAAAAGAAACTCGGATTTGGCTGGCTGACTTTTTTAGGTTTTTATCTTAATGATATAACAGGCGGATATCTTGCTTCAGTAGGTTTCTATCTGTTTTTGACTTATCTACCATTAGGTTTACGCCTCCTTGGTTCCTTATTTAAAGGAAAGGCAAGTTTTATAGATTACTTAAATTCTAACTGGAATCCAAATCTGACATGGCCAAAACTCTTAATAACAGCAAGTTTTTCATTAGTTATTTTATTGTCCGCTGAAATCTTCCCAAGGGCATTTGTGGGTAACAACGGCCACATCGAAGACTTTCTTGTGGAGTTACCGGGTCTTATCCTGTTTACACTCGTAGGCATCTGGCAGATTAAATCTGAAGGAAATTTATCATCAAATCTCACCGAGCCATTTATCCTGCGAATATTACGGCCGGTTTTTACTGATTTAGGACAATACTTCATAAAAAGAATACATCCAGAATTTGAAGCAAAGATAGGACCCTCCAAGAGAGGCGAATGGATTATTTCCATTTTCGGAGCCTTGAATGTATGCCTCTTATTTATGCTTATTTATATAGGCCTGCCCCGAGAAATCAGCCAGATCAGCGATTTCGCCAGCGCTAATATCTTTTTCTGGCTCGGAACAGTTATTGTATTCTCGCCGTTAATTGCCCTGATGCTTGAGGATTTAAAAATTACGGTCAATGATTATCCTGCGCTAAAACTTGCTAGCCCATTTCTTAACGGGCTTAAACCGAGCAAAATAATAATAGGCGCGATGATTGTCTTTTTGTCGGTAAGTGGGCTTTTAGGTACATTCACTTTGATGCCTACTGTTATAGATGTTGTCATTGGCATCACGCTGCTAGCAATTACTTTTGGTATTTCTATTTGGGCAATCTATTTGTTGCGGCAAGATGAGATGATTAAAAATGGATTATTTGGAGAGATTAAAGTAAGGGCGCCTCCGTTTATACCAAGGGCAGTATGGCTAACCCTTACCGTCAGGAAGATATTGAAAGAAATTTCCGCAGGTAATAAAGTAATCTTAACAGGGACTAATAATTATGAAATATTAAAAGAGATTTATTATGAAGCCCTCACCCAAAATCGAGATGCATTAGAAAGTATCTACGCGTATCCTCCCCATATCAACGAAAATATTACCCCCCTTGCAGGTATAAGATTAAATAAACTCCCGAAAAATGAAACCCTGCCTTTGAATAAGCTGATTGGTGTTACCATAACAGAGGAGAAAGATGGGACTTATATTATCTCAGGTCCGCCTCTGTTAAGAGAGATTAAGAATAGAGAGGTCTATCAGCTTAATCTTGATGGCTCAATACAGAACGGTGTCGGCGAACTTGCTTTAAGGCCTGAACACATAGCCAGTATTGACCCGGAAAGAATCAGGGTTATAAGGAAAAACGGGAAATTGCTTGTTGGTATAGCAACCCATTTTAGGGAGGGAGCTAAAGAACAAGACGCCCCGGATAAATACAGCGACCTTAGAGACGAAACCGAGGATATAAGTATTTTATTAAAGGACGATAATGAGGTTACGCTCTGGTGTTACTGGATATTCGCAAGGACTATAACCTTTAGAATCAAGTCATTACTAACATACCTTATCGTATGGGGTAGATTCTTATGGAAGCATGGCAGCTGGAAAGAAAGACCTCAGTGGAGTGAGATAAAATTAAGGGGCTTAGGGCCGCAGATAATAGATAGAGTTGTAGAATATGTAGAAGATCTTAAATCTATCTTAGGCAATAATGTTCAGATAACAATAGCGGCATATAGCCGGGCAAAGGAATACAGAGAGTTTCAAAGAAAGATTATGAAACCGCGCCTGATTGCCAAAAAGAGCTGGCTGCCTAAAAAATTAGAAGGGATTTTGTTTATATTCTTAAATTGGATTGGCAGACGATTAATATCCCAAGAAAAGATTTGTCTTCTTCTGTCAAAATTTGGGATTTCTGCCGCAAAGCAAAATAACCAGCAAAAATTTAAGTACGAATTTAAGGAAAACTGGGAGGATGAATCTGGTATCAGGTATTATCCCTATCTTGTTGTCAAAAAAGCCACAAAGGATAAATTCAAAACAAATTTTAATGAGCTCTTTGCGTATTTCTTTTGGCTTAGGGATAATGAGCTTTCTTTAAATGAAGCACACAAATATTTCGGGCTATTTCTGCTTACGCATAAAGAATATAAGGTATTTGATGAAACCATAGGGTTTCACTGCTGGAAGGCAATGGAATTGGGAAAAATCCCTGTTGTTGGCCCTGTTAAGCTTAACTCAAGGCCCGATGATTATGAGGCAGGTTATGCCAATGTGCCGATATATTATATGGAAAGAGATGTATATCTTAAAAATACAATAGCCTCGGCAATTTCAGATAGCGAGCAGGTAAGGGAAAAGGGAGAAGGTCTGGAGGGATTATTTGCCGCAAACACCTTAGTGACAGGAGTAGGTAATTCGGTAACGCTGCAAAGAATCTGGGATGAAGATGCGAGGGATGCTGCTGTAAAGGAATATATAGTCTCCCTCGGAAACTCTGAGGCCGGAAGGATTATTCAGGATAACACAACTCATACCGTAGAAGTAAATTTAAATGTACATAAATTCTGCGAGGGGCCGCCTTCCAGTTGTCCTAATTGCGTTGTCGGTAAGGGAACAACCCGCGCTATATTCAATTTGTTAGCCATGCGCTGCTGGGGATATGAGGTTATTTATCAAAGGGGAGAGTATCCTGTTGAGTCGCTCGAGCATGTGGCAGATATACTTAAAGCGTTTATATCGGAAGGTAGTTTTTTTGTCGATGAAAATAAAACCTTTATAAAAGGCACGCTAACAAAGCCAGAGGAAACTGTTAAAGAAACACCCGTTATAGCCTCCCATATGCGTTTGGATAAACTTAATTTCATAGTGAAAAGGCTATACAATCATTTCTCATCAATAACCCCGGATGAGGATGATTTGGAAATAATCAAGGCACTCGCAGGTGAAGTTGACGAGGAAAATGCCATCAAGAGATTTATTGCCGAGCCAGACTTTAGAGCAGAGGTTTTATCTGCAATTATGGTATCCTTACCAAAAGATATAGTAGAAATATGGGATGTAACCGATGGATTACTCCTAACCCCCGGAGAGTTAAATTGGATTATTGAAGAAGTATCTAAAAATATAGGACAAGTAGCAATAAAAATGCCCAAGAGAGATGAATCTATAGAAACCGCTCTTCCTAAGGAAATAGTTGAGCGGAATATTTTAAGATATAATATCCACCGTCCGTTAGATAATAACCTCAAGAGACTGATAAGAAACAGACTACCGAAAGAACTACAGTCTTACGCTGAGTTCAATTTTAGGGCAATGGGACTTGATGCAGAGGGGATAAATTTTTTAAGCGCATTTATAACAGGAAAAGAATGTTCCGCAGGATTGTTTAGAGATGCCCTACATTTTCTTTTTGTTCTATGCGCTGGCAAAAAAACGCCCAATTTTCTAAATATCTTAAGAGAGGCCAAAAAATTCCAATTGCAAATTATTTCTGCTAATCGACGCTTTGATAGCACAATGTTATTAAATCATCTATTAGGCAATGAAACTATTATGGATAAAAAAAGAGGGAATGCACCTCAACTGTTAGAGACCGCGGATGGAGTGTTTGTATCTAAAGCAGGAATATCTCAGGTTAGAAAAGCCCAGGCGAATATTGAACTGATAGATTACATTTTAGGTTTGGATGAAGAGTCTATCCCGTCTATTTTTGATGAATCGATTTTTACAGCTGGCAGAATATTAGCTCCGAGGTCGAAAAGAATACGCAGTATACGAGATTACACAGAGATGTATTTTAGAATTTTTCCTTTAAATACAGGTGAGAATGAACGGGAGTTTGTTGAGATGAATCTTGTTGTTATGAATAAATTATATATGCTGCTCAATGAGCATGTTAGATTACTTAAAGAACTGAGGCCACACCTTGGAGATAAAAGCAATATTTTTGAAGAAAATGTCCTCAAGGATAGGTTGTATGATATTAATCTAACAAAATCTAGTATTCTTGAGGCATTTGAAAAAGTACACGATTTATATCGGAAATCACAGTATGATGAAGCAAAAGAATGTGCGGCAGATTTATTCAGGGAACTTTTCAGAAGGGTTTTAGTCAGTAACTACCCCACAGTGTTTGATATGAATTTTATCAATATGTTAGATGAAAAAGCTATAGAGCCGTCTATTCAGCAATTATTAAGCCGATTAAATGAGATTGACTTTGACAGCTGTAGATTGATTGAATTTATAAGTACTGCGTTATTGGGATATTACTCAGTTTTGAAATATCCCTACACCCATGATTTTAAACGTATTCCTTTATTTCAGGATGAGGCATATCCCTGGCAAGCTTTTATCAGGTATTTCAAATCAAAAGAAGGTATAGATATTTCTGAAATAGATAGGTTTTATCCCGCCAATCCCATGGAAATGAGTATAGTTAGTTTTGGCGGCACGATTGACATGATTGAAATGTTAGCTTATGAATTGTTAAAAAATTGCATCACAAATGCCCACTTTGATTCTGAAAATAAAACATTGATGGGAAAAATTCATGAAGATTTTTTCCAAAAAACCGATGGCTACTATTATGTTATTGAAGATGATAATGCAGGAGTTCCAGCCGATAAATTAAGAACCATGTTCAATATATGTTTATCTCCGCATCGTTTAAATCCAGCAGAGACTAAATATCAAGAATTTGCAGGAGCAGGTCTTGGGCTCACGAAAGTAAGAAATATCGTAGATATGTATGGTGGAAAACTTAGGATTATCAGTCGTGTAGAGGGGCAAGAAGCATACGAGATAATTTATGAAAATGGTGAGTTTTCAGAGGTAAGACTGGCGAAGGGCGATACCCAGGAGAGTTCTCTGCGATATCCAACAGGAACCAAGGTTATTATTACATTCCCTTATCCTATTATTGATATGGGAGAGGTAGTTGTGCCTAGAAGTGAGAGAGGGCCTCAAAATGAGTTGCCTTTATTAAACAATGTTCCTTCCTCCGCCCTCTCCTATAAGTGGAATGTTATTCCTGCAGGTCTTGTAACTTTGGGTATAGCAATGCTCGTTTGGTTTAACATCCTGCCGTATCAATATCTTGATATTATAAGCTTTATCTACTTTGCGGGCTTCTTGATTATCCATGAATTGGCTCACTGGGCGCAAACTGGCTTTAAAAAATTTTCCTTAAAAGAGATATTCACAAAAGAAGGTATTACCATTCCGCGCTCAAGGGGTTTACCTGGAATTCTTGCCAGCCTATCCCTGACCATTGTTTCAATAGCATTACTATTTATTCTTCCCCAATACACACCCTACATAATCCCTGCTATAGTTATAAATCTCATCTATACCCTCTCGCCAATTGACTGGAGGGAGTTTGATATAAGCCACCTTCTTCCTAACGTGTATTCTCTACTGCCCAAGGGAGTTTTTAAGGAATCTAAGCGTTTAAATCTTTTATCAAGCGTAACCTTTATATCTCTGTTTTTGGCGACAGTGCTCTTATTGAGGAAGGAAATTACTTACTTAATCTCAAACGGAGCCGGTTCTTTCAATGATGTTATTATAGCTTCTTTATTATACTTATTAACCTTTGCAGGAATATCTGCAAACTTGATAAGGAATTTATATCCTGCATCTGAAAGAGAGGAGGTGCTTAAGAGAATTTTCAGAAATCAGAATAAATGGTCTTTGCTTATTGATGTCGGTTTATTCTCTCTGATAGCCATTGGTGGATATACCCTTATGCTTATAAAACTTGACGTACCAATCGCAACCTTAAGCATACTAATTGGAAGCATTCTATCCCTAACAATATTTAATCCTATTACGCTTTTTCTGTGGGTATGGCTTTTTTATAAACCCCGGGCTATTGATACAGACCAGTTCAGGTACCATATCAATTTTGATAACTGGAAGTTATATTTTTCTACCCATCTTTTCAGGAGACTTTCTCTTGGAATGTTTGAATCACAGATTAGCAATTTCCTGCTGGGCAATTTTATTCAAAAGAGGGTTACCTATTTGTTAGTAAGCGATGCCATTAAGAGCAGAAACTGGAATCCTTCGCTTATTCCCTGGTTAAACAGTTTTCTTATTACGGGAAATCAGCTCTTGAGGATAAAATTATCTGTGGTTTGGCTTTTAGGATTTATTTTATATTTGAGCCCCGTACCTCAGGTAATCTCAATAACCTTGATAATAGGTTCCATTATAGTTGCTGTTGTACTTTTCTTATTAATAGCTCCCTTGGGTTCAGGAATAAGGAATATTATTTCTGCAAAAGGTATTGAGCTTGGTTATTTTAAGGGGATAGAGGCTTTATTGGAGGAGAAAGGGCTCAAGTTAGATGAGGAAAGAGATTTCCCAAGGTTAAGAAAGGCATATAAATTCTTAGCGGCAAGAGTTACAAAAAGCGCAACCGAGGCCTTTAGAAAGGACGGATTTCTTGAGATAGAACATCCTGTCTCAGTCACAAGAACGCTTATAAAGTTAGGGCAAGGGGAAACTGCGCTTTTCTGCGCTACCTTATTGCATGATTTGGTGGAGGATGGAAAAACAACCCTTGAGGAGATAAGGGATGAATTTGACGAGGAAATAGCAAGATACGTTGAATTGCTAACAATTGATGAAGAAAAAGGTAAACTTGACTACTACTTTAATCTTTATAATACAATAAGAAATCCCAAGGAAGGTAAGGCTGTAATGCTTAAATTGGCTGACCGTCTTCATAATCTAAAGACTCTCCATGTCCTGGGT
>CAZDNS010000010.1:0-44857 GCA_964506845.1 uncultured Planctomycetia bacterium | reverse complement strand
AATGCTTAAATTGGCTGACCGTCTTCATAATCTAAAGACTCTCCATGTCCTGGGTATTGAGAATCAACTTGAAAATCTGGATGATACCATAACCCTTTTGTGGTTAGGTTACTATGCACTAAGGAGCGCAAGTAAAGAAGTAACTTTAGCCTATGAAGTGCTGATAGGCGATATTAATAAGGAAATGGTCGGAAGAATCAAAGGACTTAAGGGTATTTTCTCCGATGTTTTGCGTAGAGAAGAGTTGCCTAATATTCAGCAATTAGAAGAAAGTTTAGCAACGATAGAGAGCCGCCTTAGGGCGCAGGAGAGGATAATAGATAAGTATAAAACAAAACTGGGCATCGATGACAGCAAGAAATTTATACTTGATATCCCGAAGACATTAACAGAGGTATTACTCTTAGAGGAGAGTTTCCTTTACTTAGAGGCTCTAAGGGATAAGGATTCTGATTTGGCAGGAAAAATAGAAAAAGGCTGTGATAGCCTCATCGGGTTATTTAACTCAGTTCCTTTAAATCATCCGGAGGTTCAGTCATTAAGGACACATTGGAGCTCTCTTTTAAGTGCCTTTATTCTTTCGCACGCAGATAGCGACAGAAGGCTTAATATATTTGACAAACTGAGATTACCTCAAGATGAGAGGAGGATACACTATGTTTTAAGCCTGATAGAAAATCTCAATGAGAAATTTGACATAGGGCCTCGTTTTCTAACTGTTGGTGAAGTTATAGGGGGCGAAGGGATAATATTGACTGAGAATAGATTGGATGATTTAATCGGATTTTTCTATCCAGATACTCTGGCTGCTATTTTTGCAAGCCTCTCTCTGTATAGCACTGATAAGGAAGCTAGAAGGAGGATTGAGGACAGGCTTAAGCATGTCTTGTATCGTATGTCAAGCGTGGTTCATAAAGGTTCATCCAAAGAAGTAAAAAAAATAGCCGTAGATAAATTAAGAGAATCATATTCTGATTTAGGGTTGCCAATAGATGGTTTAAATGTGGAATTTGTAGAAACCATAGCGCCGGGAGCGCTAAAAAGACGCCTTGAGATGCTGGATAGAATTGAAAGCCTGATTAGGACAGAAGAACTCAGAGCCTCTGTCAGGGTGGCGGTATTGCTGGGAACAAGAGAAAGGATTTTGTTTAGCCTAAAGCCATTTTTTGATAATCCCGAACACAGAGCGAAGGTTTCTGAGATAGTTTCGCTAAGCGAATACAATTTGGAAAGAGCAGATGAAGACAAAAAACTGCTAAGATATATTTTTAATGCGGAGTTAGAGGAGGCAATAGATGTATCTCTCCAGCAGGATTATAGGTTAACAGCGTCTCTTGGGGAATTAAGGCGTATATTGGAGATGCCTGCAATCAGGCAATATATTATGGCTACTTCGTATCCAGACCCATGGTTACTCGTTGAGTCTATGTTAATAGAAGACCAGGAGGAGATAGATTCCCGGCTTGAAATATTATCTAACTTTGACAGTCGTTTTAGAAAGGAGGATAAAGAGGATATTCTCGAGATTATTTACTGGGGGAGATTGGAGGGGTACGTTGAGTTTGTTCTAGAGACATTATTGGAGAATAAAGAAAACGCAGTCGAGATTATTGAGGATGATTTACTGACAGAGAAACTCTTGTATTTATGGCTTAGAGACCCGGGTAAGGCAAAGGAAAAACTCCTCAGGGCTATTTTTAGGGAATTAGACAGGAGAAAAAGGTTTGTCGAGACTGAGGAGGTTGTAACCAGTGCTAAAGAAGAGGATATGTTAGCGTTGGTATTAGATAGTGCCGAGGGCCCTGAGCTTATCCAGAGGATATATGACTTCGCAAAGGAGAAATACGCACATTTAAGGCATCGCAGCGGAGAGCCCTATTTAACGCACGTATTAAAGGTTGCCAGCACCTTTATCAGGTTTTACCGCTACAGCCTTATAGGCAAAAAAGTTCCTGCTTTACTTATCGGCGTCTGTCTCTTGCATGGTTTAGATATCAATGATTTAAGGTCTTCTTTAAGCGAGGGAGGAATCTTGGACGGCGCAGAGATTGATGAACTGATTTCCAATATTGAAACGGTTATAGAGATACGCGCTCATCCCTTTGATTTACCCCCTGCCAGCGTATATGGAGCTCTTAACACTATGAATAAGATTATGCAATTAGCGCAAAAGGCTGATTTGCTGTCTATTGTATTTGCAGATAGGCTGGTGACATTAGGAATTTCCGAAGAAAGGGAGAAAGATTACTTAATAGGTGAACTACAGTTATTATATATACCCTTTGCTGAGCGCTTGGGGCTTCATATGCTTTCAGCAGAGTTGCAGGATGAACTCTTCAGGATTACAGAACCTATACTCTACAGGAAGGCGAAGGAAGAGATTGAGAAGACCCTCGGTATAAGATATGAGGAGGCTGAGATTGAACTTGCAGGTTTAGTAGAGCAGGTTAAAGGTTTATTGAAAGAAGAGGGTGTAGAATACATAGAGGTTTCAGGAAGGGTTAAGTCTGTTTATTCATCCTACAGGAAGGTGCTCGAGCGGGATGAATATCCGGATATAGCCTCGCTTAGAGATTTATTTGGTATAAGGATTGTTCTGCGAAATGAGAAGGATTATTATAATGCAGTAGCAGTTACTCAGCAGATAGGAGAAAGAGAGATAAAAGGTCAGTATGGCAAAATGACCAGAGTTGATAAGGGTTATGATGCCACTCATATTGGTAGATGGGTTAAAATAAAATCTAAGGATGTTCCTGTTGAGCTTCAGACATATCCTTCCGAGGATGATTATTTTAACTACCGCGTTGGCGTTGCTGCGCACTGGGCATACAAGGCTCAAAGGACAGCAGAGAGTTTAGGCAGAAAATTTAGATATACGCCTGATAGCGTTGAATTAACAGGTGATTTTGAGAGGGATTTTAGAAAAATCTTAGATACTTTAGAGGATTTGGTCTATGTTCTGGTTCCTACGGTTAAGGGAAGAGGAAGAAAGGAGCGGAGATACTTCAGGGTTATACGCGTGCCCAAAGGCGCAACAGTTGCGGATGTTGCCGCAATGTACGGCGAGGATTGGCTGACAGAGAACCTTGAGAATGTCTTAGTTCATGAGGGGATAAGGTATGATAGCTCTATAGGAAATTCTTATTATCTGACAACAAAAGAGGGAGGATTAACTGATACTGTCAAAACAGGCCAGATAATAGAGCCTGGAAAGAAGGGTAAGCCAATGAGCAAACTGAGAAAAGAGGAGATTATAAAAGCAGCAAAACTTGTAAGGACGCAACTGGTTTTAATGAGATTTGGCAAGGACAGGCGAAAGATTGAAGGCGCTACTGCCAAGGGAAGGTCAGCACTTGAGGGAACTCTTGGCTTTGGGCTCAACCCTTACTTTGAACAAACCTTCCTGCAGGAGACCGCAAAGGGAAGGTTTGATTTATCTGACGCACAAGAGGTATATAACGCAATAGGATGGAAACTTATAAAGGCCGAGAGAATTAGAGAATTGGCAGATGAGGCACTTGAAAAAGGAAGGGCTATATCCCAACACTCTAACTTACCAGGGCTAAATAACTATGAGCTGATGGCATTGGGCTGCGAAGCTATTACACCAGACGCGTTAAGAAGGAGTAAATCCTCCGCCCTCTCGTGGGGGAATCTTCTTGTAGCTCCGGTAATAGGGCTTTTGGGAGTAGGGTATATATGGTATGCCAATCCAGAGGTTTCCTGGCAGGTTCTTGCGATAATCAGCCTGATATACTTCAGCGCATTTCTCATTGCATCATTATTACTATTTTTCTGGCATGAGCGTGGCCATTGGAGAAATGCTGCTGGGTCAGGCTGGGGAAATATTGCCATAGTTAGAGGTGGTATAGGTATCCCAGACTCAAAGGGCCTTCCCGGAATAATTGCAAGCTCAGAAGCTACCATCTTCTTATCCATTGTTTCCATATCGATATCATTATTTACATTTATCTTCTTGCCCCAACACACACCCCTTCTTGTCTATCTTCTTCCCTTCCTTATTGTAGGTGTTGATTTTATGTTCTCGCCACAGGATTGGAAACCAAAGGAGTATATAAGGATTGTTCTTTCAGATTTACGCTCTTCTTGGGGAATAGGTGTAACAGAAGAGCCGCACGCAATAGAAGATTTTACTCAAGACATATATTTGAGATTCTTCGTAGTGGTTTGGCTCTTAGGCGGCATTAAGCAATGGTTGAATGAAATATTAAAACAGATAAGCTCGCAACTCAGATTTATATTGGAGCAGGTAAAAATAGGTTTTGTTGAGGCAGGAAAAGGTTCGCCAAACTATGATTATCTTAGCGAAGGAGAAAAGGATGAAGTAGTTAAAGCTATAAAACTTATCGGCTCTGATGAGACTACGCCTCATGAATATGGCGCTGATGTTAACGAGCTTTACAAGGTTATTTCAGACACAGGCCTTTTTTCCTGGCCAAGGATTCTTGTTTTTGCACGGATAAAATATAACAAGGAAAAGGATAAATTTATTAAAATCGATGACTCATTATTTAGAGACTTTGACAAATTAAATCAATTGCGCAGGTTTGAAACTGCAGAACACTTAAGAAAGAAGTTTGTAACTCCTCTCCTTTTATTCTTATTAAATTCTTCCCTAACGTCCCGGTTTATACGAATGAGCGTACTTAGGAGTGGTTTCTTCTCATGGCCGATAATAAATGTAGAAGCACCCAGGAATTCGGATGAACCCAATGGGTATAACTATGTAATAGTGGATGGAACCAATCGTTGGAATGTTGTGACTTTTTTGGGATTAGAGG
This sequence comes from uncultured Planctomycetia bacterium, assembly GCA_964506845.1. Taxonomy (GTDB): domain Bacteria; phylum Omnitrophota; class Gorgyraeia; order VGKN01; family VGKN01; genus CAZDNS01. Next base: position 40,055 of record CAZDNS010000010.1, on the reverse strand, counting down.
CTGTTCTTAGTCAGATTATTAGCGAGAAGGACTATCGCGAAAAAGTAAAGCTTGGGCGCTGGGATATGCGCGCTAAAGTTACGCCACAAATGTGGAAAGAACTTGTGGCTTTCTGCGAAGGAAAGAATATATGGCACGAATTGGACAGCGAACAGGTTATAGAGGAGTTTTCCGGCCCCAGGTATGCGAGGATATGTTACAGGGATAATGATGGAGTTGTAAGATGGTATGCAATAGGAAAAGGAGAACTTGAAAAAATCATAAGCGGCAGGCAAGGGTTTAAAGAGGCATTTAATGATGTCTACAACTCTATCCTCGCTGAGTGGTTAACCGAAGCCAAAGCCCGTGATAAGATAGCCAACGCCCACAATATAAAAACTTCGGAATTAGAGCCAGGCGAGCTTTTAATCCTTAGGCCAATGTTGACACACGATGATGTATTAGCCTCTGCAAAAACAGGTGAGCGGATAGGAGTAAAGGCTGAACGGCATATCTTAGAAGGCCTTATTGGCAGGGCAGTGGGTGGAGTAGCCGTACCCTTAGGTGCCCTTTGGGGTTTATTTGGTCGTAGAGAAGAAGTTAATGGAAAGTTGCAGGCAGACCTTAAGAAGGCAAGATGGGTAAGATTTCCCAAGGGCTTTAAGCTTGACAGAGTTTATGGCGAACATACACTTATACCAAAATTTTCGTTTTTTACAAGGACATCGGTTATAAATAAAAAAGCCGCAGGAAGATTTTTGCGTAATTTCACGTTATATAGAAACATAGGCCGTTATATTTTTAAGGTGCGCTCTATATTGTCCGAGCCGGTTTTTATGGCAGGTTTGTTAATTCCGAGTACGTTCTTTCTATCAGGGCATCCTGTTCTTAAGTTTATGTCTCAGGTACCAGCCATTGAAATATTAGGGTTATTTATAACCGAATATGAAATTTTTAAATTTGTTGCTGCATTTTTAGCCATACTTATTATACTCCTTCTTATTTTTGGTTTCTTTGTCGGAGTGGACGAAGGCTCTCCGTATAAAAACTTATTTAAATTGACAGGCCTTGCGCTTTTGATAAGCGTTCTCTGCGCAATGATACCCTTATTTATCGGACGGTTTTTTCTGCCGCCCGACAATGTGTTACAGGCAATAATAGGAGCTTTTATCTCTTCATCCGGTTTTATTATCTTATCTATGGCCTGGAGGTTTTGGGATGAGTTATCAACGCGCAGACGGATTTTGGTGCTTTTAGGCTACGGCTTAACAGGATTAATCGGAATCTCGCTTTTTGCTCTTGGCTTGTGGTATTTAATTCCTTCCCGGTTTTTAGAAATCCTTCCGTATCTATTTTCCAGCCTATTTTTTGCAATGGCTACAAGAAAGAGAAATTCAGCGCTTCCGCCGGATGACCAGATTGGAATGTTTGAGCGATTTGGTATGCCCGATTCTCGTCAGCCAAGATGGGATAGAGAAACTGAGATTCAAAAATTCAAAGAAGGAATTGCAACGAGAAGAGAGACTTTTTTAGAGAGTTTAATCCAGATAAAAAGCGAAACCGAAACCTTTTTAGAGGCATTCGAGGAATTTACAGAAAGCTCTGCACCAGGTAGCTCACTCAAGAGTTTTGGTAAAGGTGGCATTGAGCTTTATGAAGAATTATTAGAAAAAATAGAGGTGTTAGAACAAATAGTTTTGAGCGATGAAGAACCTCAAGAAAAGCGTAGGGCACTTAAGCAAGTTTCTAATTTTAAACCTAAGAAGATAGCTAAGAAAACTATGGTAACAGATGACGAAGCGGCAGACCTTGATAATTACTTTACACTTAAGGATAAGCTACAAGATTTAATTAGTGAGGCTGAAGCTATTATTGGGCTTGAAATAACATTAGAGCGCCTGACCTCTGGTGGCATGTGGTCAGAATATATAGATAAGTATAAAAAGATTTATGAACATTGGTATAAGCAGACCAGTTCAGAGTGGTTTGGAAGGTTTATGGGCTCTGCGGTTGCGCCTACACTTATGGAATCCGCACGCGTCATAGGCACCCGTTCATTGAGGCAGGGAATAGTCGCTTTAGTTTTATTTAGTTCTGTGCTTGCGGTATTATTTATCCATAGCCCGCCCCTATTTTGGACTGCTTATGCAATCTCTCAGTTTGCCTGGCACCTGCGCCATATGAAAGGAGTAAAAGGAAACCTCTCAGAAAAGTTCGCCCTTGTCTTCTCGCCCGATAAACTGCTGATAAGCGGTGTTATTACAGCGCTTTTATTGCTTTATCCCACCACAAACATATTTATCCTCCTTCTTTTCCTGAACCTTCCACATCTTTTGGTAAATGCCTTTTTGAATCTGGTAGTTATTAAAAAGGGAACTGTCCCCATTTTTTCCATTAGAAGCATAGCCACGGAACTCCAGGATCCCGAGAAGATTCGGGAGCGGCTGCTGGACGCCGCCACGGTCAGGGTAGAGGTAGCGCTGCTTCGTGAATTCGGCCAGCCAGTCGGTGAAGTGGTTGATCTCAGCGATAGCCTGTTGGTACTTACACAAAAGCAGATCGAGCAAATGAGGACCAAAAACCCATTAATTGCGAGGTGGCTTGAAAAGAGAGTTTACGATATAGCCAAGGCAATGAGCATTCATCTCTATTCACCAAAGAAAGACGACGTCATCACCCTGCGTATTGCACCTGAGCAGGAACTGGTAGAGATTTCCTCTCCTGAAACAGGGGATATCTCGGAGGTCGTGATTGCCATTCCAAGGAGGGCGCTTGACCTCAATTATGAGGAATTCAACGCCGAATTTCTTTCTGCTGCGCGTATGGCATCTTTGTTCCTTTGGAAGAACCGACTTGGGCTGTTATCTGCTTCGCAGCAGGAGGTGCTTCTGACTATCCGAGCAGGGAAGGCAGATGACGTGACCGCACAAACACATCCAAAACTCTGGGCAGCCTACCAGCCAGAGGCTTGGGATCCGCTTTTGTCACCAACCTTGAGCCAAGCTGTTGAGCTTACGGCGCGAGCACTGCTGAGAAAATCTACCCAGGCGTTGGATTGGCGTGAAGCTATCTTTCCTAAAGAGGCAGCTTTCCGTGACGAATACGCTGATGTGGTTCCTGAGGTGCTTTATCGCCTGGAGGGCCATTGGCAGGGAGCTCAACGTTATGCGCGGGCTGTGTTGAATGTACAACATCGAGATCTTATCCGCCTGCTGAGTCACGTCGTGCTCAGGCAATGGCAGAATCAAGAGCATCTTCCCCAAGAACTCATTCCTAATATCCTGGATGATGTGGTGCTCTGGTTGTCGCTTGTGGATCTTAGGAATCCTGAGATTACACTTGCTGAGATAGATACATTTATTAAAAATTATGAATCACAATTGAAACAGGCACAAAAGCGTAAGAGCCGCATGAAACGGAATACTTTTGGTAAGCGAGCGGTCTTTCCCAGACTCCTAAAACAAATCTACGGGTGGAAGCGGCCCCAACAGCTTTATGAGAACCTTGATACACTGCTGAAAGAGCGCGCAGAAGTGATGGCTCAATCCAGAGATATCGAGGCCTTGGCGCTACTGGAGATTCAACGGAAGGCCATTGCAGACCGTCCACAACTAATCACCAACCGGATGAGGCGTGAGCAAGTGCTGAAGCAAAAGGTCGAGCTCATCCTGCATGTTGTCTCAACAAATCTTGAATTGGGGAAGGACATGATTTTGCTACATCGCCTTGCAGAGACTGTGGTTGGCCAGATAGACCAAGGACTCGTGGATGAAGTGGTTAGGATAATCCGAGAGAAAATCCAGCTTCCTATTAGAGGTGATGAACGTTTGTTGACGCCAGATGGCCAAAAGGAGCGTGCTTACGAGCTTATGACACAGTTTAGGGGCCTTGAGCCCTTTTCTGGCGAGTCACATATTCCCGTAGAGCATATCGGGATTGACGTTCTGCCTTTGGAGCCTTCTGACATAGAGAGGTTAAAGAAAGCTGCGCAGCGGGTTAATCTGGCAGTTGAAACCATGGAGTTTCCATCAGGTGTGCTCCTTTCTGAACTCTACGCGTGCTTAAGCCCGGAAGAGGAGGCCAAGGGTTTCCGAGAGCTCCCTCCAAGATTTAATAGACGTCTGGGAGAGCCATTTCCTGAGGCATTTGCTCCAGAGGCGATGATGGCTGCATATTGGGAAACGTATCGTGCAGAACTTCAGTGGCTTGATAGATTGGAAAAGCATGAGCCTTTAGAAGTTGTCCAGGTTGCCTCACGGATGTGGTATGACCTCATACGGATTTCTCCATATCCCCGCAAGAATCGTGAACTCGCCAGCCTTTTGTTAAACCTGGTGCTTATGCGCTATGGCCTTGCACCACTCCTGGTGACTCCTGCTACAGCAGCGGCATACAGCCAACTCTGGTTGACCATGGAGGGTTGGACCGACGCCTATACTTTCTTTGCCGAGCAGATTTTTCACATTAAGGCGCGTGTAACGATGAACGAGGTCGCAAGCCAGCGGGCAGACCGGATTGCAACGACTTACAAGAGTGTCGAAAAGGCAGATAATCTTTTGTCTATCAGACCCGATAATCCCAGCTACCCTGACCCTAAACCCATCCACTTAGGAATTACACCAATTGAGGTGGTCTATACACTCATTTTAATCAGAGACCATATGTATCATATTCAACCTTCAGGAATGACTTTAAAGCAGAAACATCCTATTGCCTACCTTCTACACCAGGACGATTTTGGTGTGCGGATGCTTAAGTGGATCATCGAGGATTATCTGAAGAAACAGCCTGATGCTCAGGAGATCCAGATAGGCCTTCCAGGCCTTGAAGATCGGCTCATCGCGGAGATTGTCCCCAACCCAGAGTTTGCTAGGGCAATCCGAGTATTTGTAGAAAAAAGCGTTAATCCAAAGGAAGCCTCGTTGCTGCTCTACGATGCGAGGGTTCTGTTTGAGTATCTCCCTGAGCTCAATTGGCTGAGGTCCTATCCACCAACTGCCGGTCGTCCAGAGAGCGGGGCTGAGCATGTGCGAGAAGTGGTGAGAGTTTTAAGGGCGGAGGAGATTGAGCCCATTGTTGTCTGGGCGGCTTGGTTACATGACATTGGGAAGGTCTTTGGCTATATGGACCACGCCCACACTGGAGCAGAGTACCTTACTGAGCACGGATATGCCATTTTAAGGAGGATGGGGTTTCCAGAAGACTGGTTTGAAGAGCTTGTCTTCTTGGTGGGTAATCATGATGCATTTGGCCACCTGGCAATGCTGAAGAGAGATGATGCAGAAGGTTATGCAACCGCTGTTGTTAAGCTTGCGAAAGCGGCAGGCAGCGCTGAACGCCTGAAGAGACTGCGAAAATTGAGCCTAGCCGATTCATATGTTTTCTATAGAGCTGAACGGGAAAAGGTTTTAAACAAAGGGGAAGAGTGGATAGGACTCCGTCAAGAGTGGTTTGGTCCCGAAGCGCGTGCCTATAGGGACGTACGGAGACTGCTAGTGGAAGATAGGAGGAACTTAGGTAACTCTACCCCTGCCCTCTCGTGGAAGGCCTTCTGGTCAGGAACGATAATATCTTTAATAGTAAGCACAGGAGTCCTTTTTGGGTTACATACCCCTTTAGTCTTAAGTATCCTCTTAGGTATTTTGATAACATTAATATTAAATGGAAAATACCTCATCCATTTTAAGATTAAGGATAAGGATGTTAACATTGCCTATTGGACATCACTGCACGAACTATTCCACTCCCTGAGGGCAAGGTTAAAAGGTGTGGGTTACAGTATTGTTTATGGTAAATATGGACCGGTAGCTATTAAACCAGACACGTCTAATCAAAAACTACAAGGAGCAATAGCCTCAGCAGGTATAATAGGCAGCTTAGTGTCGGTGATTTTATTCCTGTCGCTTTACTTTGTTACTACCCAGTGGTTTAGCTCCTCGCTTGGTCAAGATTTAACAAACTTTTTTATCACCCTTAGTTTTGCAGGTGTCTTCTCCCGTCTTGCTCATGTCCTATTTAGCCATCCTGAGGTAATATTAGAAGTAGTTAAAAAAGTATCCAAGAATATTATATCAACCGGGAATTGGCTTAGAAAAATAGAAACACACCCCTTTCCTATGACTTTCTTCACGGCAATTATACCTGGTTTATTTATTTCTCAAGGAAATCTCAAAGTATTAGGATTTACGCAGGTAACTGAAATTATTGCTAGGGATTTGAATATTAGTCTCAGCACAGCTCTATTTGTCCCATCTTTTGTATTTGCTGGGATGCAGGTTGCCAATGTGTTGTTCGCTCAATCGATAGAATGGATTTCGATACTTCTTATAGTGCCACTTATATTTTTAATCGTAACAGTAATAATAGCTCTGGTTTTTGAAGGAACTAGAAAAGTTATAAGTTGGATTTTTAAACTTATAACTTTTATAATGTTTGGTCCTATAGCTGTGTTAGCATTTTTAAATCTAGTTAATATAATTACCAGAGGAATATACGGTTTACTTCCTTCTTGGTTATCAGAACATCTGGGGACCGTAGGATTTGGTGGCTTCTTGGGTTATGGGCTTAAGTCGATATTAGATAAACTATTATACGACAAATATATTAATGATAATGATACAGTTACGAAAGTAATATTCGCGCTTATTTATTGGAGCATAGTGGGCAAAGCCCTTATTTTTTACGAAACACGAGGTTTTTTAATTGGTACCCCCGATCCTTTAGATATCCCTCTTGCTATGATTGTTGTATATTTTTGCTTTTTTAATGACATTGGTAGTATTCTTGATAATGATAGAGACCGAGCCCTCACTCCCCGCTACACCACTTATAGCGTTCTTTTCACAGGTCTTCTGTTTATTGTCACTATATTGCCCATTTTTGTAGCAAATCCCTTGTTTTTACTCCCTGCTATGGTGCCAGCCTATTTCTTTGGCTGGAATATTGCCAAACTAATAGTAGTAACCAGAGTCTATAAGGAACTCAATCCAGAGAAGAAGGGTTTCCTTATATGGGATATTCTTACCTCTAAAGAACCATTAGCCTTAGCTCCTAACACTAAAGAGGAACCATTAATTACAAAAAGTAGTCTTGCCAAACGAAGCAGAATCTTTCAAGTCCATGAATATATGTCCCATTTAGAAGCAAAGAAAGGAGATTTCCTTGCCCATAACTTTTTAGACCCCGCCTTTGGATTGACAAGGGTTATCTTACCGCAAATATATTTATTTCCTAACCAAGTTACAAAACTTTTACACACCATCGAATCAAGAGCACTGGATAGACTGGTTAGAATTTTCAGGAGAGAAAATAGAGAAAATAGGGACACTTCCCATTTATCGCATTCTGCCCTCTCCTGGAAAGCATTTAAACTGAGGGTGATTATAAGTTTAATAGTGGCTGTATTCAGTTTTTCTATATTGGGCAATCCGTTGTTTAATTCCATCTTAGCAGGGATTCTTATAACAGCCTTACTAAATGCAAAATACCTCATACGTTATAAAGGTATCAGCTATAAGACATCCATCCACGAGTTAAGCCATATCCTTTGGGCAAAACTAAAAGGCATACCTTATAAGGTAGTATACTATGAGTCTGGACCTGTGGCTATTAAACCAAAGGGAGATATTCAAGTATTTCCCGTAGAAGTGGAATTAGGAGGCATAATAGGTAGTCTAATCAGCGCTCTTATATTCCTCTCAATCTATTTTATCACTACCCAGTGGTTTAGCTCCTCGCTTGGCAAAGACCTGACAGATTTCCTTATCTCTCTTTCCCTCGCAGGAACCCTCTCCCGCCTCACACACGCCTTAGTTAGCCATCCCGATACCCTGTTTGCGCCGCTTAAGAAACTATCACAGAGTATAAAAATATGGGAAGTGTCCCTATTTTTCCAACGACTTAATGCCTTGGCGGCATGGTTTAAAGAGGACATCCTATGGGTAACAGCTGGGTACTTTGGCTTCTGCATGGTTTTTCTGCTTGGGAAAGTTTTATTTTTCAGCCAGGCGCCCGGGGAGATGTTTCAAGATATTGGTTGGGGTTTTATGCTTAGTTTTATGTCTGGTTTCATCAGCGATGTATTAAGTCGTATGTTAGCCGAATGGAAAGCCAGGCAATCTGAATCATCCGGACGCTATGACCAAGCCCCAGAAACTCGACTCTATCCGTCCGCGCGTGAGTTCGGAAGAATTTTCTGGAGTGTTATAACAACGAAGTGGCAGCGTGTCGTATTAACAGCCCTGTTGATTGGTATATTTGGTTTCCTATGGCTCGGACATTTTACCTTAATTGGTACTCTTGGCGCCAAGGGCGTAGAGATATTTACCTATGGAGAATTTTCATCTTTCAAGTGGGTACTTGAAATACTCATCTTAGCTATCCAGGTATATGTGAGTCAATGGATAATCGCCAAAATGGCGTTTGCGCTCTTTGTGAAAACTATCAGGTTATGGGAACCCCAAGAGAGCCAAGAGCAGGATAAAACCAGGCAACAATGGATGCTTAACTGGGCCAAGCTTATCTTTGTGCCGCCTACAATGTTAATTTTTGGGCTTCCGCGAATAGGAATTCTACTCTCTGGATTTCTAATAATCCTTATTAATCGCACTGCCGGATTTCTGTTTGATTTACTAAGTTTATACATAATCCATAGTGACCTTAAACGATTAAAATTCATCAGGTGGGTAAGCGAGAGGATTGACCATGCTGAAGGGTTTATCAAGAGAACCTTTCTTATACTCACAAGACAGGCCAGTCACCGAAACGAAGAAAGAGAATCCGCGCGCTCCACCCCCTTGGCATTAGAAAATGAAAGAGGCGAGTCGTTGCCCCTGTTTTCTCTATGGCAACTACAGCAAGAATATGGTGATGATGCTGGCGTAATTGGCAAGAAACTCTATGAACAATTCATTGCCAAGCCAAATGTCCTGCGCATCAAAGCCCAGGGAGGTGATTGGGAAACATTTGCGCGGCAGAATGATGAACTACTTCAATTGCTTCGGCAAAGTGAGGATCCAAAATTACGCGCAATATATGACGGTATTGAAAGCGCATACTTAGAACATGTTGAGCGGTTTGTCAAAGAGCGGATTGCGCCACCGGCATTTGTGATTGATACACTGGATGTATTACCGCTTGATTTATATATGGATATGGTCAAGGAGGGTCTTGTTGGAACCCAGTTTAAACAGGTTGATGGCGGGGTTGGGCTATCCAGCAAGGCGTGGCTCAGAGTAAATTTCCTTGTTTCTGAGGTAAGCTCAGGTGTGACCCTTGGAGCCCTGAATGTTCTTGGAAGCCTCGGCGCAGATCCGCTTGAAAAGCATTTAACTGAAGGCTCCTTGGCTGAAATCCAACGCCGCGAGGTTTTGCTCAAGCTTCTCCACGGAGAAGCAATAGTAAACTTCTCTTTGACAGAGCCAGGCGCGGGTTCGGATAACTCGGCTATAATTTCAAAGGTAGAGAACAATATGCTTACAGGGCGTAAACTCTTCATTACCGTCGGTATGGTCTTGCCATCAGGATATGAAGATATTTTGAAGTTGCCAGAGATTATTACATCAATAGACCAAGTAGAACAGTCGTTACGAACACGTTGGCCGCAGTTAGGGGATGATTTGGAACTTTGGAATTCCTTGCGACAGCAGGTTGCTATAAATGTGGAACTTTACAAACCAATGGAACACTGGCAAATTATTGCGGCACGGACTGAGCCAAAAGATCCTGAAAAGCCGCATAAAGGAATCAGCGCCCTCTTAGTCAAAACAAAAGAGACAGATGCACTACCTATCTCCTCAGGAGAATATCTGGTTTTTTCAGACTTTGTTAGAGGAAAGAAAGAAAGGGTAATGGGACAGCGTGGCTCAGGCACAACCTATTGGGAATATGATAATCTGCCAATTGACCTCGAGAGAGATACCATCGGAACCTTGCTGAACTTATGGGAGACGCTGAGCCGTGGGCGGTTTACTATTTCTGCGCATGCGATTGGAATCCTGCGTGGGCTACGGAAGGTATTAATAGCTGCTGTGGAGGAGCGTGTTAAAGAAGGATGGGATGAAATTAGCGGTGAAACTTCCGATAGGCCTTTCCTTATTACCTCTGCACGCGCGCTATTAGATGAGTTAGAGACAAAGGAACTCCTATACAGGAATTTACTTGAACAAGGGGCTGAACTTAAAGACAAGGGCGAGGATATCAAGATTCTTGCCGCACTTACAAAGATTCCAAGCGCAACAGCCTCTACTGATTTGTGTATTCGAACAACTGGGGCTTTAGCATCGCTTGGTTATTATGATGGCGACCGAATCGATAACTTACCCCAGCCATTTAAAGAAATAGTTGCATATGCAAATATGCGTTTTCGTGATACCAAATTGTTAGAAATCGGCGAAGGAACAACACAGATTCAGCAATGGATTATCCTGAGGGAACTCCTTGATGAGAGAAAAACAGAAAAATATGACCATGTATATGACCCTGAGGTAGTTTTATTAGAAGAAGATACTACGGAGGATTCGCCGGCAAGAGTAATTTCCGAGATTATCAGGTTAAGAAATAATGCATTGTCCCTTTATCATAAGCATAAGGATGAGGTTGTTATGGGTGGTGAGAGTGATAAAAAAGTATTGCTTTCAGACATTGTTATTGAAGAACTACCTGAATTAGAAGGTCGCATACAGACACTCCTTGCTGGTTACTATGAGTTGTGGCGCCGCCAGCAGGCAGGTGAGGATACCACTCCAATTATGGAAGCCCTACGCTGGTACTTAAGCGACACCGTCTCATGGCTCTCGCTCTCTGGGTTTAACAGCCTGGGGAATGTCGCTCCGAGTGAATTTTCTGCCTTACAAGAACAGATAGCAAAGCTCTTACAGATAGTTCAGAGAACCTTGACTGCTATAACTATGGAAGAGGCAGAAAAGATAACGCGAAGCGCTTCCTTTTCAACGAAGATATTTGTGTTTTGGTTCTTCGGTAAACTGCCCTGGCCCATACAGTGGCTTATGCTCTACAGTTATGCAATTGTATGGAGATTAGTAGTAGGCTCATGGGGCATAGAGTTTTATGCTACGACCCAGCAGCTTGAGATGCTTAAGCATTTAGGTAAGCGCGCCCCGCCCATAAAGAGCATACACATTACTACCTTTGTTGATTTAAAGAATAAAAAGGACCCGAAGGGTGAAAAGGCCTTTACCCGCCAGTTAGGTATGCTTGTTGATAACCCGCCCAATAAGTCGACTACCCTCATAATCCATCCGTATGAGCTTGACTGGATATTACAAAGACGCAAATTTGGAAATTTTGAGTTTAAGGGAGAACCCGATAGAGCGCAGGATATGCTCCAACTTATAAGATTTCTAAGAGGGCATAAGTATGAGCTTACGGTTGAGATTTTTCAGGCATTAAGGAGCGAATATAACCTGTGGGATGATGTAGCATATGAGGATACTCTTCAGAACAGGGAAAAATATCTTGGGGAGGTTATACGGTTTATACATAAAGTAAATAAAGAACTTGTAAGAGCCGAAGAAAGAGAGGTTGGTTTTGTATTTGACCTAAAGAATATCGCTTATATTTATAAGGAGGAGATAGACGTCTGGCTTCAGGAAGGCATCGGCACAGACGAGATAAGGGATAGAATATGGGAGAAGATACGGCCCTGGATAGACGCCCTGGAAGGCAGAATAGGCCATGTGCATATTGTAAATAACTCAAGAAATTTTGCTTCTTCTAAGTTCGTGGGTACAAGAAGCAGGTTATTTATGACCTCCCTTGCTTTTAGCGACAAGGGCGTCTTACCTGTAAGAAGGACATTGGCATATATAAGAAGAGTAAGTCCCGACATCGACATAGAAAAAAATGTTACATTAGAAGCAAACCCTCTCTATGTCTTAAATCTACTTTTCGGCAGAGAGGGAAAAGCAGTTCAGCCAACCAAATTGGTAAGGTGGTTTACTCCTATAAGAAGTATTACCGAACCTTTGATCGGAAAATTTCTTAAGGTTATTTCAGGTTATTTTCCGAAGAGTTTAACATACGACTGCCATTTAGCAGTTATAGGCGGCGGACCGGCAGGATTTTTTGCAGCGCTTCAGGCAAAAAAAGATAACCCTTGCCTTGACATAGTTGTCTTTGAAAGGATGTCTGGAGTAGAGGAGAGAAAACCCTGCGGCGGATTATTAACTCAGCACTCTGTGGAAACGCTAAAAGAATTTTTTACCGGAGAAAGAAGGACAAAATTCGAATTACTGGTTACTAAATTGGATAGATTTGTTATGACTTCGCCAGGCGGCATAAGGCACAGCGATGGCGGAATTCCTGCCGGGGATATTGGCAGGGGAGTATTACGAGAGCTTCTGGCAGAAGAAGCCCTGGCGCAAGGGATTAAGGTTATCCATAGTCTGGTTACAGGATTGGAGGATGAAAAGAAAACAGGGTTAGTCAAGGTAACCTATAAGCCCAAACAAAAAGGGGAGGAAAAAACAGGCGAAGAAGAGCATATTAAAGCCAGATACGTCATTGATGCAGCAGGCGGCCGCGGTACGTGGAGGAATAAAACCAAGGATGAACCGAAAAATCCCATATATGTTTATTATAAACTTATAAAATTTACCAAAGAAGAATATGACAAATGGGTTAGTAATTCAAGTGGCACAGGTTATTGGTTCTGGTTAAAAAATCCCGATGAACCTTCGGAGATTATGGGCGCAGGATGGGTATGGCCTGTAAAAGAGGTTGAATGGATTGATGGCGCGCCTAAGGCGGAATACTTCCTTGATCTTGGAACAGGCACCGAGACCCATCCGAAAGAGGCTAAAAAGATTCAAGAATACTTTGTAAAGGCATTACAAGGAACAGAGCTTTTGCCAGCCGAGTTAAGACTGCCTGAGGCACTGGAGATAGCACATGAGGGTGGAGACAGGTTACGTTTTGACCCACCTCAGAATAGCGAGCCTATGCCTAATGTGCTCTCAATAAGCCGTGGGGTTGAGCCGATTTTTGTAGGTGGAATATATGAAGCAATGCGTGCAGGAAAAGTAGCTGGAAAACTCTTTGCCGAGGCATCAAAGGATAAATATTTTAATTCTTCGCACCCAGGGGTGTTAAGGTCTCTTCCCAAACAGTTTAAACACCAGATAGAAAAAGAAGAAAGAGATGCTCTTCGCCATGGCCTTATACTTCATCCATTTTTCCAAGGGCGGGGAAGCGCCCTTTTCGTAGACACCCTTTTATTATCCTCTAAGATTAATCATGATTTACTTCAGGATATATGGAGGCATATGGGGCCGCTGGCTTCCGGTAACATACCATTTCCCTATAGTTTATTCTTAGAGAAGACAATTTATCATTTAATCCTTACTCCTAGCGTGTGGCCAATCCTTTTAATTGCAGGATTGCTTAGGCCGTTGCCTTCATTACGTCTAATCTGGAACGCTCCTAAGATAGCTATTCTTAAGCGGTTGGTTATATTTTTACTTAAAGAAGAAAAACAATGGCCTAGATTTCCTGTTCCGCCTTTTGGGTTGGAGGCAATTGGTTTTTGGATATCTGTCTACAAAGGTTTATCCGGTTCGCAAGAGGATATAAAAAAGGTAATTGATTCTCTAAATGCTATTTTAGAAAAAAGTTATTTTGGCGTTGGGGTGGCTGAAGAGCTTAATATTATTAATGCATTAATGACTTGCAAAGCAGGCGATATCAATTCAATGCGCAGGCACTTATCAGGGCTGAAGGAATCCCTGCTTGAGAGAGGCATCCTAAGTGCTTGGGAGCAGAAGGCGCTTGAGGAGCGCATGAATAGGCACATAGAAAACACAGATGACGATGAAATAAGAAGGCTATTTGTAAAGATTAGAGGGATTATTTCATTCGGAAGCGTCCTTATAAGAGAGAGGGCTAAGGAGGAGGATGTAGATTTAGCAAATATATACACAAATCACATTAAGGGCAATTTCGCCCTTCTGGACTCACAACTTGCAGTGGCATCTGCGTTAAAAGAAAAGGATGTGAATTTTGAGGAAGTAGAAGACCCTGCGGCAAGATACAGGGTAAGGGAGATAACCTTAAATGGGCTAAGATTTTTAGAGATATCGCCGCCTGCCGGAGGCAATATACGGGTTATAGAGATAGAGAGAAACCGTTTTATCATAATAGACCTTGGCTGGGACACGCACAGCGAGGCGTTAGAGAGGGTCCTTGCCGCTCATGGAATCAACTCCTCAAATATTGCGGAGATCAGGTTTAGCCATTTTGACCTCGACCATTTTGCTGTTGGCCTTGCAAGGAAATTCTTTAATGAGGCTAGAAAGTCAGGCAATCACGTTGTATTTAGATTTCATCCCTTGATAAAAGAGGTAGTGAAAGACCGCGGGGCGAGGCATATCTTTGGCGGTATCCGCCTGAAAGGAGACAGATTCCAGCAGGCAATAACGCGTTTTACCGGACTGTTGTCAGGTTTAAGGCTCGGGGATTTTGAGGACCTTATCAGCGAATTGGAAAAGGCAGGGTGCTTAAAATATTTCGGCAAGAGCGAAGAGGTGTATATTCCTGAACTAAAGGAAAAATTCATAGTGCTGGATGAGCAAAGATATAAATTTGCTGCTGACAACCAAAGCCAGCAGAACGTTGAGATAACCATTTTAGCCGGCCGGCCAGAAAAAGTCCGGCTAAAAAGGCTATTCGGCGTTTATGATACCAAGGGGCAATATCTCGGCGAAGGCAGACATACGATAGCGGATACCATTACCCTGCTTAGAGTGGGCAACTTTACCGTGGTTATTGCCGGGGATGAATGCAGGCAAAATACCATAGAAAATAAACAGTCTCCTGAGCCTTATATGAGCGTTGCAGTTGGTCCCAGGATGGATGCCGTAAGTAATGGAGAAGCCCTCCGCATAGCGGCCTTAATATATGGCGCTTTAAAGGAAAACAGGGTTATTACAGTCTCTAGCGGCCACGGAAGGTTTAGGTCTTTGGAAGCCGTCCAGTTTATAGAAACGGAAAGGCAAAAAATAGGATGGTGGCATCTTCAGCAGGTTATGCCCAGAAATAGCACTGCAATAGTTTATCTTAAGGATGCCTTTAGCAGGGGCGGAGAGGTCGTAACAGGAAGATTCGAGGTGAAAAGGGAACTCCCCGGGCTTGGTCAGATGTACGGCGCAGTAAGATGCATAGAACTGGAAACTGGGAGAGAGGTTTATATAGAAATTGGGCATTTTGACATTGCATGGGAAAAGGCTTCATTAATAGCAGTGCTGAATTATGAGCAGATAAAAAGGCTTAACACTGGCGGCTATTTACAATTTAGAACACTTGACAAAACCCAGTTAATAAGCCCTTCGGGAGAATATTTAGCGGGAGATAGAGGAGAGGGTATATCAGAGGTAGAGATTGGGACAATCGGCGCATACCCGCCAGGCGCTCTTAATATGGCGATGGCCTATCACACCAATGCTGATGTAATTATCGGACGCTCAGGAAGCAAGAGTTCCGGACAACTGAAGGCAGCCGGCATATTGCATCTTATGGTTGATGGTAAACCAAGAAAAATCGACGTAAGCAAAATGCCAATCGGCCTTCAGGAAGCCTTTAGAGGGAGGCAACTGCCCGAGGTTATATTTGTTGCGCCGGATACAGATAAGATACTGACAGGTTTTATGGATGAGCTAATAGGACTGCTTGAGGCGTTTGCAGGGCAGGGATATTTTGCAGACGGTATTGACATTCAAACATTTGTGCCGAAGTTTATCCTTTTGAGCAATGGGATTTACTACGAAAGGTTTATCCGCACCCTATTTGAAAGGATGGCCGGCTCAGGGCAGTTAAAAATATTATCCGATGCAACAAAGATATCCATTGCCGGGTGCGTTATTAGAGGTATTGTAGGGCAATCCGGCAGGCGCGAATGGCAAGAATTAGCTGGAATTTCAGTAATGGTTTATTCTCCCGGCAAAAAGGGGCAGGTTATTCTGACAGCAGGCCTGATGCGTCCGGAAGAAAAACTGTTTATTGACAACATAAAGGCGAGAAGGCGCGTTAAAGAAGTTCTTTTAAAGAGGGGCTATAGCGCAGTTATTCCGGAAGATACAGGCGAAGATACAGACCCCATTAGGTATGAATGGATAAAGGCAATGGTTAATATGGCAGTCAACGTTGTGCCGCTTGCAAATCTTTTCAGGGATGATGGTTCGTTGCGTAGTATTGAAGAGCTTTATGTAGGAGCCGTGCTTAGTTCCGATAGCACCTTATACCCTGAAGCTCATAAAGCGGCCATGCTGGTTTTTGAAATCGGTCAACTAGCGGGAGTTTTCAGGCAAGAAGAGAATTTTGAAGAGATTTGGGGTTCGTTAGAAGATGAACAGAGAGAGCGAAACAAGATATACCCTTCCTCAAGCGTCCAGAAGATTTATTCTGGGGAGATTCCCTCTGTGCTACCTGCCTTAGAGAAGGCGCTGCTTGATACGCTGGAGGAGATGGCGAATAAAAATGTCGGCGAATCTCTCGCCGGTGAAATCAGAAATCTAAAGGATGCCATTGAAGGAAACCTCACTCGGCTTCGGGCTGATGTTGCTAAAAGAGGCGCTACTAGAATAGGTTCAAAAGGGCTTATAGCAACCCATCCCATAGCAGCTGTTATAGCAATCGTAATCACCCTGCTCGGCATATGCAATATGACAGACATTGGTTTTTTAATAGCTCAGATACTTGGTGATGGCGCTATGCAGCTTGAATTTTATCAAGAAGTTTTATTAGGAGTATATATTATTGTTGCATTTTCAGTAGGCGGGCTATTAGTTTGGTGGATTCGCTTATGGTTAGAAGAACGTAGGTTAAAAACAGAAACCGTAAACACTATAAAGAGTATTAGCGGGTTTTTACAAGGTATACGTCGCAGTGCTTTTAGACAGGGCATTGGCTCTATTCCTGGAGTTATTCCTTCGGCAAGGGATATACAAATAAGTAGAGAAACTTCACTTAATGAATTGGCAGAGTGGGCGGCAGAGTATTCTCTTAAACGAAGCAAGCTTTCAAGAATAATTTTTATAAGTGTTATAGTCTTGGGGTTGATAAGCGGAAAAGCTTTTTTACCCACCATGGCATGGATTATAGGAGGAATTGTGGTTCCTGGAGTTATTGGGGTGAAATGGTTACATCAGGCAAGATGGGATGATTCTATTAGAGTAAGAGATAGGATATTGTTGGCATTAGCAGGAATCCTATTTACATTTGCGATACCCGCTATAAGTTATCTGTTTTTAAAGGATATTCTATTAGATGCAGTATCCCTCGGTTCATTCTGGTTACAGTTAAAAACGGGGGCAAGTTTATTAAACGTATCCCCAGCAATGATGGGGTTTGGTGCATTCAGAACAGGTATTGGAGTGGTTGATGGATTACTTGCAGTATTATCCGGTGTTATATTTGCCATAGCCGGAGGTTTTGGTATAGGCTCTTCCAGAAAACCTCGTTCTTTGAAAGAAATGAGCGAGGATGAGCTGATAGCGTTAAAATTCCAGCACGAAAGCGATATACCCGCCCTTAAGACAAGTAAAAGCCTGGCAATTAATAAGATTTCTAAAGCCACAGGTATTCCAATTGCCGAGATAGAGAGGAGCCTGGAAGTGCATATTCTTGATGGA
The DNA here is from genome assembly GCA_964506845.1 of uncultured Planctomycetia bacterium. Classification (GTDB taxonomy): domain Bacteria; phylum Omnitrophota; class Gorgyraeia; order VGKN01; family VGKN01; genus CAZDNS01. The sequence goes on along the minus strand of CAZDNS010000010.1, from coordinate 22,434 downwards.
CAACGTAGATTTATATTATGGGATAGCAGGCTATATCCTTATGAGGAAAAGTTGCAGGAAGCGCTAAATAATTTGTTCAAGATTAGATGGATGGAGGCTCAGCTAAGGGAAATAAGCCAGATATTGTCTTGGCGCCGCAGAGCCAAACATACCTCCGCCCTCTCGTGGGTGAATATTATTGCTCTTATGTTTATCAATCTTACAGCCACTGCCTTGGGTATCTCAGGCCTCTTGCCACAGGAAACTATAAACATCCTTGGCCAAAATGTAGATATCTTAAGTTTTATATACTACACAAGCGCCTTGGGCGTAATTGCCCATGAAATACTCGGCCATATGCTATTAGATGGACTTATTAAGAGAAAATTCCCCAACCTTTCCCAATTTACCTTTCCCGAGGGTAGAACGCTTAAAGAAAAACTCGCCAGCCCTGCCATATCTGTTAAAAACTCAAGCGGCTTATCCGGTATTTTACTAAGCGTCTTATTATTCATCCTTATATCTTTAATAGTCATCCCGAACTTTCATCTCCATTCTATCTTAGGTATAACTGCAATTGGTATCATTTTTATAACTATACTTTCTCCTATGGATTGGAAAGGTATAGGACAGGAGGAGTATAAAAACGTTGTTACAACAGCGATTAAATCATTATTAATATTACCTGTAATAATAATTAGCGTATCAATGCTCTTATTAGCCTTTCCTTATTCTGTTAGCGCTGCAGAGAATATATATGAATTTACGGGTTTCAATTCCGGGAATATGGGATTTATCTTTGGCGCAATGATTTTTGTATTCGCTATGAGTCTCAACATAGATTGGATGCTTATAGGAGAACTTCTTGCACTTGCAGTAGTCATTTTCGACCAAATTACGAAGGCGCTGTTAACAAAAAAAGAAAACCAATGGAATTATCCTACGCATTATAAACTTAATGTGTTAGGTAAAGTTTTAGGCCTTCTTATTGGATTCTTGTTGCTTTTTTGGTTAGAGGGTAACGATGGATCTCGGCTGGCTATACTAAGTGCATGGTTTATAGTAGGGGGAGCATTATCAAATCTTCTTGACCTTATTCTTTTTAGAGGTGTTAGAGATCCCTTCTTTAATCTGTTCAATTTTGCCGATATCGCCCTTCTTATTGGTATTTTAAGCTCGATTGGAAATGTTTTTACTGTTTTACCTGCGATATTTGCGATCAATGCCAAATGGTCTAAAAATATTAAAGTTATACAAAAAACATTAAATATCATTATAGAAAAAGCAAAGGCTTCTTTTGGGAGAATGCTGTCTTTGTTTACCATTGGCGGTGGATTAATACTCTTATCAGCCTTTCCTTATCCTGTTAGCGCTGCAGAGAATATATATGAATTTACGGGTTTCAATTTAACGGGAGAGGCCTCTTTTATAACGTCAGTTATCATTTCTGTGCTTAAAGCTGCAGCGGTTGTGTCAGCATTTATTATATTCAGGATAATCTTCAGGGTTTTATTCGGAGAGCCGATAGTGGTTGAGAGGCCGCGCTACAAGGCAACCGTTACTCTGTTTGGCAAAAGAGATATTATAGAAGGCGATGTAAGAGCACTCCTTAAAGTAAGTGAGGTTAAACCATACGGCAAAGAGCCACAGGTTAACGAAAAGGAAGCAAAGATCCTTGCAATAAAATCCCTTAGAATACAGGGTTATCAAGTCCATAAGGTAGAGATTTTTGGCGCAAGGAAACCGAGGATTTACCGTTGGGTTCTAATGGCTCTTATAACCATTTTATTGATAGTGGCTGTTTCAGCAAGCTTTTCATATATTGACAATTTGTCGTGGGATATAGGATTTATCTTTGGTGGAGTGGTTTTCGCAAGGGTTATAGGTAGTAAAAAAAGAGGTTTTGTCAGTCCAACATATATTTTATATGTCTTAGGAAAAATAAACAACAGGGAAGATGCCATTGAGTTTCTTAACGCATTGCTGGCTGAGTACCCTGAATTTGAAGATGCCATAAAAAATGATAAAGGCTGGACAACAGTAAGAGATATTCTTTTAAGATATAGCCTTCCGCCGTTTTTGGAAAATATTTCTGAACACAGCAAAAAGGGTGGCGGCAGCAGCGGCTCGACTTGGTTAATTTCAGCTATTTCAACAGTTTTAAGCTTATTTGCCTTTACATATTCAGGTAGCCAAGCAAAAGGAAGACAGGACACATCTTCAAGTGATATTGATAAAGCGCTTCAGATAGAAAGAGAGAGATTCCACAAGCTCTTTGATCCTGTTGAGGCAAGATTATCCTCAGGAGCCTTACCTAATCTTAGAAGAGGAGAGAGAGTAGTGTCTCTTAGAAAAGAATTTTTAGAGAAGGATTTTGGTTTCAGAAATACGCTTATTAGCCAAGATGAAATAGTTGCCCTGGAGAAATTGAATTTTAGGAAGTTGGGGCGCAAAGAGGCAAGGGTATTTTATTTTCGTCTTTTAAATGCTGCACTTTCTGGAGGAACTAACACATTTCAGGAGTACCGCGGTGGCTTAGTAGAAGTTGAAACTAATAATATTTTTCTTTTAGAGAATGAAGAGGGCGAGCAAAGGTGTTTATTTTTCACAAAATTTTTAGTCGGAGGAAATAAAGAACCAAAGGTAGGCTATTTTGAATTAGTGATAAGAGACGGGAAAGCCGTCCATTTAAATCATATAATTTTTGATGATTACATAGAAATTGAAAATATCAGGATTTATACTCCTCGCGCTACCTTATGGATTAAACCTATGGATGGTTCAAAAGGAGCAGAACTCGGTTTATTGCTGAAAGACAGTATCCATGCAAACTTGGATGTCCTATCCCAGGCTTTGGCTAAAAGGGCAAAGTTTGTTGCTATTTCTCCAAAGGGATTTGTTAATGCTGAAGAGGCTATTCGTGTATGTATAAAGTTAGGGTTTTCGCCATCGCCCCTTTATTATAGTAAAGAAGAAAGAAATCTTACCAGAAGGTTAACCTAGGCAGCACTTGGTGATGCACAATTTGATGATGAGCAAGCGGGTTTTGCCAAAAGATGCGAACTGGTGCTGTTTGTAAAGGATTATTGCGCAGAAAGAGGTATTCAGGCAGAAATCCCAGCTCTAAATGAAGGCGAAGATATGATAAACAAAGAGGTAGTGAGCTTAAGAGATGAAGATGAAGCCGAAAGAATTAAAAAAGAAATCTTAGGAATGAGCTTATCCCAGCTTCTTATACTTTTATATCATTTGATAGAACTAAGGATAGTAGGTAAGGAGCCGGAAAAACTTACAATTAAATATAGATATGCGGGGTATGAAAAAATAATTTTAGAAAATATATCCAGATTTAATAGTCCGGTTAGCGTTGTGCCTTTGCTATATATGACAGCACTATATCAAGACACAGAGATCTCTAAATTATCTTCGGCTATTTTAAATAGACTCGATAAAACTAGCATAATTCCCTATCTTCTGCAGGGTTTTGAGGCAAGACCGGAAAAACAGAAGATGTTCGCTATGGCTATTGCCAGGGCGAAACTCTTTCCCCATCTTTTTAAACCATTAGGCATAGAAGAAACGCGCGCCATAACCCGGAGACTTAAATCAGAATTTAACTTTAAACCAGAGGTAGAGGCAGTTATAGAAGAGACATTAAGTTTAGGGCTGAGCGATGAGGAAGAGATGAAAAAGGCATTTAAAAACAAAGGGCGGATATCAGGAGATCTTACTGTCGAACAAGTAAGCGTTGCCTTAGGGCAAGAAGAAGGTCTTGTTAGAGTATGGCTTTCAGTAGGCGCTATAACCAGAGATAAAATACTGGCTTATATGAAAGAGTTGGGTTTAGAAAAAGAAAGAGAGGAATATGCGAGATTAGATTATTTACGCATAGTGGAAGATGGCGTATTTAAGGTTTATGTATCAAAAGATAATTACTTCGGCGTTCCCTTCTGCGGGTATGCATTCGGGCATAATAATGTTTTGCTTTTATTACAAAAAGCCAGAGAAAGACTTAAAATAGAAGAAGAATTATTGTATATAAAAGTGGATGCGTTTACACATAGCGATACGAGTATGGATTTTTTAGAGCATGGCGCAATAACAGAGGATAATTTTACAATTCCGGCAAGGATAGCAGGTTTTATCGGAGAGGATATGTATGACCTGCAGACAGAAAGCCCGATTAATGGACTGGTAGTTACCCCGCAGGATGAAACTTTAACTATAGATGAGACCAGAAAGCTCCTTGTCCATACAAGAAATTTCACTGATTTTATGGAAAATCCGTTTAATGTAATCCCCAAAGATAAGATAAAAGGAAGAAAAATAGTAATTGATTTTGACTGGGATGCTTTTAGTTTAGGCTCAGTTTATAGTGAGGTAAATATAAACAGGTTTTTAGAGAGTCTTAAGAGACTAAAAGAATATATCATTCCGGAGATTGAGAAGGCAGGTGGCAAAGTATTGATAGTAACAGGTGAGTTTAGCTTAGATTACACTGATTACAGGCAGGCTTGGCAGATGTATGAAATTGTATCAGAGTATTTCTCAAAAAGTATCCCAGTTAGTATGCATAGCCAAGTTAATACAGAACACGCCGCCCCCTCGTGGATAAATGTTATTATAATAGGTGTAGTGCTTACAGCGGCAGCACTCCTGTCCACAGGTTGCGTTCCGATGGTTGGTATGCAACAACCCACTCCCACACCAACACCTGACCCTGTTACCGCGCTTATTAACTCAACAGGAGATACCATTGGTGCACTGCTATGGTTAGGGTTTGCAGTATTTTTGGCTGTGGCGCTGATTATTCAAGAATTGGTGCGGTTATTATTGCGCGCCCTCACCGCTATTTTTGGGTTTATCTGGATATCTATTGGACGGATTTGGAGTCTTAAAAACCAATTCGTACAAAAATGGAGCCTGTTCGTATTTTTGCCTCAAGTATTTATTATAAAGAAGGCGTTTTTCAATTCTAAAATCCCCGGCCTTTTGGTCCATTCAAAATCTGTAGCCAGGATGTGCAAACTGATAGCAGTTGAACTCGGTTTTAAGGGACACATCCTGGGACTTATATATTTAGCAGGGCTTTTGCATGATATAGGAAAGCAACTGCAAGAGGAGGTTTTTGCAACAGACAGAATGTTTAGTTCTGTTGAAAGAGCAATGCTTACAGATGACCACGCACGATTATCTAGGGAGCTTATCGAGAAATTATTTGGGTCATTCAGAATACCCAAATGGCTTTTATATGCAATTGAATATCACCACGACCCCTGGGCTATAAAGGGAATAGCTTCTTTAAAAGAAGAAGGGAAGAACCTCGCAATAAGAGTAGCGCAGATAATATTTATCTCTGATGAGATAGACGCAAGAAACGACGCCTCAAGGCCACATAAGGATTTTGTGCAGATAGAAGATGGGGAGTTATTTAACAGGGTTAAAAGATTGGCAGAATATTGGAAGTATTGTGGAATTTTAGACCAAGATATATGCGAAGCTACGCGGGGATTAGTTGATAAAAATAAGGAATTCAGAGGGCTTATCCTTGCTGCAAGGCGGAGAGAAAAAATGGGTATTTTAGCAAGCGGAAGGGTAAATGAGCCAATGGGGATATCCGCAGAGTATTTGATTCCAGAAGAATCAGATATACAAGGTTTGTTAAAGAGGAATTTAAAAACCATATATAGATATCTGCTAAATATCCGCAGGATAGAGAGAGGGTTACAGGGTAAATTATCACATAAAACCCTTGATAGAGAAATGGAGCATTTGGAAAAGATGATAAAAAAAGCAGAGGTTTTAGCTGCCTTAACAAAAGAACTCATAGAAAAAGCAAAATATCAAGAGGCTAATAGCCAAATCACAATATTGTTTGATGGGATTAATCGGATTTTGAGAGGTTTAAAATCCAAGGACAAACTTAAAGGCCTGCGAGAATTGATTGCGATTTAATATGAAATTGGATAACTTTTTAAATTTGATTAAAAAAGTAGATACGGTCTAAAAAACAGTATCAAAAACTGTATCAAAAAAATCGAATTTTATTGACAAAATGAAAGGAGTGAATATAATATCAAATGAAACCCAGACTTATGGAACGAAGTGAACATAAGTCTGCTGGTTGAATTTGACCCTTGACATTTTGCTATGAATGCAACTTTTCTAAGGTAAAATGTCAAGGGTTTAATGGTTCGGCTTCGTCCCTCGACTTCGCTCGGGATAATCCTGAGCGAGCGAAACGAGTCGAAGGACTCACCATCCTGCCTCGGCACCGAGCGCCATGCGTTCTATTGCCTCGGCACGAGGTGAGCGTAGTCGAAGGATTCGCAGCCGTCCGCCAAAGGACTGTGGCGGGCTATGATTTACGTCGTTTGCGCTCCCTGCCTGACGCCTGCCTGACGGCAGTCAGGGCAGGCAGGCGTAAATCATCTGCTTATTAAAGGACTCAATTTATTGAGTAGACAATATTCCCGCAAGATAATTTTTTTCACATCATTAGTATTAATATTTTCCCTTCCAACCGTCTCATTTCCCGCAGAGTATCAATCCGTAAAAATCAAGGATGTAAATTTTAAGGTTTTAAGAGATATAAATAGGATAGAAATTTTTTCTGATAAGCCCATCTCTTACTATGAGACAAGCGAGTTTGAAGAACCTCCTACACTTATAATAAGTATCCCTGAGGCAGAACTTACCTTTAGCCGCCAGCAATATATGACTATGCCGGTAGATTCTGCAAACATAAAAGAGATACGGCTTCATCAGTTCTATGACTACCTTGCTCAGCCTCCCAGAGTGCTCAGGATAATAGTTGAGTTTAAGGAAAAACCTGATTACCGCATAAATTTGGTTAAAAAAGACAGAATTATGAATATTGATATGGCGATACCAAAGATTATGCAGGCAGAGGATAGAAAAGAAAAACTGATGCGAGATGCCCTTAAGAAAGCTGAGGAAAAAGAATTAAAGGAAGGTCTGGAAGAGGAGAGACAGGAGCGCCTTTTAGCCAGAGAGGCTGAAAGGATAAAGGAAGAGGCAAGAAAAAAAGAGGCTAAAAAGATATTAGAGGAACAACCCAAAAAGATTGTAGAGGAGGTCGAGCCAAAAGAAAAAGATTGGCTTGAGAAACGCAAGGAAGCCCGTGAAGAGGCAAGGAAAAAGAAATTGGAGGCAAAAAAAGAGAGAGAATTAAAAAAGGCAATTGAAAATGAGAGGCTCGAAGAAAAAAAGGAAGCCCGCTTAAAAGAACAGGACTTTGCACTGTCTCAGGAAGAATATAAACCAGGCAAAGATAAAGAGTACATAATGACAGAAGAATTAAGGCGTTTACAGAAAACAGCAGAAAAGCCGGAAGAAGAAGCAATGCCTCCTGCCAAGCCTAAGCTTGAAAAGGCGATTGCGAAAGAGAAAACAGAAGAAAAGAGATCTGAGAAAGAACCTCTAAGGAAAGAAGAGCCGGCTAAAACCGCTGAAAAACTACCTTCAGTAGAGGAATTGGTGAGAAAGGGAGAGGAGGAAAGAAAGATTGTCGGGCTACCTGCTCCGGCTGCCAAAGAGGAGAAGAAACAAAAGAAGAAAGTTACTACCCTTGTAGAATGCATTGACATAGGGCTTGAGAATTATTTGCCAGCCAAGATATCCCTCGATGAAGTAAAACTCGCTGAGCTTAAGATGACAGAGGCTAAAAGGGCGCTTTTTCCATCCGCCTCATTTAAAAAGGTCAGAACCGATGGAGATATATTTAACGTTGACTTTTTAGAGCGCGAATACACTCTTCGGATGGAGCAGCCCCTATACTACGGCGGAAGGCTGCGCGATGCGGTAAGAAAGGCAGAACTAAACCTGGAAATAGCCAAGCGTAATTACAACAAATTAAAGGTGGATTTTATAGCGAAGATTGAAACCGCATTTTATAGTTTTGTAGGAGCGTCAATGACATTAGCGGCGCAAGAGGAACTTAAGGCAGAGGCAGAGCATATACTTGGGATAGCCAAGAGAAGGTATGACTCAGGCCTTTCCACTGAGGTTGAGTATCTGAACCTGCAGAATTTGTACGCCCAAATACTCTATCAGATAAATGTAGCGCAGATGGAGATGGGCTCTGCAAAATTACAGTTAGAACACGAAATGAACTTAGACACCTCCTCTTATGAAATAGAAGTAAAAGAGCCGCTTCAATATGCCAAGGTAGATATAGATTTAGAGAAAAGCGTCCAGCTTGCCTACGAGAACAGGCCAGAACTATTTATAAACGAACTCACTGTTCGGGTGAAGGAACTTGAAGAAAAAATTACAAAAAATAAGAACCGCTTCAAGATAGACCTTACCGGCTCATACGGAAAGGGCGGAGGCGCCTATAAAACTGAAAAATTAGAACTCGGAGAGACCTGGTATACAGGTATTTTGTTTTCAAAACCACTGGGTGGCAACACCATAAGTTATAATCTAAGCGAAGACCAGACAGCGCCCAGGCTTGGCCAGACTACGCGGACAGGTTCCACCTCACAGACATGGGAGTTCAATCTCCTCAACAATATAATCCGCTACTCTGAAGAAAAGACTGCCCAGATAGACCTTAAAAAAGCCATTAATGAGTTAAACGAGGTAAAAAAGAGCGTATCTACTGAGGTCCGGGAGGCATTCTTCAGGTACGAAAAATCCATTATGCAGGTGGACGGCTCTGTAATAAAAATCCAGCTAAGGCAAAAAGAGATTCAAGCAAATCAGGCAAAGGTGGACGTGGATGAGGCGCTTTTGTCCGAGTTACTTGAGAGCAAGGTGAAACTTACGGACGAGAAGGTTTCGTATATAAATTCGGTAAGCAGTTACTTTGCGGCTATATCAGGCATAAATAAGGCTATCGGCTTAAGCAGCCTCTATGATGTGGAAACCCCTCCGGCGGAGACTAAAGTAGTAGAGGGGAAAAAGTAGTAACTATGAATTATAAAATCAGATAGATCCCTCGCTTAGACAAGCTGAAAATCTCTCCGATATTTTCAGCTTAAGCTTCGGGATCAATTCATCCGCATAGGGCGGGGTCATTAAGGTATATCCCTCGCCTAGGTACTTGTAAATTTCTTCGAAATTTACTGCGTAGGCTTCGGGATTAATTCACAGACGTCCCGAAACTTCGGGACTATAATTTACGTCATTAACATTCCGTAAATTATCTGTTCATTAAGGAGGTTCAAATGCCAGACCAGAAACAGGATTTTAGAAAGAGTGCCCCGGTCAAGAAACCAAAGTTTATGTTAATGCTCCTTATTATCGTAGCAGGCATTGTTGTCTTATACGCCTATAACACCCTTATAAAAAAGCCTAAACCACCTGGTATGGATGAGGCAAAACTGAAAGAAGAAATGACAAAAGAGGAGCAGCAGGCGATACCTGTCAGGGTTTTTAAAGCCGCCAGGCAGGATTTTACAGACTATTTCCCGAGTATGGGGACAGTCAAAGGTGTAGCAGAGGTAAATCTTAAATTTGAGACCACAGGTATTGTAGAGGCTATCAATTTTGAGGAAGGCGATGTAATAAAAAAGGGAGACGTTATAGCTTCTCTAAACCAGAGGGATGCACAGCTGAATATCGAGTATAATAAATCAAAATTAAAGACTGCCCAGGCGGAGATGCAGGCCGCAAAGAAAAAACAGGAGGTGTATCAAAAATTGTATGAGGCAGGCTCCATAATAAAGGCAAAACTTGACGAGGTAAACCAGGAATACGAGATAGCAAAGTCAAAGATAGAAACCGCTAAACTCGAAGTAGAACATTCTGAAAATGAACTTGAAAAGACATCCCTGTTTGCGCCCATTGACGGCGTGCTCACCTCAAAGGAGGTGGAGGTCGGCGAACTGGCAAATCCCAACACAAAGATAGGAAGCCTTGTGGATATAAGTTCTGTCTATGTGGAAATCGGGATAACCGAGAAGGATATAGAAAGAATAAGAATGGGGCAAAACGTTAAAGTGAATGTGGATACCTACCCCGGTAGAGATTTTTATGGCAGCGTTGATAAGATATTCCCGCAGATTGAAGGAAGAAGCCGAACTCTTACCGTTAAGATAAAACTTGATAATAAAGATATGCTGATTAAACCGGGTATGTTTGCAAGAGCTCTGATAAATATATATGAAAAGAAAGGCGCCATACTCATACCCATAGGCGCCATAAGGCAGAAAGAAGACAATTATTTTGTTTTTGTGGTAGAGAAAAACCAACAGGAAAAAGACGAAGCCAAACTCAGAACCATAAAGATTGCCTACAGGACAATAGAAAATGCGATTATAGAAGAGGGCGTAAGCGAGGGCGAACTTGTGGTCTTTGAACAGCAGGGCGAACTAAAGGATAAGAGCCCGTGCGAGGTGTTGGAGGTTCAGGAATCCGAAACAAAAGAAGAAAAACCAGAGGGCGAAGAGATTAAACAGCCGAAAGTCGAGGGGGAGGAAACATAAGATATAGTAATTTGTAATTGGTAATAGTTAAGCAGGTCTTTTATTACACATTCATGGTGCTAGTATTGAGCGTTGCAAAAGTAATAATAATGGGAGTTTCTGTGAGCAGACAATTAGAAATTTTTTGGCAAATGTTGGCAAGGCTTTATGGTGAAAATGTAGCGACGAGCTTCTATGGAGCGTAACATTTGAGCCGTAAACCGTAGCCAACGGCAAAAAATTTCGTCTGCGAATAGATACTCCTATTAGTTATACAAACATCGATAGATTATTAGATATAACCAAATGAGATACGTGATATTTCTAGCCATCATAATTTTTTTTGCCACTTACGAATATGTCTTTTCCGACACCATAAGATTAAAAGATGGTACTGAAGAAAAGGGCGTAGTGGTAGAAGAGTATTCTGACAGGCTCGTCCTAAGTCAGGAGAAAGGCGAAACCCATATTCTAAAAAAAGATATTCAGGAGATAATATACGATACCAAGGAGCAGAATTTCCTGGTTCTCGGAAATCTCTATAAAGAAAAGGGGAATTTAGATAAAGCGTTAGAATATTATAAGAAGGCTCTGGATATAAATCCTCATCTTAAAGAGGCAAGGGATGCCATAGGTTTAACTATGACCCTTAAATTAAGACAACAGGAGGCTAAGAAAAAAGAGGAAATAAAAAGAAAGGCCCAGTTTAGCGGCGCAATGGTATCTATGCCCGGCACAGCAAAAACCTCCCGTGACCAGATAAGAGAAAAAATAGGCATAGTGTTTAATAAGGAGACAGAGGGTATCCGGATAAGACAGGTGATAAAGGACTCACCCGCTCATTTAGCAGGATTAAAAAACAGCGACATTGTAGTTTCCATCTGGGGAAGCCTGATTGGCTATTCAGACGAGAAAGAAATCGAAGCCCTTTTACTTGAGCCTAAGTATAAGGAATTAAAACTTGTGGTGCAAAGGGAGGTTCCGCTAAAGACCGATAATCCTTCTGCCAAAAACCTTGAAGAGATTTTTGGGTTCGGAGTCAGATTAGATGAAGAGGGTTTTAAAATATCAGAGGTTAACGAGGAAAGCAACGCCTTCAAATCAGATATAGAAGGCGGCGATTTTATTTATATGATAAACAACGAGCCCACAAGATATATGAGCATTGAAAAGGTTAAAGACCTGCTCCAATTAAAGGCAAAAGAAGGAGACATTAAATTAACTGTAAGAAAAGAGATTTCGCTGATAAGAAAAGAGTGATGAGCAGTTAAATAAAACAGATCCCTCGCTTAAAGAGCTCTTAAAATTTCCTTGTGGAAATTTTAAGGCAAAGCTCGGGATCAATTCGACCATACAATTTATGTTCACTTCGTTCCATAAATTGTGGTCTCATTGAGGAGGTAGAGAATGCCAGGCAAAGAGATGAGAAGAAGATATCTGGTAAGAAAATTCCAGTTAAAATTTGCGGGCTTTGTGCTTTTGTTTATGCTGGTAGTGGGTTTTGTCTGCGGATTTGTCGTATATAACTCCAGTATGACCATTCTGGTTAAGAAACTATCCGGTGTTTTTCCCCAGCACAGGCTTATAGCCATAATAAATGAGATGAACCTCAGGCTTGTTATAGGATTTATTCTTGCCCTTGTTGTTATTTTTATAGCAAGCATATTTATCTCGCACAGGATAGCAGGTCCCTTGGTAAGGATAGAAAAAAGCATATCGGAGATAGGAGACGGAAATCTTTCCCTTACAGTAAAATTAAGAAAAACAGACGAACTTCAGGACCTCGCCCAGACTATAAACAATATGACGGCATTGCTTAAAGAGAAACTAAAGGCGCCAAAGGAAAAAGTGCTAAAGAGTTGCGAGACGTTAGAGTCCGTTAAAGCAGAATTAACAAAGCCTTCTTTAGACTTGGCAGAATTAACCTCTCGCATAAACGAATTAGACGCTCAACTTAATACGCTTAAAGCAGAGTTTTCAAAATTTGTTTTAAGCTGATTTTGCATTTGCACTTATCCCGAATGAAGCCACTTTCTTTAGAATAACTTCGGGATCCCGATGTGCCGCCTCGTAGAAACACATCGTTCGGGATAACCAGTAACCAATAACTCATAACTTTACATGGGCTTACCCGATTTTTCAGTTCGAAGGCCTGTTACCACTATAATGATATTTATAGGGGTGATTATCCTTGGGGTAATCTCCCTTAGCCGTCTTCCGCAAGAACTTTTCCCGCCCATAACCTATCCCCAGTTATCGGTTGTTACAAATTACGAAAATGCCGCTCCTGAGGAGGTAGAGCTTCTAATCACAAAGCCGATTGAGGAGGCGGTTGCAACGGTTCCAAACATAAAGAGCATAAGCTCCGCCTCCAAGGAAGGCACTTCCCTTGTTATGGCAGAGTTTAACTGGGGAACAAATATGGACTTTGCCGCCCTGGGGATGAGGGAAAAGATTGACCTTATAAAGGAGCGCCTGCCAAGAGACTCTGAGGAGCCGATAGTTATGAAGTATAACCCATTTGAACTTCCTATAATGGTTTTAAGCGTAACCGGCCAGAAAGACCTTCAGGAACTCCTTGCTACCAGCAAAAAACTCATCAAGGATGAACTGGAAAAGCTCGAAGGGGTTGCCTCCTGCAATATCTCCGGAGGCATTGAGCGGGAAATATTGGTTGAGATAGACCAGGGCAGGATTCAGGCGTCAGGGATTTCCCTCCTTGCGATTATGGATGCCTTGAATAAATCAAATATTAACTATCCGGCAGGCACAATAAAGGAGAGTTTCTACGAATACCTTATCCGCACGATGGGCGAGTATCAGAAAGTATCCGAAATAAAGGATACGGTTATAGAGGTGGAAGACAGAAAGGAAATGGCCCTTAAACAGATGAAGTCTCTCGCCGAGCTTGAGCAGGAGCAGTCCTTAGAGAAAAAAGAGGGGCTTAAGAGATTTATACTTTTGTCAGATATAGGAGAAATTAAGGATACTGTAAAGGAAAAGACAAGTATCTCCAGGTATAATGGCACTGATAACATTTCCATATCCATACAGAAACAGGCAGGCGCATTTAGTATTCAGGTTGCAGACAGGGTAAAAAAGGCGCTTTCCACCATAAGGCAGAATCTTCCCAGGGGTGTTCAGGTAAAGCTCGTATACGACCAGTCTGAATTTATAAGGCAGTCAATCAACGGTGTCAGGGACGCGGCGCTTCAGGGCGGCTTGCTCGCCTTCCTGATATTGGTTATCTTCTTAAAAGACCTCTGGCTATCCGCAATTGTTATAACAATTACCCCTATAACGATATTGGCGTGCTTTAGCCTTATGTATTTCAGGGGTATAACGCTGAATATGATGTCCTTAGGTGGTATGGCTATAGGCGTCGGTATGCTTATCGATAACGCCATAGTTGTGGTAGAGAGTATTTTCAGGTATAGAAGGCAGGGGCTCTCTGCCAAGGAGGCGGCCGTCACAGGAAGCAATGAGGTTATAGCGCCAATGCTCGCCTCAACGCTTACCACCATATGCGTGTTTTTCCCGATGGTATTCGTAGTGGGCATAGCAGGCCAGCTATTCAAAGAACTTGCCTGGGTGGTTATTGTTACCCAGGTGGTTTCCCTTATAATTGCATTTATGCTAATCCCCTGCCTTGTATCGCAGGCAAGGGATAAATCCCTTCCCCGAAAATCTGCTCAGGCCAAAACTCAGGAAGAGGAAGAAGAAGTAGACTTGCTTCAAATGGCGCCCAAGAATAAATTTTTGGAATTTTTTGGAAAGCCCATAGACCTTATTGAAACTGCATACGCAAGGATTATAGAGGGATTTTTAAGGCACAGGTTTTTATACCTCTTGCTGGTTTTTGGCATATTCTTGTTTAGCATCAGGCAGTTTCTGGTATTGGACAGGGAATTTATGCCCAGAATAGACCAGGGGCAATTCGTAATGAAGGTGGATTTATCTCCGGGGACAAAGCTTTCAGTTACAGACTCGGTTGTTAAGAAGTTAGAGAACCTGCTTTTAACCGACCCTGTTGTCAGCGAGATTACCTTAAATGTGGGCTCAAGCAGAGAACGCGCCAGGGGCGAAACCCTTGAGACCTTAGGTTCGCATCAGGCGCAGCTCATGGTGAACCTTAAAAGGGAAAGGCAGATTTCCACAGCGGATTTTATGCAGACTATAAAGGCTAAACTTTCAAGCCTTAACCTTTTAGGCGCAGAGGTTCAGTTTATAGCGCAGGAGAGCGCGCTTAAGAGCGCTTTTGAGTCAAGCGCGCCTGTTATCATTGATATAAAAGGGGCAGACCTTAAAACCTTGAGGGCTCTGACAGAAACTATACAGTCGCGCCTTGCTAAAATAAACGGCCTTTACGGCATAAAACACAATCTTGCTAGAGCCTCTCCGGAGACAAAGATATGGGTGTTAAAAGACAGGGCCTCAACCTACGGGCTTTCGGTGAAGGATATTGCTGCAACCAGCCAGGTTGCCCTTAAGGGTTATATTGCGACGAGGTTTAAAGAAGAGGGCAAGGAAATAGACATAAGAATCAGGTTAAAGCCCGAGGACAGAAAGGACATCTCAAAGATAGGAAGTATATTGCTTAGTTCTCCCTTAGGGATGCAGGTTCCGCTAAAGGAGGTAACTTATATAGGGATAGGTAAGGGCCCCTCTGAAATAAGAAGGATTAACCAGCAGAGGACCGTCCTTATAAATGCGAATATATATAAGCGCTCCTTAAACGAGGTGCAGGAAGAGATAAATAAGATTTTACGCAGCATAAAAATCCCCAAGGGCTATAGCGTTACCCTTACCGGTGAGGCTGAAAAGATGAGGGAGTCTTTCCAGAGCCTTATATTTGCGCTCGCCTTGGCAGTTATACTGGTTTATATGATTATGGCAGCGCAGTTTGAATCGCTGTGGCAGCCTTTTCTTATAATGTTTACCATACCACTATCCCTTATAGGTATAACATGGACATTGCATCTTACCGGAACTGCCTTAAGCGTTGTAGTATTGCTGGGTATAATTATGCAGGGAGGGATAGTTGTAAATAACGGGATTATTTTAATTGACTACACCAATATCCTGCGTAACCGCGGTATCGGTTTATACGACGCTGCTGTCCGAGCGGGCAAGGTGCGTTTAAGGCCTATTCTTATGACCGCCTTTACCTCTGTATTAGGCCTGTTGCCGCTTGCCTTAGGTCTTTCCGAGGGCTCAGAATTAGATGCGCCGCTTGCAAAAACCACAATGGGCGGCCTTCTCTCAGCTACATTTTTAACATTAGTAGTGATACCCGCGCTATATCTTTCCTCTACAAAATTGATAGAGGCGGTGTTTAAGCGAAAAAAAGAGCCTGTTAGAGAGGTAGAACCCCTCGTATCCGCAGAAGCCCAGAAACCTGAAACAGCGTTAAAGGAAGCCGTTCCTACGTTAGAAAAACCCGTAGAGTCTTTGCCAGTTGAAGAGGCTAAAATCGAAAAAGAGACCCTGCCTGAATTAGAAAAAGAAGAACCACCGCTACCAGCAGTAGAGGAAAAACCAATAATAATTCCTGAAGAGCCGAAGATAATAGAAGAAGAAAAACCGATAGAAGCAGCACCTCCGGAAGCAGAGAAAGAAAAATTACCAGCACCACCGCCTGTCGAGGAAGAAAAACCAATCGCCGAACCTCCAGAGGCAATTGAAGAAGAAAGACCAAGCGAAATAGTTGAACCGGAATCAGCCAAGGAGCCGGGCCCGAGCGAGGAATTAGAAATTACAGCCGAAGAAAAGATAGAACCCTCCCCACCGGAAATAATATCCGAACAAAAACCACCATTGACTGAAGAGCCCAAAGTTATGCCCGAAGAAAAAATAGAGGAGGAAAAGGTAATTCCCCAGGAGCCTGAGATTATTCCTGAGGAGAAAATAGAGCCGCAGGCACAACCGCCCACAAAAGAACCAGAGGCTGTAGAAGAAATTCCCGCTCCCGAAAAAGAGATTACACCCGAGATAATATCCGAGCAGAAACCCCTGACAGAGGAGCCTGAAATAGTTGAGGAAGAAAAAAAGGAGATTCCTCCTGAAGTAGAGAAGGAAGAATTACCCGCGCCACCGCCTCTCGAAGAAGCCAAGCCAATAACCGAAGAGCCAAGAATCATTGAAGAAAAACCAGCTATTGAGGAGCCCAAAGTAGAAGAGCCTTTACCTGAGGCAATACCTGAAGAAGGCCCAAAGACAGAAGAGATTAAAAGAGTAGAAGAAGAGATAAAACCGGAAAAGGAGGGTTTACCCTCTGAGCCAGAACAAAAAATAGAACCGCCTGCCGAAATAGAATTTCAAAAAGAAGAATTACTTCCAGCACCTCCCCAACTGGAAAAACTTACACAGTTAGAACCTAAAATAGAACAATTGCCAAAAGAGGAAATTTTTAAACCGCCAGAAAAAATAGAGAAGGAAACACCCAAAGAAGAAAGATATGTTAAACGGTTGAATAGAAGACAGCGTAAGGCAATAGAATATCTAAAGCAATACGGCACGGTCACAAGAAAAGACTATGCAAAGATTTTTAAAACCTCAATACCTACTGCGGCAAGAGACCTTAAGAATTTAGTTGACAGGGGCCTTATAGTAGGACACGGTCCCTTAGCAGTGGGAAGGTATTATAAATTAGTAAAACAAAAGGAAGATAGTAATCAGTAATTGGTAATTAGTAACTTGTAAATTGGACATGTTATTAATTACTGATTACCAATTACCAGTTACCTTTTTTAAACAAATGGGCTTACCAAGCATATCCGTAAAGCGGCCGGTTACAATTTTGATGGTTTTTCTGGCAGTGGTGCTCATTGGCTATATATCCCTTACAAAACTGCCTATCGAGCTTATGCCCAATATCAGCTTCGGAGAGATTACGGTGTGGATAGATATCCGCGGCGGAATGCCGCCTGTGGATGTGGAGACGCTTGTGACCAAACCCGTGGAGGAGGCAGTCGGCACAGTTGCCGCCCTGAAGAGTATGACCTCTATATCAGAAGAGGGCCGCTCGATGGTGGTTTTAAGCTTTGAGCCGGGGACTGATATGGATTTTGCCTCGTTAGAGGTAAGGGAAAAATTTGCCAAGGTTAAGAACAGACTGCCTAAGGAGATAGAAAAACCCATCATTGCAAAATTTAACCAGTCGGATGTGCCTGTTATGGTATTGGCGGTTACAGGACTGGGATATACCCCGGAGATGTTAAGGAGGGTGGTGGATGAGCGCATAAAGGAGCGCATAGAGCGTGTAAGCGGTGTTGCCAATGTGGAGGTGGTGGGCGGCAGGGAAAGAAAAATCCTTGTGGAATTTGATAAGGTGCGGCTTGCCGCATACGGCTTATCTATGGAAAGAATTATAAGTATCCTCGGAGCCAGCAACTTAGACCTTTTGGTCGGAAAGGTGGAAAAACAGAGAGACGAGTATATCATACGAACACTGGGACAGTTCAAGGAGGTTAAGGATATAGGCGAGATAGGTATTTTCACTACTGTCCAGGGGTCTATTGTAAGGCTCAAGGATGTTGCTACAGTGAAGGATTCCTACCTTGAGCCAACCGGCTTTGCGCGCGTGAATGTGAACTCGGCAGTTTCAATATACGTCCAGAAGGAAAGCCTCGCCAATACCATAAGTGTGGTGAATAAGGTAGAGGAGGAGATAAAAAAGATAAAACCCTTTATCGACAAGGATATAAGGATTATAACTACCTTAAATCAGGCAGAGGCTATAATAAAAGAGATAAACAGGGTTATGGATTCGCTGAAGGTAGGAGGGCTTCTGGCTATAGCGGTGCTATTTCTCTTTCTGCTTAACTGGCGGCCTACTCTGATAGTGGCAGCGGCAATACCCATCTCGGTTTTGATTACCTTTGGCCTTATGTATTTTCAAAGAATAACCCTGAATATAATGACCTTAAGCGGCCTTGCTCTGGGTATAGGTATCTTGGTGGATAACGGCATTGTAGTTATCGAGAATATATACAATAAGATTGAGAAGGGTATGGATGTAATAAATGCCTCAATTATAGGTAGCGAAGAGATGCTCCTTGCGATAGTGGCATCCACTGTTACTACGGTTGTGGTATTCTTACCTATAGTATTTGTAAGTAAGGAAATAAAACTCCTCTATAGCGGCTTGTCCCTTACCGTAACATTCTCCCTGATTTCCTCTTTAGTAGTAGCCATTACCCTTGTTCCAACTATGGCCTCAAAGCTAATCAAGCCAAGGGTTAAAAAGGCTCAAGAGCCCGGATTTTCCTTTAAGGGAAAATCCTTTTTCTCAAAATTCAAATCGATGTATAAAAAAGCCCTCATATTTTCCATAAGATATAGATATATCCTTGTCCTTTTAGCCGCTCTGGTGTTTAGCCTATCTATTCTGTTGCTTACCAAAATCCCGGTTGAATTTATGGAGCAGACCGAGCCAGGGACATTTACCACATTTATAGAACTTCCCACCGGCGCAAGATTGGAGGCATCAGATTCGGCGGTTTCGCAGGTAGAGAGCCTGCTTAAGAATATACCGGAGATAATGACGGTTTCTTCGCGGATAGAACCCTGGGAAAGCAAGATATATGTGAAACTTGTTCCCTCAAGTCAAAGGGATAAACCCACCAGGGACATAATAGATAGCCTGAGGCCGCACGTTGCAAAGATACCGAATACCTTTATTTATTTTGAGGAAGCCCAGCAGACGCTCGCAAGAGAGATAATACTGGATTTATACGGATACAATTACGATATATTAAAAGAACTTGCGGTTTCGGTTGCGTCCAGGCTTGAGGCTATCAAGGGCCTTACCGATGTGAAGATAAGGGCAAGGGAGGGAAGGCCTGAGTGGAGGGTTACAGTAGATAGAAAAAAGGCAGCGCTGTATGGGTTTACAATAGATGACATAGCCTCAAGTATTCACGGCCAGATGCGTGGTTTGCGCGCTACTGTATATCATACTGAGGCAAGGGAGATAGAGGTTATAACACGGCTTAGCGAGTCAGACAGAAAGACCATGGATAATCTGCATAAGTTGGCGCTAACAGGGCCGGGAGGTGTTCAGGTAAGCCTTGATCAGGTTGCTACATTTGAACTGGACTTAGGGCCCAGCAAGATATATAGAAGGAACAAGAGCCGTATGATACAGGTAAGCGCCAATATAGGAAGGCTCTCATACGGAAAGGCAATAGAACTCTCAGGCGCAAGCCTGAAAGACCTGAAATTTCCGAAGGATTATTTCTGGAAATTCGGCGGTGCATATACCCAGATGGTACAAAATCAGAAGGAACTCACATTTGCATTAATAATAACCCTTGTGTTAATATATCTGGTTCTGGCAAGCCTTTTTGAATCGTATGCGCAACCCTTTATCATACTTGTTACGGTTCCGCTTGCGGTTATAGGGGTGGCATTTTCGCTTAAACTTACGCACACCTCTATAAGTATGGGGGTCTTTATAGGCGCCATTATCTTAGGCGGTATTGTAGTAAACAGCGCTATAATTTTAATAGACCATGTTAACAGCCTGGTTAAAAACGGGTTTTCCAGGGTAAGGGCAGTAATACTTGCTGGCCAGGACAGGTTAAGACCTATTCTTATGACCACATTGACCACTGTCTTTGGTATGCTCCCTATGGTTTTGGACCGCTCTGAAGAGGCAGGGCTATGGGCGCCGCTTGCCATAACCGTTACAGGCGGGCTTATATCCTCAACCATACTTACCCTTTTTTTTGTTCCGAGCGTCTATAGCATATTTGAAGATGTAAAGGGAATTTTGGTAAGGAGAAAAGAAGAAGTTGTCGGCGAAAGTAGAATTAGGACAAGTAGCGTTAAAGTTTAATCGAAGCGCAGAAATCCACAGTTTTCAAACTGAGGATGAATGCGCAGAGATTATCCCGACGAGTGTTGGGAAATTATCTCAAGAGAATTTCCCAACATTTTACGAGTCGGGAGCAGCCAGAGAAACCACGGGTTTAGCCCGCGGAGATTCATTTTGAGAGTATTGAAAAATCCTTTCTTCTCAACACTCTCATCGGCAGATATCGGAAGGCTGCGTCGAATAAAGGTTTTGCAACAGTTTCAATTTAAAATAACTAGATCCCTTGCTTGTAAAAGCTAAAATTCTCTGCGATAATTTTAGCTTAAGCTTCGGGATCAATTCCGACAAACAAGTTATGTCGTTTTTTAAACTCCATAACTTGTGTCGTCATTGAGGAGGTCATTTATGGAAGAAAAACCAAAGGCCACATTGTATAAGACAAAATATGGATATTTTACCGAGGACGGAAGAGAGTTTGTTATAACAAGGCACGACACGCCCAGCCCCTGGATAAACGTGCTTTCAAACGGCGAATACGGCTTGACATTCTCCTCAAGCGGGACGGGCTATTCCTGGCTTACCCACGCAAGGATAAATAGAATAACCCGCTGGGCGCAGGATTTGATAAAGGACGAATGGGGGAAATTTATATATTTAAGGGATAATAAGACGGGAAGCAGTTGGTCGTTAGGTTATAAGCCTACCTGCTTCTGGCCGGATTTTTACGAAGTAAGGCACGGGATAGGTTATTCCCAGGTTAAATCCAGATATAAGGAAATTGAAAGCAGTCTTCTTATATTTATACCACCAACCGAAGATGCGGAGATATGGCAGGTAAGGATAAAAAATCTAAGCCCTTATAAAAGAAGCATAGGGGTTTTTTCTTACGTTGAATTGTGCCTGGGAGAATATCCTGACTGGCATAGGGAATTTCATCGGACATTTATCGAAACCTCTTATAATAAAAACCTGCAGGCGATATTTGCCACAAAGAGGCTATGGCAGGTTCCGGATGAAAATGACAACTATATGAACCGTGAATGGGACTATACCGCATTTCATAGTCTGAATCAGGAACCCTCCTCTTTTACCACTGATAAGGAAGCCTTTATAGGTATGTACAGGACGTTTATGAATCCCAAGGCAATCGAAAACGGTATATGCACTCCAGCAGAGGGGAAATGGCTTGACGCTATTGCAAGCCTTCATATAAATCTGGAACTTGAGGTAGGCGAGGAGAAAACACTTATATTTATCCTGGGAGTTTCTAAAACAAAATCAAAAGCAGAGGAGATTATAAAAAAATACAAAACTCAAGATAAGGTAGATAAGGCATTTGAGGATTTAAAGGATTTCTGGGAGGATATTTTGGATAAGAATTCTATCTCCACGCCCGATAAACACTTAGACATACTTGTAAATACCTGGCTGAAATATCAGGCGATATCCTGCAGGCTCTGGGCAAGGACAGCCTATTACCAGATAGGCGGGGCGTATGGCTTCCGCGATCAGCTTCAGGATAGCCTGGCGCTTCTTCCGCTTAAAAGCGAACTCACAAAAAAACAGATTTTATTGCATGCTGCCCATCAGTTCAGCGACGGAGTTGTCCAGCACTGGTGGAACCCTATAACCGAAAGAGGGGCAAAGAGCGCTCATACAGATGACCTCTTATGGCTTCCCTTTGTGGTTATAGACTACATAAAAGAAACAAATGATTTGAATATACTAAATGAGAATATATCTTATTTAGACGGGGGGTCAGGGAGTTTTCACCGGCCCCTCATCCCGAGCGAAGCGAGGGATCTCAAAGATCCTTCTGCCTTACGGCCTCAGGATGAGCCCTTGATAAATATAAAAAACTCTACGAGAACTCATTTAGATGCTCCCGAGGAAAGCCTTTTTGCTCATATGAAGAAGGCAATAGACAAGGTTTTATCCCGATTCAGCAAGCGCGGACTTCCTTTAATTGGAGAAGGAGACTGGAATGACGGCTTGAGCAATGTTGGCCCTAAGTGGAGGGGCGAGAGTGTGTGGTTGGGCCATTATCTGTATTATGTATTGATTGAGTTTTCAAAACTATGCGAGCTCATAAAGAAGCCTGACTTATCAAAGGGATATCTGGAAAGCGCCTTTTCGCTTAAAAAATCCCTCAACCGCTACGCCTGGGACGGCTCCTACTTCATAAGAGCCACAAAGGATGAC